>JAIRXC010000126.1 GCA_031268515.1 Propionibacteriaceae bacterium
TCGGCCTGGTCGTCAAGGGTGTGGGCGACTAGGACCAAGGCCGCCGGGTCGTCCAGCAAAGCGTCATAGCGGGCCGCCCGGGCCGCCGCCTCCAACCCGTCCGGGCCCGGCGCCACCGCCACCTGGACCACCCGGGCCGGCAGCCCGAGCTTTTCGGCCTGGCTGGCGGCCCGGGCCGCCACCGCCGCGGAAGCCGCCTGCAAGCCGTGGTCGACGACGACAGCCTCGGCCGGAACCTGGGCCAACGCGCCGGACGGACGGGCGGCCGCCCAGGCCACGGCGGCCGCCAAGGCCAGCGAGTCGGCGCCGCCGGACAAACCGATGCGGAGCCGGCCGCAGCCGGCCGCCGCCAGGGCCGCCGGAACCTGAGATTCAACGGCTTGGACCAAGCCGAGGCAAGCCGGGCTCAGGGCGCGCCGAGCCATGCCCGGCCTCCCGCTCCCCAGCGTCCGCGCCCCGGGGCCAAAGCCGGCGCCCCGGGGCCAAAGCCGGCGCCCCGGAGCCCTTGCCGGCGCCCCGGACCCCTTGGCCGCGCCCCGGCCGCAACCACCCGCGCCTCGATCTCCTCGTCCGTGGGTCTCATTGTCCGTGTCCAGCTTCACCCGCCCAGGCTTCGGTCTCACAGCCGTGCCCCGGCCGCAACCGCCCGTACCTCGGGCTCATCTGGCAGCACCTCATGTCAGCGCTGCGCCGTCAGGACGGCCGCCAGCTCATTTAACAATGCCGCTTTACGCTCGGGACTGGCGAAAGAAGCCTTGATGGAGTTGCGGCACAAGGCTGCGACCGCCTCGTCGCCGAGTCCCAGCGCGTCGGCCGTCTGAATGAAGTTGTCGGCCAGGTAGCCGCCGAAATAAGCCGGATCGTCGGAGTTGACGGTGGCGTTGAGGCCCAGGCCAAGCATCCGCTTGAGAGGGTGGCAGCCAAGGTCGGGGACGGCCCGTAGGCGGACATTCGAAAGGGGGCAGACGGTCAAGGGGATGCGCTCGCCGGCCAGTCGGGCGACCAGAGCCTCGTCCTCAAGAGCCCGTAGGCCGTGGTCGATCCGCTCGGCCCCGAGCGCGTCGAGAGCCCCCCAAATGTGAGCGGGCGGACCCTCCTCGCCGGCGTGGGCGACCCGGTGGAGGCCAAGGCCGCCAGCCCGCTCGAAGACAGCCGCGAAAGGCTCCGGCGGGAAACCAGCCTCGGCCGAATCAAGGCCTACGCCCATGAGGTCGCCGAGGTGGGGGACGGCCGCCTCCAAAACGGCGGCGGCGGCGACAGGGCCGCGGTCCCGCAAGAAACAAAGGATCAGGCCGCCCGTGATGCCGTAGGCCGCCGCGGCCGCCGTCTGGGCGTCGCGCAGCCCGCCGATGACGTCGGCCAAGGTGGCGCCGTTGTCCAAGTGGACCTGAGGGTCGAAGAAAACCTCAGCGTGGCGGACGCCGTCGGCGGCGGCGCGGGCATAGTAGGCGTAGGCGAGGTCGAAAAAGTCCTGGCGGACCCGCAGCACCGCCATGCAGCGGTAGTAGAGGGAGAGGAAGCCGGGCAAGTCGGCGAAATCGTAAAGGGCCGCAAGCTCGGCGGCGTCCCGCCAAGGCAGGGGCACGTCATTGCGTTCGGCCAAGGCGAAGACCATTGCCGGGTCCAAAGTCCCCTCGATGTGGAGGTGCAGTTCAGCCTTGGGCAGCGCTTTGATGTCCATCCCGTCATCATGGCACGCCGCCGCAGCCCGGCCAGGCTGACCTCGCTGAGGCTCGCGCTTCCCCGCCGCACGCGCATACGGCCGACTGCCAACGGCTGCCAACGGCCGCCTACGGCAGCGCTTCCCCTGATTTCCCGCCCTGTGTGCATACGGCCGCCTTTTGGGCCCGCCTTCACGCCCGCCGGGCCGCAGTGGCAGTCTCGGGGAAGCGCCACCCCTGACGTTCCCGCCCTCACGCCCGGCCGGGCCGCAGCTCGGGAACCGAGCTCTGACGGCCCCGGCTCAACTCGCCGCCAGGAGGGCGCAGGCCTGATCGGCCCAATCGCCCGCCGCAGAGTCGTCGGACGCGTCATTGGACATGAAGGCGAAAGCCAAGATGGCCCCCGAGCGGGTTTGGACGAAGCCGGCCAAGGTGTTGACTCCCGTCAAGGAACCGGTCTTGGCGCGGACGTAGCCCCGGCCGGGTTGTTCGTCAGGGTCGTTGAAACGGCGTGCCAAGGTGCCGTCGCCGCCGGCGGTGGGCAGACCGGCCAAGAGGGTCCGGTAGGCGGGGTCGCGCAAGCCCAGAGCGACGGCCCGGGCCAAAACGAGAGGGGAAACCCGGTTGGCCCGGCTGAGGCCAGAGCCGTCGTCGGCTGTTTGGCCGTCGGCCCACAGGCCCAGCTCAGACAAGATGCCAGGCAGGGCTGTGTGGGCCGCGGCGAGGGAGCCGTCGCCGCCTTTGGCGCGGGCGATCTGGCGGAACAAGACCTCGGCCACATCATTGTCTGATGACAAGAGATATTCCTGGATGACGACGCTCAACGGCGGCGACGACACCTCGGCCAGCACCGCCGCGCCGGCCGGGGCCGGCTGGGAGGCGGTCTGGCTGACCGTGATGCCGCGTTCTCGGAGGAGGTCGGCGAAACGGGCGGCGGCGTCGGCGGCCGGAGTTTGGCTGCGTATCCCGTCGGTGACGCCGTGGTCAGACCACAGGGCGCTCGTCGCCGTCACGTACAAACTGTCGTCGTCGTCCCAATTCTCATTCCAGGCCGGGCCGGCGAACCAGCTGTCGTCCCAGCCCAACCGGATCGCCGTCGTCCCGGCCGCCTGGAGGGCCGCCGCGGCGGCGTCGGCCAATCCCGTCAGCGACGCCCAGGCCGGGTAGCCGTCGGCCGGGGCGGTTTGGAGGTAGGGGTCGCCGCCGCCGACGAGGACCGCCCCGCCCTCAACCGCTACAAGCGTGGTCGCGAAACGCCGGTCGGGGCCGAAAACCGAAAGCGCCGCAGCGGCCGTCAAAAGCTTCTGCGTCGAGGCGGGGACGAGGCCGTCTTCGGCGCCGGCGCCGGCCAGAGGCCGCCCGGTCGTCGGGTCGACGACGGCCCAAGCCGTCCGCCCCGTCGGCCCGGGCAAGGCGCCGATGGCCGTCTGGAGGGCGGCCAGGTCGGGCAGGGCCCCGCCGAGGGAAGCCGCCGGCGCCGCGGGCGGCGCTTCGACGGGCACAGGCGTAGGGGCCGGGGTCGCATAGCGCAGAGGGTCGAGCGTCGGCTCGCCCCCGTCCACAGCCAACCCGGAGGCTCTCAGCAAAGCCGGCCCGCCCAAACCGGCCGCCAGCGCCACGACGGCGACGGCGAACAGGGGCATGACGACCCGGCGGACAAGCCGCTGCGTCCGCGAGTATGCCATCGGCGCCTCCGCACCCTATTGTTGGGTCTGATTTCGCGTCGTCATGACGCGCGCGACTACATCGTAGGAGGCGGCTGTGCCACTCAGCGGCGAAGCGCGGCACTCACTGAAGTTCGAGAACGTCGGACCGTCGGGCGGACTCGTCTTCGACGCCACCATTGAGATTCCGCGCGGTTCCAAAAATAAGTATGAGCTCGACCACAAAACCGGCCGCATACGTCTCGACCGGACGCTCTTCACCTCGACCCAGTACCCATCCGATTACGGTTTCATCGAGGGCACGCTGGGGCTCGACGGAGACCCGTTGGACGCTCTCGTGCTCGTGCCGGAACCGACCTTCCCCGGCGCGCTCATCGAGTGCCGGGCCATCGGCATGTTCCGGATGACGGATGAGAAGGGCGGCGACGACAAGGTCATAGCCGTGCCGACCGCCGACAGCCGGCAGTTCCACCTCAAGGAGATCACGGACATCCCGGACTACCAACTCCTGGAGATCCAACACTTCTTCACCGTCTACAAGGACCTCGAGCCCGGCAAATCCGTCGAAGGGGCGACCTGGGCGGGCCGGATCGCCGCCGAGGCGGAGATCTTGGCGTCGTACGAGCGGGCCAAGGGCACCCCTTACGAAGCGCACCACGTCAACCTCGCGTGACCGAAGCCACGCCAACGGCGGGGCCAGCGGTCGCGCCTGAGCAGGCGCAGCCGCAGCCAGGCGACTGGCTGTGCCTGCTGGCGCCGGCGGCGAACCGTGTGTACGCAGACCAGGCGCCGCGCCTCGCCGCGGCGGAGTGGGCGATCACGACGGGCACGGCCGCCGCCGAGGCGTCCATCGCCGGGGTGCCGTATCTGCACGCCGCCGCTTCGGAACTCGACCTGGCGGCGGTCGGGCGCCTGTCGGCCTGTTTGGCCCTGTTCCAAGCCGGCCCGCCAGCCGGCTCCGGCCCGTTGGCGGCCGGCCGGCCGGAGCCGACCCTCGTGCCTGTCGCTTTGCCCGACCCCCGGCAAGGCGACGACGACCTCGTGACGATCCCGAAGTACGCGGGGAAGACGAACGAGCAGTTCACCCGCCTGCTTCTCAACGTCACGCTGTCCCAGGTCACGGCTCCAGGGCCGGCGACGGTGCTCGACCCGCTGTGCGGACGGGGCACGACGCTGTTGTCGGCGTGGCTGCGCGGACTCGACGCGGCGGGGGTCGAGGCCGACGTCAAGGCGGTCGAAGCCTTGGCGGCCTACCTCAAGACCTACCTGCGCCGCAAACGGCTCAAGCACAGCGCCGCGGTCAGCCCGGTCAGGCGCGAAGGCCGTAGCCTCGGCAAGCGCCTCGACGTCGAGGCGGCTTTGCCCGGCGGGACGCGCCAGCTGACGGTTTTCACGGGCGACACGAGGCGGTCGGCCGCCCTCTTCGGCAAAAAACGTTTTGCGGCGATCGTCACCGACGCGCCCTACGGAATAGTCCACGGGGCCCGCGACGGCCGGAACGCCGCCAGCCGTGACCGCTCGGCGGCCCAGTTGCTGCGTGAGGCTATCCCGGTCTGGGCCAGCCAGTTGGCCCCCGGCGGCGCGCTCGGCTTGTCCTGGAACACGTTGACGTTGCCGCGGGCCGGCCTGGCCGAGATTTTGGCCTACGCCGGGCTGGAGTTGCGCGACGACGGACCCTGGCGAGACCTCGCCCACCGAGTCGACTCATCGGTCGTCCGCGACGTCGCCGTCGCCGTCCGCCCGGCCCAAACCTGACCCGCGCCTTCCTGCGGGCCATCGGCCCGAATCAGGGGCCCGCAGGAGCTGACAGGCGCGCGGCCGCCGGTTCCCCGTCTTGGCCATCGCGGCCGCCCTCCAACTTGCGCGCCCGGCCTTCCCAAGGCTCGCCACCTTGGCCGCAGCCACCCGTCCCTGGCCGGCGCGCACGTCTTCGGGCCCGTCATCTGGGCCCGCGCGCCCTGTCCCCAAGACTTCGCCCAGGCCGCCGAAGGCACGGAGCAGGTAGCCGTTCGAAACTGGGTTGCCGGCAAAGGCCGGCCGGTCTGCCGACGGCTTGGCGCGCTGTTTCGGTCCGCGGGTTGGCGCCGCCGGTACGGTGGTCTCATGGCGTCTCGCGCGAAAACCCTCTATCTCATGCGGCACGCCCACGCCGCCGCTTCCGGCGCGCTCGGCGACAAGTTCCGTCCTCTCGACGCCATCGGCCGGGAGCAGGCCCGGCTGGTCGGGGCGATGCTGGCCGGCAGCGGCGTCGAGCACATCCTCGTGTCCACCGCCGCCCGCACCCGCCAGACCGTCGCGGAACTCGGCCTCCTGGCGCCGGTCGAGGCAGACGACGCCCTCTACGACGCCGGCCCGTCCACCCTGTTGGAGCGCGTGCGGTCGTTGCCGACTGACAAGTCTGTAGCGCTGGTCTGCGGGCACAATCCCACGATCGCCAGCGCCGTCTGGGGGCTGGCTGACGCCGCGACGAGCGATCCGCAGGCTTTGGCGGACATCGCCGCCAGCTTCCCGACCGCCACCTGCTGCCAGCTGGTTTTGGGCCCGACTTGGGAGGACCTTGACAGGGCCCGGCTCGTGCGGACGCTGCGGCCCAAGCGCCCGCAAAGCTGACCCCCCCCCTCGCCCGAGGCCCGGCCGAAAGCCAGGATGCCGTTCCAGACTGCTGAAACCTGACCTCCACCTGCCCGAGGCCCGGCCGGTTCGGCGGCCCGGGCGGCCGTATGGAATGCTCGTCCCCGTGGATTTACGCGTCCCTGAGCACCCCTTGGTCGCTCACAAGTTAACCCTGCTGCGGTCGGCCGAGACGGATTCGCCGACCTTCCGCCACCTGGTCGACGAGCTCGTCATGCTCTTGGCCTACGAGGCGACGCGCACCGTCCGAGTCCAGCCGCACGCGGTCACCACTCCGGTCGCTCCCGTCACCGGGGTGGCTTTGTCGAAGCCGTGGCCGCTCGTAGTGCCCATTTTGCGGGCCGGGCTCGGCATGTTGGAGGGGATGACGCGCCTCATACCCTGCGCTGAAGTCGGGTTCGTCGGCATGGTCCGCGACGAGGCCACCTTGGAGCCGTTCACCTACGCGGAGCGTCTGCCCCATGACTTGTCGGGCCGCCAGTGCTATGTCCTCGACCCCATGCTGGCGACCGGCGGCACGCTCGCCGCGACCGTCCGCTTCCTCGTCGACCGGGGAGCTGACGACATCACGGCGATCTGCCTTTTAGCCTCCCCCGAGGGGCTGGACCGGATCGACAGTTTGACAGGCGACCTCGGGGTGCCTTTCCTTCTCGTCGTAGCAGCGGTGGACGAGCGCCTCAACGACCGCGGCTACATCGTCCCCGGCCTAGGCGACGCGGGCGACCGGTTGTACGGGTTGGCGCAGTAGCCCAGCCGAACCCCGGCCCCCGAAAGCGGCCTGTCCGCTGGCCGTTTCCCACGTCTACTCCGTCTTGCCACGCCGGTGAAAAGGGAAACCCGCGTCCCGCCGGGCCGAAAGAAAAACTGAAACCGGCGGTCCGGCGGTCCAAAATCACAGTCCGATGTGCCAAGCTGCCCTTAATCGTGAATAATGCTTACTTGACCTCCTTCTCCGCCCCGTGGCCGGCCTGCCGTCAAGGCAGCGAGCGCCGGACGGCGGCGGACGGCGCTAAGACGACGGAAAGGGAACCGGAGTGACGCCGAAAATTTTCAAGGCACAGCCTCCCGCTTTGCCTACGCCCGGGAAACCGGACACCCCTCTTGTCGCACCGCCCAAGTTGCGTCGGCGGCCCCTGCTCATCGCCTTCGGCATCGTCCTCATCGTCGTCGGCGCCGTCGTCATGTGGTACGTCGTGGCCATGCTCAAAGACACCATTCAAGTTGTCGCAGCCCGCGTCGACGTCCCCCGCGGCGAGATACTCAAAGCAACCGACCTCGTGACCGTGGAGATACGGCCCGACCCCAGCCTCCGGACCATCCCCGCCGCCTCTTTGGAGTCCCTCGTCGGACAACGGGTCGTCTCGGACCTGTCCGCCGGCGGGCTGGTCGTGCCCGAGGCGGTGTCTGAGAAGCTGTCGCCCGAGCCGGACCAGGCTCTCGTCGGCGTCCCTTTGACGCTCGGCCAGCAGATGCCCGGCATCGTCCCCCGCCTCGGCCAGCCCATCGCCTTGGTCGCGTTCTCCGACGACAAGGAGACCTCGGTTTTCGAAGCCGATGGCATCTACGAGGCCGTTGTCGTCGCCGTGACCGCCGTGACGGACACTCAGGTCGCCTTGACGGTTTCCGTCCCGACGGCCACCGCCGCGACGTTGACCCGCCTGTCCGCCCTGGGCAAGCTGGCCGTCTACTTCGAGTCTGAGGGCTGACCGTGGCCCTCATCACGCTTCTGTCGGGCGGCGGTTCGCCCGGCGTCACCGCCACGACGGTGGGATTGGCCCTGTCTTGGCCGCGGTCGGCGCTGGTCGTGGAGGCCGATCCGACGGGCTCGTCGGGCATCCTCCCTGGCTATCTCCGCGGCCAACAGGCGCCCAGCCGGACCGTCATCGACCTCGCCCTCGCCCTCCAGCAAGGCCATCTCAGTTCGACCCTCTGGGGCCTCGGCTTGCCTTTCTGCCCCGGGCGAGACGATGTGCGCCTCATCGCTTCGGTGACGGCCCACCGCCAGGCCACCGCCATGCTTGGGGCCTGGGAGCAGCTGGCCGACGAGTTCCGCCGCCTCGGCCAGGCTGGGATCGACGTCATCGTGGACGCCGGCCGCTTCGGCCTCGAATACTTCCCCACGAGTCTCGTCGCGTCAGCCGCCCTCAGCCTCCTCGTGGCCCGTTGCACTTTGCCGGCCATCGGCACGGCGCGCGGCGCGGCCCGCCACATCGCCCACGCCTCCGAGCAATACGGCGCCGCCGGCGGCCTCCTGCTCATCGGCCCCGGCCACCATTACCCGGCCCGAGACATCGCCCGCTACCTCGGCTTGCCCGTCCGGGCCGAGCTGCCCCTCGACCCCAGGGGGGCTCAAGTTTTCGCCGAAGGAGCAGAGCCCGACCGCCGTTGGCGCCACCCCGAACGTCTGGCCGGGGCTCTCAAGTCGGCGGCTGGTTCTCTGGCCCGCCTAGCCGACCAGGGGGCGCCGGCATGAGGACAGCCAAAGGAGCGTCCCACCGGCCGCGCTTCCACCTCGCCTGCCCTACGGGGGGCGCCGCATGACCAATCAAAGCGGACCGCCGCCTGAGCCGCCGGAAGAGCAGCCGGCCCAACCGTTGTCCGAAATCCCCTTCCTGTCCGACGGTCCGGCGCCGGCCGCGGCCCCCCGCTTGCCTGGCGGACCGCCGCCTTCCCGACGGCCCCAGCGCGCGGCGTCGTCGCTGCGCCCACAGCGCGCCACGCCGGCGGCCCCGGAAATCCCCGCTCCCGCCGCCGACTTCTCAACCGCCCCAGAATTGTCGCCCGTGGCGGCCCGCTTGGCGGCTTTCGCCCGAGATCCCGCCGGCCCGTTTCCACCGACGCTGCCCGGTCCCGCCGACATCTTGCCTCCAAGGCCTCCCGACCTTGGCGCGGCGCTGGCCGCCACAGCCTCGCCCCAGGAATCCTGCGGCCTTGACGGCTCGCTTCCCAACGGTTGGCCGCCGCAGCAGCCCGCAGCAGCCCCATTCGGCCCTCACGACCCGTTCAGCTCGCCGGGCCCGTTCCCTTTGGCTCCGTCTGACCCCCTAGCTCCGCCCAGCCCGTTCTTCCCAACCGACTTGTCTGACCCCCTGGCCCCGCCCAGCCCGTTCTTCCCAACCGACCTGTCCGACCCTCACAACCCGCCGTACCCATTCCCCTCGCCCCTGTCCAACCCCTCCGATCCGCCCGGTCCGCTCTCCCCAACCGGTCTGTCCGACCAGGACGGGCCGCCGGAATCGTCTCCGCTCTCCCCCTTGCCGCCGCCTGGGCCGGCCGACCCGATGACGGTCAGCCTCGGCCCGCCGCCGCCGCCGGCGGCCCTCGCCTTGGCCGAAGCCGAGCGGGCGGCCTTCCTGACCGCCGCCCGCCCCCGGCCGCCGTTTTCCGTCCCCGCCGCCACCGCCTGGGCCGCCTTTGGCGCCGCCGACTCGGCCGGCGCCGACCCCTCCTACACCTGGACCACCGTCGTCCAACTCCGCAACGAGGCAGCGGCCCAGTTGGCCGACGTCGCCGGCTTCGACGCCATGCCCGAGGAGGAGCGCCACCAGTTGGCGCGGCGGCTGATCCGCGCCGGCATCGTCAACCAGATCGGCCGCATGATGCTCGACGGCCAGTTGTCCTGGGCGGAGGAGACCCAACGCCAGGTCGCGCAAGATGTCTTCAACATGTTGTTCAAGCTCGGCCGTATCCAGCCTCTCATCGACGACCCGACGGTCGAGGACATCCACATCCACGGCCGGACGACCTGGCTGCGCCGGGCCGGGCAGACCTTGGAACCGGGCCCGTCGGTGGCCGAGTCTTCCGAGGAGCTGATCGAATTCCTCCAGTTCATCGCTGGCCGGGCCGACCCGCCGCGGGCGTTCAACCCGGCTCAACCGGTCCTCAACCTCGACCTTGGCGTGGGCCGCCTCAACGCCACCTACGGCGGTGTCACGGCCGAGCCGGATGTCACGATCCGCCTTCACCGCCACCGCCGGGCCAGCCTGGACGACATGGTCGCCTTGGGCACCGTCACCCCCGTAATGGCGTCCTTCTTGTCAGCCGCCGTCCGCTGCAACTATTCCATCGTCGTGGCCGGTGAGATGGGGGCCGGCAAGACGACTCTCGTACGGGCTTTGTGCGGCGAGATCCCACCGGCTGAACCGATCGCCACGATCGAGACCGATTTCGAGCTGCGTCTGCACGAACAACCGGACCAGCATTGGGTGGTCAAAGCCTGGCAGGAGCGCCAGGGCCACGGCGACGCCCGCCGAGACGGCAGCCGGGCCGGCGCTTTCACCGTTGACGACGCCTTGTTCGAGTCGTTCCGCCAGTCGGTCGACCGGGTCATCGTGGGCGAGGTCCGGGGCCGCGAGATCATCGGCATGATCAAGGCCATGCAGTCGGGCACGGGCTCGCTGTCGACGACTCACTCCCAATCCGCCCGCGGCGCCATCGACAAGCTCGTCACCTGCGCCATGGAAACCGGCGTCTCAGAGGCCTACGCGTTGAGGGCTCTCGGCAGTTCGATCCGGCTCGTCGTTTACATCAAAGCGGAGACAAGCGGCCGTCAGCGCCGCCGTTTTGTCACCGAGATCGTCGCCGTCGGCTTCACGGCCGAGGGGATCGAGTTCACGGACGTCTTCACCCGCCCGCCCGGCGCGGCCGGTCCAGCTAGGGCCGCTTTCATGCCCGATCATTTCCGGGATCTGGCGTCCCACGGCTTCGACGAGGCCTCTTTCAACGCCGAATCACGCCAATACAAATTGGAGGCTGGCTTGTGACCCGCCTTGCCGCTGCGCCGCCTGGTCCGCCGCCGCCTAGCCGGGCCGTCTGCCCGGCCGCCGGCGGCCGCGCCGTTTCGTCTGCCCGGAGGGCGCCGTGAGCCTTGAATACGCCGCGTTGATCGGCGCCGGTCTTCTCGGCTTCGGCCTGTTAGCCCTTGTCGTAGGCCTTATCAAGGTGTCGGCTTTCCCTGGCCGGCCGACCGGCGGCGCGCGCCTGCTGCGGCGCTGGCGGCGGGTCCCCAGCCGCCGCCGAATACTCTTCTTGGCTGGCCTCGCAGCTGGTGTCGCAACCGCCTTGCTGAGCGGCTGGGCCATCGCCATCCTGGTTTTCCCGGCCGCCCTCCTCGGGGTGCCATGGCTGCTCGGCCGCGGCGACGAGCTGCGCCAGATCAGCCGCCTCAAGGCGATGGAGGAGTGGACCCGGAACCTGGCGGGCGTCTTAGTGGCCGGCATGAGCTTGGAGCAGGCCTTGCAGCGCTCGCTGCGTTCTTGCCCGCCGCCTTTGCACAAGGAGGTCGCCCGCCTTGTCGGCGCCTTGAGCGCCCGCACCCCGACGCCTCAGGCTTTGGCCCGTTTCGCCGACGACCTAGACGACGCCACCGGCGACCAGATCGTCGCCTCTCTCATCCTCGGCGCCAAACGCCAAGGGGAGGGCCTGGCCCGCGTCCTCCAAGATCTGGCCGAGTCGGTTTCCGAGGAGGTCAAGGCCCGCCAGCAGGTCGACGCCAGCCGCGCCGCAAACCGCACGACGGCCCGCGGCGTCACCCTCATCGCCGTTTTCATGGTCGCCGCCTTGACCTTCGCCGGCTCCTACATCGCCCCTTACCGCACTCCCGTAGGCCAGGTCGTCGCCCTTGTCATCTTGGCTGTCTTCGTGGGCATCCTCGTACAGCTTCGTCTGATGTCGCGGACCCCGCTGCCGCCGCGTTTCCTCAAAGCCGACGCCCCTTCCGCCGAAGCCCGCCCATGACCGCCTTGGAAACTACGCTTACCCAGTGGTCGCTGTTGAGCGGCGCCTTGATCGGGCTTGGTTTGACGTTCTTGCTCGCTTACGCCGTGCCGCCCCGCCCGGACCTGGCGGCTTTCCTCGACAAGATGACCTCCGAGGAGCGTTGGTCCTCCGCCGCCGGCCGGCCGGCGGCTGGCCCGACGGCGGCCTGGGAGGACCGCCTCGGCCACTGGCTCATGCGCTTGCTGCCCAATGGCTCCATGCCGACAGCCGACCTCGACCTCCTCCGCCTGCCGCCGCACCGCTACCTGGCCCGCCGCGCCATCTTCGGCGTCAGCGGTTTCGCGTTCACAACCGTTTTCAGCGTCCTGTGCGTCGCCCTAGGTTTGCGGCCGCCCATCCTCGTCCCCTTGGCCGTCGCTTTGGCTCTCGGCGCCGGCGCCAGCTATCTGCCGCTGCTCGACCTCCGCAACCGCGCCCACGCCCGCCGGGACGAGTTCGCCTACGGCTTCGTCGTCTACATCGACCTCGTCGGCACGGAGCACCGGGCCGGCACCGGCACCCGCCAAGCCATGGAGATCGCCGCCGAGGGCGGTGACTCGTGGATGTTCCAACGCATCGCCGAAGAATTACGCCTGTCCTCTCTTCAGCGTGAGTCGCCCTGGGACGCCCTCAACCGCCTGGGCGAGAAGATCGGCTTGCCCGAACTGGAGAATTTCGCCGCTGTCATGCGGGTCTCCGGCGAGGATGGCGGCGCCATTTATCAGACCTTGCGGGCCCAGGCCGTCTCCTTGCGCCAAACCCGCCTAGCTCAAAACCTGGCCGAGGCCAACCGCGTCGGCGAACGCATGTCCGGGGTCACCGCCTTGCTGGCCATCGCTTTCCTAGCCATCCTGGCCGCCCCCGCCTTGCTCCGTTTCGCCAACCTGCTCTGAAGTCTCCCTCGCTGTCACCCGACACCTTGGCTGGCCATGTGGCGATATGCGACAGGTTGCTTTTCCGCGGACAAGCCAGCCGAGCCTCAAACCGGCGGCCGCAACCGCCCCAAGCTTCACAAACGACAGACGCGCTCAAATCCATCACTGTTTCTGTTGGCACTCCGGGCCGATCCCTGCCGCCAACGACTCCGGGTCGTTCAGCGTCTTCTGGCAAAGCAGACACCGGCTTCCCCGAAACACCTCGGCCGGCGCATTCACGGGTGGGTCTGGTTCAACGTCAGGGAACTCGTCGCGCGTCGCCGACGTCAGCTTGGGCAGAGTCCTCCCGATCTGCCGCCAGATCGCAGCGGGAGTCTTCGGCTCGCGTGAGCGCGTCGCCGCCAACTCCGTCAAGACGGCCCGATAGACCGGCCCTGGAAGCATCGCACTCAAGAACACGTCGGGGTGGGACACCAACATATTCAAACGCGCCAAGTCAGCACGCCCGAAGTCCCGTACGTTCTGGCTCACCACAACCTTGGCTCCAGCCTGGTGGGCCGCAGCCAGGATGTGCCGGTCCGAGGGGCTCGTGTCCACCATGGCAGACAGTTCTCCATCAGTGGCAGGACCGACAATCACCTGGGCCGCCCAGTCCGTGGAAACAGGGTCCTGGCGTAGCTGTGCCACACTGCGCGGACGAGACCGGACTGCGCCAACTGGACGGGCCGCCATGCGGCTCCACTGCTTATTTAAAGCCCTGTCGGCTTCTGCCTCGGCAGCGAGCGACCACCGGGGGACAAACCCGCACACGTCATATCTAGAGGACAACAGCAGCAGGCTGCGGATCAATGGATGGGCGAGGACGTCGGCGTCTACGAAAACGACGCGCTCAGACGCCGGAGCCATCAGTCGCCTCAACCTCGAAGTCGATGTCGTCGGCCATCAGCGTCGCCATCTGGCGCAGCAACGAGCGCCGATACCGTTCGACCTCTGACGCGGGAACGCGGTAGTGCGCCCCTCTCTTGGAGGCTTTGACCGTCCCGTCTTTGATACGACGCAACACGGTCGCCTTTGACACGTCTACCATCCTCGCCGCTTCGGCGGGCGTATAGGTGATTTCCACAGGCAAGACCCGCACCGACTGCCCGGCGGCGGCGGCCTCACGCGCCAACTCCACGAACGCGCTCACCCAGTCAGCGTCCATCGAACTGTTGATCCTCACCATCTCCGGCGAGATCGTCAACACCACATCGTCAACAGCCCTGCTCATGCCATCATTGTGCCAGACTGACGCGATAACTCTAATTATCGCGTCACGCCCCTACTACGGCAGCAGCCCCGCCGCCTCGGTTGAAAAGAGCCCTGGCCGACGGCGGACCGTGCCAGAATGAGCGGCAGGCAAAGCGGCTAGGCTCCCGTAGGACAAACCATCAGCCCACCGGCCGAGGCAGACGCCGGACCTGGCGGCGAACCCGTGCCAGCCGATCCCGAACAGGAAGGACCCCCCGATGAGCGTGGCGCCGAAGACAACCCGTAGGCCTGGCGGCGACCGGGGCGCGGTGACTTTGTGGGCCGCCATCATGGCCAGCGCCGCCTTCGCCGCCGTCGGTCTCGTCATCGACGGCGGCGCCATGATCCACGCCACGCAGCGGGCCGACTCCATCGCCCGCGAAGGCGCCCGCCTGGCCGGCCAATGGGTCGACATCAGCACCTTGTCCTCGACCACGGTCACGGTCAACCAACTCCAGGCCCGCGACCGGGCGGAGGCTTACCTCGCCGCCAGCGGCTGCCTGCCGGCCGCCGGCGAAGAAGCCATCGCCTACGCCGCCGACGGCGCCATCACGGCGACCTGCCGCCTGCCCTACGACCTGATCTTCCTCGGCGGGACATTCCAGGCGGCCGGCCAGGGAATCGCCCGGCCGCTCCGCGTCAATTGAGGTTTTAGCCGCCGTTTCAAAAGACCTCGCCAGCGGGACGGCCGCGAAAAGGCGGCCGCGAGCTGGCTGTCTCACCAAAACACTAGCCTGGCGTGATGCCAGCCCGCGCCCCCTTGGCCGTCCTCTTCTTAAGCGGCTTATTTGTCTTCAGCTTGTCCGGTTGCGCGGGCGAGCCGCCGCCAGCGCCTGCCCCCGCCAGCGTCGCGCCGTCTAGCGCCGCGCCGGTCCAGCCGTCGCCGCAGCCGAGCCCTTCGGCCTTGGCCGGCGACACCGGCCGGTGGAGCGACGAGCAGCGGGCGGCCGTCGAGATGACCGAGGAGTTCAACAAGGTCATGTCGGCGGTCGGCGGCGACGCGGCGTCGGGCGACTACACCCGGCTCCTCGACGTGGCGGCCGACCCCGCCTACAGCGCCCTGGTGACCGAATTCATCGCCCTTCACGCTTCCGGGCGGACGATCTCCGGCCCGGTCATCCCGGTCAAACGGAACGTCGGAAAGGTCACGACGACAGCCGACGGGCGTATCGAGGTTGTCGTGACCGAGTGCGACGACGTCTCGCAAATCGAGCGGCGGGAGGCGGACGGTAGCATTGACCCTGGTCCGGGAACCGACCGCCTCCTCTACACCTACACGTTGGAGCGCCTGGACGCCTTGGGCTGGCGGGTGGTCGTGTACGAGGGGGGCTCCACGGCATGTTAAAACGCTGGCTGGGCGGCGCGCTGACGGTCTTTTTGACAGCCGCCGCAACCGTCGTCGGGACTGCCCCGGCGGCGTCGGCCAGCACTTGCGTTCCCTCTGCGGCCACGTGGGGCGGCGGTTGGAGCGTCACGGTCACCTGCAGCGAAGACACCGCCTACGACGGGGCCGGCGGCGCCGGCGGGAGCGCCGCGGGCTCCTACGGCCCGGCCTATTGCACGAACGCCCTTGGCGTCACCTTGTTGTGCGCGGGCCCTTGGGGCTCCTGGTTCGACAGCGCTCGCCGCTGCCACGTCAACGTGGCCAGTTCGCATCCGGACGACCCGGCTTGGGCCGGCCGCTGGCACGGCCGCACGACCGGCTATCTCCTCAACTGCTACCTCTTCGACGCCTACAGCAACGTCGTTTCCAACAATGTCTACTGGTCGGCGACGACCTCTCCCGAGCCTGGTTCCAACGCCATCGAGGCGGCCCTCGGCGGCTTGTTCGAGACCGGCGCGCTCCACGGTTCTGTGGTCTCGCCCGACCTCGGCGTCTTTCCCGGCGGCCTCGTCAACCCCGACAGGCCAGAGGTCATGGGAGTTGTCGGTGTGCCCGTTTGGTTCTGGGCGAAGAACCCCACGGGGGTGATCGCCACGCCAGCGAGCGAAACCACCCAGGTGGACGGTTGGCTCCTCTGGGCGGACGTGTCCTTGGCTTTCATCGATTACGACACCGGTGACAACGAAACAATGCGTTGCGACGGCCTCGGCTCCGACCCGACCGGCCGTATCCACGAGCCGACGGTCCCGCCCGACGGTTGCACGCACACGTATCTGAAAAAGGGCGACTACGAGGTGACGGCCGCGACCTACGCCCGCCTCCGCTGGCGCCTGGGCAGCCAGTCCGGCGACGAGGTTTTCCTGGTCGAACCGCGGCAATCTGGGGTCTACCACGTCGGGGAGATCCAGGTCCTCAACGTCAACCGCTGACCCCGCCGAAGCGGGGGTATTCCCTTAAGCCCATCTAACAACTCGCCTATCGGAGGGTCTTCCCCGCGTAAGCGGCCCTTGAGGAAAGGACCTTGCCTACGCCCAGTGGCCTGGCCTTGTCCTGGGGCCTCGGATTTTCCACCCGGCCGCGCCGAGAACGTCGAAAGGCCGCGCCGAGCCGCAGTTCAAGGTTGTCCTTCCAGTCGGCCGCGCCGAGAACGTCGGGAAACAACCCAGACCACCGGCTAAAGGCCCGCCCTTCCATCCGGCCGCGCCGCGAACAACGCGCGCTGACGGCTTTGACTTCGTTTGAAGCGCCGCGTGAGGCCCTCACTTTGACCGGGGTCGCCGTCTTGCCTCCTCGGAATCTTTGGCAGGACTTGGGGCAGGCGCCGGGGTCTGCGCCCGACGGTCATGGACGCCCTCCAGATGACCGGGGCCCGGGGCAGGCGCCGGGGTCGGCGGCGAAACCCCTGTCGCATCGGCAAGGCGGCCGGGCAGCGTGAGGGAAAGCAGCACGCCAGCGCCAGTGAATCCGATCGCCCACCGAAACGAGTGCTGGAACGCGCTGGCCAGAGAAACGGCCGTGGCGGCGCCGGCGGCTGCGCCGGTGAAGATCACGGCCAGCACGGCCACGCCGAACGAGCCGCCTACTTGGCTGGCGATCCGGGTGATGATGCTCGCGTCAGGGGTCTGGGCGGGTTCGAGGCCGCGGAAACCGAGGGCCATCAGCGGAATCGTCACGGCGCCGAGGCCGACGCCGCGCACTAGGAGCGCCGCCAGCAGCCACTGCCCGTTGGTGTTCGCGTCGGCGAGTCCGAATGGCGCTGTGCCCAGCAGCGCGATCAGGAAACCGGTCAGGACCAGCCAGCGCGCTCCCATGACATCGGAGAGTTTCCCCGCCAGCGATCGGCTCGCGAGCGTGCCGAGGCCCTGCGGTATGAGCAGCAAACCGGCTGTGAGCACGGTCGTGCCGCGTAGCTGCTGGAAGTACAGCGGGAAGAGGATCATCGCGCCGTACAAAGTGATGCCGGACAAGAACAGCAGCATGGAGGCCGAGGCGAGCGGCCAATGTTTCAACAGCCGCACGTCGACCAGTGCCCCGGTTTTGCGCCGCAGGCTCCAGAGTGTGAAAGCGGCGAGCAGCCCGAGCCCGGCGCCAAGCGGCCAGAGGACGTCATTTCGGCCGAATCCGCCGGCCTCGCTGGAGTTCGAAACCCCCCACAGCAGGCCGACCAGGCCAGGCGCCAGCAGCGCGAAGCCGACGGCGTCGAGCGGCGCGCGCCGCACCGGGCCGTCTTTCGGCAGCGTGATCTGGGCGAGCACGAACCCGGCGACGCAGAAGGGCACGTTCACCCAGAACATCCACGGCCAAGGCAGGTGTTCTAGGATCAGCCCGCCGACCACAGGGCCGAGAATCGGCCCGAGCACCGCGGGCAGGCTCACGACCGACATGATCCGGCCGAGATTCTTGCCGCCCGCCGCCTGCACGACCAAGGTCGACATGAGCGGCAGCATGATCCCGCCGCCGACACCCTGCACGGCGCGGAAGGCGATCAGGCTGCCGGCGCTCCTGGCCAGACTCGACAGGATCGACCCGGTAAGGAACAAAGCCAGGGCGATCAGCCAGAGCCGCTTGCCGCCCAGCAGCCGCTGCGCCCAACCCGTGATGGGGATCGTCACACCCAAGGCGAGCAGATAGCCGGTGGTCACCCATTGGATGACCGCGACGGAGGCGTGCAGCTCGGTCGCGAGCGTATGCAAGGCGACGGCGACGATGGTCGTGTCGAACAGCACCGCCAGCCCGCCGACGAGCACGGCTCCCACCGTGCGCCAGACAGCGGGGTCGACCTTGGCCTGATCGGCTTTCGCGGCGGACATGAGACCCTCCTTTAGATACGATTCGTATCGTAGACCAAAATTCGAGCGGAAGAAACACGATGACTCTTAGCGATGACCCTCAGAGCCCGGCTCCGAAACGCCGCCGCGGCGCCGCGCTCGAGGCCGCCCTGCTCGACGCGGCCTGGGAGGAACTCCTCGACAAGGGCTACGACCGCTTCACCATCGAATCTGTCGCCGAGCGCGCCCGCACGAGCCGGGCTGTCGTCTACCGACGCTGGCCGGGCAAAGCCGACTTGATCCAGGCCGCGGCCACGCGGGCCGGCGCCCAACAGCAGGCGCCAATCCCGGACACGGGCACGCTGCGAGGTGATGTGATCGAACTGCTGAGCCGCCTGAACCGGACAAGAGCGCGGATCGGCGTGCAAATGATCCTGCAACTGGGCGGCTACCACGCTGAGACCGGCACGGGCATCGCCGAATTGCACAACGCCTTCCTGTCGGATCACGACAATCCCATGCAGACGATCCTCGACCGCGCGGTCGCGCGCGGCGAAGCCGACCCCGACAAGCTCACTTTGCGAGTGGTCCAAGTGCCGTTCGACCTTTACCGGCAAGAACTATTGATGACCTTAAGCCCCGTGCCCGACGACGTCACCGCGTCCATCGTCGATGAAGTGTTTCTCCCACTCGTCGCCAAACGGTGAGCCTGGCCGCCGCCGACCCGGATCGCAACGCTCCCGAACCCTTCTGACGGCAGCCCTCGGGCCCACACTCCCCGACCGGACCGTCGTCGCAGACTCCCGCCATCTGGCGCCCTCGGACCCCTGGGCAATCTGATCGGCGGCGCGCTCCTCGCCACGAGGCTGGCCCGGTACTCTCGGGCCCATGGACAACCCCTTCCGACCCGCCGACTGGGCGCCAGTGCCAGGCTTCGAGTTCACCGACCTCACGTACCACCGCGCCATCGCCCAGCCCGTCGTCCGCATCGCCTTCGACCGCCCCGAGGTCCGCAATGCTTTTAGGCCCCACACCGTGGACGAACTCATCGCCGCGCTCGACCACGCCCGCGTCAGCGCCGACATCGGCTGCGTCCTTTTGACCGGCAACGGACCGTCCCCGAAGGATGGCGGCTGGGCTTTCTGCTCCGGCGGCGACCAGCGGATACGGGGCAAGGCCGGCTATGAATACGCCCCAGCGGCGGCCGCAACCGACGACACGGGAGGAAGCGACGGCCGGCCGGGAGGCTTCGGCGACACGCCGAGCCGAGCCGGCAGCGGGCCAGCCGACGCCGCTGACGGCCAACGCGCAACCGGCAACACGCCAGAAGAAGCCGGCGGCGGGCCGGGCAAGGCCGACAGCGCAGGCGCGGCGGCGGCTTCGGACGACGGGAGCGGTCCGGCCGGACTGCCGCCGCGGTCCGGAATCCAGCAGGCGGGCCGGCTCGGACGCCTCCACATCCTTGAGGCCCAAAGGCTCATCCGCTTCATGCCGAAACCTGTCATCGCCCTCGTCAACGGCTGGGCGGCGGGCGGCGGCCACTCCCTCCACGTCGTCTGCGACCTCACCATCGCCTCCCGTGAGCACGCCCGCTTCAAGCAGACCGACGCCGATGTCGGTTCTTTCGACGCCGGCCTCGGTTCGGCCTATCTGGCCCGGCAGGTCGGCCAGAAAGCCGCCCGTGAGATCTTCTTCCTCGGCGCCGCCTACGACGCCGAGCGGGCCTACGCCATGGGGGCCGTCAACGCCGTCGTGCCCCACGGCGACCTGGAGGCCGTCGGCCTCGACTGGGCGGCCCAGATCTGCGCAAAGTCGCCGACGGCGATCCGGATGCTGAAGTACGCCTTCAACGCCCAAGACGACGGCCTCATCGGCCAACAGATCTTCGCCGGTGAGACGACCCGGCTGGCCTACATGACGGCCGAAGCCGCCGAGGGCCGAGACGCCTTCTTGGAGAAACGGCCGCCCGACTGGTCGGCTTTCCCCTATTACTACTGACCGCGGGAACTGGCTTTAGACGAGCGCGAACCCGCCCCCTGGGGTCCATGCGCCGCGAGCGTGGTTCATGACATGGAGCGTGTCCCGGTGACTGACACCATGGCGGTCCGCCGAATCGTAGAATGCCACCCCGGCGCCCGGCTCGCCGGGCGAGTCAGCACTTCCAAGTTCATAGAAAACCACGGGACTATCGTGGTACGTAAGCGCCGCAACCGCCACTGTCGCGCGAATACTCCCGCTGAACGCGGTTTGCGCGCCCCGCTGCCTACCGAGCCGAATCTAGCCGTTGCTAGATTTATCGATATAAAACTATATCGGGAAAGTTATTTATTCCTCAGCTGCTTGGGCGATGACGCGGAGGATGCGGTCGAGGTCGTCTTCGCCCGCGAACTCAATCGTGATCTTGCCCTTATTCCGGCCGATGTCCACCTTGACCCTCGTGTCGAAGTGGTCGGACAGGTCCCGCGACAGCTCTTCGGCCCGCGGATCGGGATCTTTGGGGGAACGGGGGGAACGCCGCCGAGCCGGTTCTCGCTGGCCCAGGGCGGTCAGCTCCTCGGTCGTCCGCACCGACAGGCCCTCGGCCACAATGCGTTCGGCCAGACGCTCCATTTGCTCGGGTTCTTCAAGCGCCAGCAAGGCTCGGGCGTGACCGGCGCTGAGCACACCGGCCGCGACCCGGCGCTGGACCGGGGCGGGCAACTTGAGCAGCCGTATCGTGTTGGAAATCTGCGGTCGGGAACGCTGGATGCGGTTGGCCAGCTCCTCCTGGGTGATGGCGAAATCTGTCAGGAGCTGCTGATAGGCCGCCGCCTCTTCCAAGGGGTTGAGTTGAACCCGGTGCAGGTTCTCAAGCAAGGCGTCGCGCAGACGATCCTGCTCTTCGGTCGGCCGGACAACAGCGGGCAGATGGCTGAGGCCAGCAAGGCCGGCGGCCCGCCAGCGCCGTTCGCCCATGACCAGTTCGTAGCGCTCGTCGCCCAGCGGCCGGACGACGATGGGCTGGAGGAGGCCGACGGTCCGTATCGAATCCGCCAGTTCCGCCAGCTGTTCGGGGTCGAAGACTGTTCGCGGTTGTTCTGGATTGGGCTCGATGGCGTCAATGGGGAGCTGGACGAGGTAGGAGTGGTCCGCTGGTTCCTCCCCCGAAACGGCGGCCCCGTGCTCTGGCGCTGGAGCCGGTGTGGTCCGTTGGAACAGCTCTCCTAGTCCGCGGCCCAAGCCGGTCGCCTGTTTCGTCGGCGTCATCGTCGCACCTCCTGCGGCAAGCGGGGCCGGCCCCGCGCCTCTTGTCGTCTGCCGTGCCTGGTCAGCGCCTTCCAGCGTCAGCTAGCAGCCTAGCTGGAAGCGGCAGCGGCGGTCAGCGGGCGCCCCGTTGGGCGATCTCGCGGGCGATGGCCCGATAGGCCTGGGCGCCGGTCGATTCAGAGTGGTAGGTCATGACGGTCTGGCCATAGCTCGGCGCCTCGGCGATCCGGACCGACCTCGGCACGACCGTCTCCAGGGTCTGCTCCGGGAAGTGCCGCCGCACTTCGTCGGCCACCTGGGCGGACAGCCGAGTGCGCCCGTCGTACATCGTGAGGATCACCGTGGACAAGATCAGGGAATCGTGGAGGTTGCCCCGGACGAGATCGATCGTCCGCACGAGCTGGCTGACACCCTCCAGGGCGTAATACTCGCATTGGATGGGGATGAGAATCTCCGTCGCAGCGACAAGGGCGTTGAGGGTCAAGAGTCCGAGCGAAGGCGGGCAATCGAGGAGCACGTAATCCGTGTGATGGCGGGAGAGGTAGGAAGCGAGGGGGTCCGCCAACCGCCGTTCCCGCCCCTGAACGGCAACCAGCTCTAATTCCGCAGCCGCCAGGTCGATGGTGGCCGGAAGGACGCGCAACCGTTTGGACTCGGGACTGACCTGGGCGTGCCAAGCTATGTCGTCGCCATCGAGGAGGACCTCGTAAGAGCCGTGTATGCCCTGCTGGTGATCGACCCCTAACGCCGTGGAGGCGTTCCCTTGCGGATCGACGTCAACGAGTAGGACATCAAGACCGCCCTGCGCGAGAGCGGCGGCCAGATTGACGGCGGTCGTGGTCTTGCCGACCCCACCTTTCTGGTTGGCGACGACGAAGCTACGGGTGCACTTGGGCTGGGGCAGTGTTTCACGTGGAACATCGCCTAGGTCCGACCGCGCCGGGACGGCCTCCTCCGGGCTTTCCAAGGGGGGTGTCTCTGGCCCGTCGAACAGCTCTTCCCGCGGTCGCGGCCGTGCTTCGTCACCCATAATGGCTCCCCTTTCCCGGTGCGGTTTGGCGCACCCGCAGAAGCCTAGCTGAGACCGCTCTCTTTCTTCGCGGCCTCTAAGCCTGGGAGGTGGGGCGCGCGCCTGACCGGCGATTCAGGCCGCGGCGACTCCGCCCTCTCCAGATCTGGAAAGCGCGCACGCTCCTTGACGTCAACAGTTCCGCCGAGCGCTGCGGCTTCTAAACCTGAGGAAGCTGGCATTCTCACCCGTCTCGGTTGACCCTACGCTGACCGCAACGGCGCCTTGAGCGGCCGCGACGCCGCAACGTCTCACTGGAGCGGCCACTCCGGCCAAGCGGACAAATCTGCGGCGCGGCAGCTGGGCGGCAGAACACCGGCTTCAAGCGCCCTGCCGCAACGGTTCCCCGTAAAGCATCTTTCTCTCTATAGAGTTATATCTCTATAGAGAGAAAAGCGCTTGCTCCGCTGTCTCGTCTAGCCTGCGCCAGGTTTGCCCGAACGACACCGCGAACAGGGCTCCGACTAGGGATTTCTCCCATCAAACGGTCCATTTTCGGGTGCCTGCCGTGGGCTTGGAAGGCTGCTCATTGCCGTACGGCCTGATGTCGGCGCGGGCGCGGGAGGCGCCCAGAACTCGGCGTCAACGTCGTCGACCTGGGCCTGACGTAGGCGCGGGCGCGGGAGGCGCGGATCTCCGGTCAGGAAGGCCGGGCCGTCGATGCTGACGTAGGCGCGGGCGCAGGAGTCGCGTAACCCGTGGAATTCTGCCAATTCCCTGGTTCTGACGTAGGCGCGGGCGCGGGAGCCGCACGGCGGCCGGATGAGAGCAGCCAAGTCCGCCAACGTGGCCGCTTGCGGGCGCGGACACGCAAGCGCACGGCAGCCGCTGATCCTGCCCGAAGGAAGCGGAGGCGGAGGCGCGGACGT
>JAIRXC010000028.1 GCA_031268515.1 Propionibacteriaceae bacterium
CGGCCCCCCCCCCCCCCGCCCCCCCCCCGCCCCCCCCACCCGGCCCCCACCACCCGGGGGATTTCGCCAGGCGTGGACTCGGCTGTCTTTGCTCAGCCCAGGGGGGCAACACGAGCAAAGACAGCCGAGTCCGGCAGGTGTCGGGCGCCACCGCCTTGCGACGGCTGCCCAGTCCCGACCGGGGAGGAGGCACCAGTAGGTTCCCTGCCACAGGAGACTGATCGGGCCGGAGGACTGAGCTGCCATTGCCTCATCGGGGGACTCTGAGAGGCATTACGTAGTCAAGCACAGTGGGTCTTGCCCAAGCTCTCGCCCAAAGTATGGGTAGTCTTGCCCAACAGAGAAAATTTGAGAAAATTTTCGCGAAATAACTTGACGGCAGCCTTTCGCCACGGACCCGCCTAGGACACGTGACGGGTCAACCGTCACAACGGCATCGCGCCGCCGGCTCTCTGACGGGCAAGCGGAGCGCGGACCGGCGGCAAACGCTCCTCGACGGCCGCGGCGACGGGCTTTTCACCGGCTTCCCGACGTCTTCCCGCAGAGCTTCCCGCCAGTTCCCCGATGGCGCGGCCGGCTGAAAGCAGGCCCTAAAACCGTCCCGCGAACCGCCGCGCCAGCAGGCGGCGGCCATCGCCGTAGGGGCCCTCAGAGTGGACTGCTGGGGCTTGGACGGACTTCGGCGCGGCGGCCATCGCCGTAGGGGCCCTCAACGCCGAGTCGCGCCGCAAACCCTTAGAGCACGGCATCCCCGGCAAAGGCACGGCCCCAACGTCGGGACGCGCCCAGGCGAGGCGGTGGCGTCAGAGGCCAAGGCGGGCACGGCCCCTCAACGCCGGGACGTGCCTTCCAGTCCCCCTGCGGCAGCGGCCATCGCCGTACGGGCCCTCAACGCCGAGTCGCGCCGTGCTCCCTGTGGAGGCGGTCGATCAGGTCGACGGTGGCCTGGCTGAGGTCGCAACCCAGCTCCGCCGCGACAAGGCAGACACGGTCGATGGCGGCGGCTTCGCCAGCGTGATCGCCGGCGGCGTGGCAGGCGGCGATGCGCAGCCGCCAAATGGCCTCATCGCCCGGTGAGACGACGAGGGCGGTCGCCAACGCCTGATCGACAGCTTGATAGTCGCCAGCTTCGAAACAGCGGCGGGCCAATTCCCAGGCGACATCCGTGACGGCGAGGCTGATAGCGCGCCGCAGAGAGTCGGCCCAGCGGTAGCTGCGCTGGTGGACGCCATCGAACGGCCTTCCCCGGATAAGCCGGAGCGCAGCGGCGAGGCGCTCGGCCGGAACGAGGCTGAGCGGCCCGCCGCCGACCAGGGCCGTCCAATCTGCCCAGTCGCAGCCGACGCCGACGCACGTGTAGCTGAACAAGGGCAGATACAGTTCCCCCGCTTCGTTCTCGCCCAGCCAACGCCGGAGCTTGCTCGTCGCCGTGTTCCGGGTCGAGGCGTTTGCCTCCCGCGGCCGGTTGGGCCAGATGGCATCGTCGATGGCGGCGGCCTTGGAATCGGGGTTGAGCACGAGGTAGGCGAGGTATTCCGTCAACCGGTTGGCTTTGGACGGCTCGACCAGGCTCGTCGTCCCGGTCACCGCGACTGGTCCGAGGATGCGGACATACGGTTTCCGGCCGACCGGCTCCACGAGGGGCTGGGCCCGCGAGAGGCCGGGCTGAGACGGGACAGCCAAGGCGGCCGACGCAGGCGGCGGCGGAAAACGAGAAGCGCCCGCACTAGTTGACTCCGGTCGGACGACGTCAGCCGAACCGGCGGGGCCGGCGAGTTGGCCGGGGCCGTCGGCCTGAGGCTCGGCCAGAGGCAGGACGGCGGCCGGGCCAGCCTCTGCGCCGACGGCGGCCGGAGTAGGCCCGGCGGAGTCGGCGTCGCCGAAGACGGCGAAGGGAGAAGACAGCGGCGTTTCTCTCGGGGAGAGACGGAGGGGGGCGCTGGCCCGGTCGAGCGCGGCTTCACGCTCTAATTCGGCCACCAAGCCGGCCCAGACGCCGTCATTGGCGGCAAAGGTCTGGCCGGACGGCCCCGCCTCCGGAGAGGTTGGGGAGGCGGCCGGCGAGGCAGTTTCCGGGGAGGTTGGGGAGGCGGCCGGCGAGGCAGTTTCCGGGGAGGCTGGGGAGGCGGCCGGCGAGGCAGTTTCCGCCGCTGTGTCGGCCAGTGCGATGACGCGGCCCAGCGCCTGCAAGACGGCTCGGGGCAAGCGTTGGGGGACAATGGGCAAACCGAAGGGTTGGAGCAAGGCGCCGCCGTCGGCGAACTCCACGCGATAGTCGCCCATGAGGTCGTCGGACTTTGTCACCGCGGCGAGAGCGACCCGCGGCTGGTCCGTCAGGAGGCCGCGTAGGCGGCTGCGTTCAGCTGGCGTTGTGGCGCCGGCGAGGACGATGATCTCCGGACACCAAGCGTCGTCCGCCAAGCCAAGGAGACGGGCGCGGCGCAAGGCGGCGAGGCCAGGCGGGGCGGCCAGAGGGCCGTCCGGGGACAAGCCGGCGGCGGCGAAGGCACGGCGGTCCTGGGCGGCGCGGCTTGCCAAGGGGGCGAGGAGGGGGCCAAGGCGAGGAGAGTGGCGCAGGCAACCCGTATGATAGGCGTCTTCGATTCCTTGGAGCCCGTCGACCGTTGTCACAGAGATGTCGTCAGCCCAAGCCGAGGTCGACAGTTCGACAGCCAAGGCGGCCATGGCCTCCTCGACGGCCTCGGGCGGCCCGACAAAGCCGAGCGAGCCGGCCTGTTCGAGGTCGATGAGGACATGGGCGCCTTCGGCGTCTTGGCCGACGCAGACAAGAGCGGGATACGGGGCCTGGACGCCGCGCAAAGGATCATCGGCCGCGGGCCGGCCGACAGTCGAAAAACCGGCAGCGGCCAAAGAAGCCGGCGCGGGCGCGGCCACCCGGTCGAAGGGGCAGACCCAGACAGCGGGGTCGGCCGTGCGGCTCCACGGCGCGGCCAGCTCGACAGGTTCGGCCAGGAACAATTGGAGTTCCGAATCGGTGACACGGGCGACCCGGAGGCAGGGCAGGTCGGCGCCGGCGGCGGCGCAGCCGGCCAGCAGGGCGCGGAGGGCGCGGTCGGCGTGCCAGACGAGGTCGGGGTCGGCGACAAGGCGTAGGCGGTCTTCTTCACGGGCGTCCGCGGCCGTTGCGGCGGGCAGCGTGGCGCCGGGCGGGCGCCGCCAGAGTTGACGGGCCCGGCTGCGGCTCAAGACGGCGAAGACCCCGGCGGCGAGTATCGACCCGACGCCGTCGGTTGTCCGGATGGGGGCCGGCGGGAAGTCGAGGCCGTCGTCGACAGCGGCCGTCGCGGCCATCTCATCGGCCGAGCCGGCGGCGGGCAACGGCGGGGAACTGGCAGACGCCGCCGCGGTAGGAGATGACGTCGGCATCGCCGGCCCGGGGTTCTCTCCCCCGTCGGCCGTGGGACCGGTGGCGCTGTTACCGTCAAGGCTGACGTGGCTGCTCTCGCCCCCGTCGGCCGCGCGGCTGGCGCCTTCAGCCGCCTTCTGGTCGGCGGCGAGGATCGGCGGCGAAGGGGCTGCCGCCGTTGGGGTTGCCAGCGCGCTGGCGGCGGGCGGCAGGTCTTCGGCGGTGGCTGTGGCGACGGCCGTAAAAGACAAAAACAGTCCGGCCGCCGCGCCGAGGAGGAGGCGGACGAACAGCCGGCCCGGTTGCATGAGGGCAGCCGAAGGAGCCCAGTGACGACGACGGGAAGCTAACTCGGCGACCAGGCAGACCATGAGGTAGGCCCAAGCCAGCCCGCCGGCGACAAGAAGGAAAGCCGCCACGGCCGTGCCGTCGTCTTGCCGGGTCAGCCTGGCGGCGATGTCGTCCCAACTGGGCCAGCGGTTCAACCCGAAAGCGCCGGCCGCCCGGAACAACAACGTTGGGACGCCGACGACAAGGCCGACCAGCGCGAGTCCGGCCAGCCCGCCGACCGCCCGACGCCTCATCTTGGATCTCGCCTTTCCCGTGCCGGCTCTTTTCCGGCGGCCGCCCGTTCGGCCGCCGGGTTGGCGCCGGTCCGCAAGGCCCCGTCTCACAGAGCCGGGCGCGGCAACCAGGCCACTGGTCAAGTAAAGCAGGAAAGACTCACCCAAAGTCTTGCCCAAACAGCTTTCTCGGCCCTCAAATCCGGCCGAAAATCTTGCCCAAACAGCCCTTCAGCGCGAAAATTTTGAGTCCGAGCCTGCCGCAAAGCCAAACTCGACAAGCCGCAACCGTGTCAACGGCGCCGCGGGATCACGCGGAAGCATGCCCACGCGGCCGTCCCCACGCCAGCGGCGCCGCGGCCGTGGCAGCCCCGCACGGGTGCCTGCGCTGCTCCCCGGACGGTTCCCAGCGCCAGCCCGTCATGAGGCAGCCCCGCGCGGGCGCCCGTGCCGCAAACATACGTTCATCAACGGGAGGAGTTGGGGCAGCCCTGAGCGGGCACCTGCGCTACATCGACATCACGGACCGCCATGTCCTCTTGGGGGGCAGCCTCGCGCGGGCGCCTGCGCTGATACCGGCGGCGGTCAGGCGGGCCCGAGACGCCCCCTCGCGTGATCCTGGCCAGGTCCTAGTCCGGCGCGCACAGGTTCGCCGCGAGGCGTCTCATCGGGCCATCGCGCGGGAGCCCGGTGGCGCTCTCACACGAGTCAAGCCAGCGCCGACGAAGTCCCGACCGTCAGCGCCTACGCCACGGCCGGCGTGCGTCACGGGCGCCGCCAGGCTTTTCGACGATCATCCGCGCCTACGCCCTGCGGTCTGCGGCCAGCGGCCAGCGGCCAGCGGCCAGCCTGAGATTCCCACGGTCAGCGCGCAACCGCTGCGGGCCGAGTCGGAAACCGAGAAGACGGTCTCGGGCCCCCCGGCTAACGCGCAACCAAGACCCCAACCAGTGAGAAGCACTGGGCTGTCGGCGCGGCCAACCCGCCGGCCTAAAAAACGTGGCCCGGCTCAGGCCACAGGGGTCTTCAAGACGAGTCGGCTATCCCTTGACACGCAGCCGGGCAACGGCTAGCGTGTGGATTGTTTGAAAGACGCCGCTCCTTTACGATTTATATTATGCGCAATCGCCAGCCAACATTCAGCGTAGGCCAACCGCCCATTTAATGATCTGGACGAAAAGGCGCCACCTTGCTTCTATTCGTCTGGAAATTGGTCCAACCTGACATCATGGCGGAATTGCGCATCACCACGGCAGGCAGCGCTTGAATGAGGCGACGGCCGGTTCGCAGGACAGCTGCCGCGCGGACGGCCAAGGCGACGGACACCGAAAGCGAAGGTCAAAGGCTGATGATGCGATGGAAGTCACTGGGCCTTGCGGTTGCGGTTATTTTGTCGATTTGCTTGCCCGGCTGTTCGCCGGCCGCGCCCGAGCCCGAGGCAGCGGACGAGAAGCTGGCCGACAGTCTGACAGAAGTGTTCCAAGTGGGACTGGACACCATGAACCCGTCACCGGTGGAACGGGAGGCGATTGAGCGGGCGATCACAACTGGGCAGATCGATTCGGCGGACTATGAGGCGGCGCATCTTCGCTACATCCAATGCCTGATCAAGCATGACATCCAGCCGACATTCCGCAAAACCCCGGAGGGCCTGTATGTCGAGCTGCCCTATTTCTCGCCAAACGGCGTCGCGGACTCAACTGAGGCGAACTTAAAGTGCTCTGCCGACAACTTGATCATCGGCATTCTTTATCGGATACAGCAGTCCAACCCTGACCTCCTGGCTGACAATCGCCTGTTGGCTGTCCGATGCTTGCAAAAGAGAGGGTTCGTGGACGCCGATTACACCGTCGATGATTTCGAGCGAAACTGGACGGCGAGAGTATTCCCTTTCGTTCCTTCTGCGGATGGGCCGAGCGACTGCCTGTACGTGGCCGGATACGCCTACCTCTCCAACTAGGGATGACCGCCGAGACAGCGCTTGGCAGTCAGGTGAAGGAACGCAAGCGGCGCCCCCGGGGACGGAGCTGCCGTCTGGCGGCCAGAAAAAGAAAAGTCCCAGCGTAGGCGTTCCCCGCCTTCCTGAACTGTGTTGGCGCTGTCAGCGACGCCAACAGCCGGCGTCGGCGTCGGCCGGCTGCTGGCATCGCCTTGCCTTCACCTGAGTTTGCGCCGCCGCGCGGGCACGAAGCACGCGCGGCGGCCTCGGCGCCTTGGCAGCCGGGCTCCTGGGCGAGAGACCCGCCCGGCCGCGACCCTACGTCAGCGACACCGCGGCCTCGGCGGCGGTGCGCAGGCCCGCGATGACAGCGGCGGCGGTCGTGCCGAGCACCAGCCAGGGGCCGAAGGCGAAGACGCGCTCGCGGTGCGTGGCCCCCCAGCCGATGCCGAACAGGCAGGCGATGATGACGCCGTAGAAGACGAGCGTCCAGCCGAGCAAGCCAAGGCACCAGCCGCAGATGACGACATGCTTGACATCCCCGAGGCCGAGGGCTTTCCCATTGACGAGGCTGGTGACGCCGAACAAGAGAAGGCAGGCGGTGAAACCGATCACGCCGCCGAGCCAATCCCCGTAGCCGAGGAAGATGTACAAACCGCCGATCACGGCGGCGTAGCAGGCCAAGGGGATCTGAACCTTGTCGGGCAGGCGGCGGACGTCGAAGTCAACAGCGGCCAGCCAGACCCCGGCGGCCGTGTAGGGCAGCCAGAGAGCCAACCAGGGCCAACCATCGTGGGCGTACGCGAAACCGAGGCTGGCCCAGGCCAAAGCCAAGGCGATGGGCACCCACCAGCGGGGGCCGGGGTAGGGCTGATCGCGGTCGTCACGGCGGGGTCCGACGATGCGGTAGGCGAAGCGGTTGAGATTGCGCCGCAAAGCCAGTCCGACGAGCCAACCGGCGACCCCGAGCCCAGCGAGGGCGGCGATGGTCAGCCCAGACACGGCCAACCTTCCAGCAGGGTGTGGTGCAGCGCAAACATGGCCTCGCCTGGGGAATGTCCGGTCCGCCGGAGCGCGGAGCCGATAAAGGTGTTTCTACCAGTGAGAGAAGGCTCGGTACAAGCTGTTAGCGCACCTTTTCCGCTGTCGCTTGCCAAAATCTTGGCCTTGGCCGCTGCCGCGGGGTTCGCGCCGGCCAGACAGCGTTGGCAGTCAGCGCGAAGACGAAGCTGAGCCAGGCGCCGCACAGTCCATGGACAGGGCCGTACAGGCCATGGACTGCGCGCCCAAGACGGACCGACACGGTGTGGGGGATCAAAACGGCCCAGCGGGCCCGGGTGTGTCCAAGGCGGCCCGGCGCGGCGTCGGCCTGAGTTTGAAAGGCGCGGGCAAGATGGCCCCATGCGCGCCTTCCCCGTCGCCGCGGCCGCCGCGGCCCTGTGCCTGCTTGCAGGCTGCGCCCAGGCGCCAGTCGGCTCGACCCCCACGACCTCGACCGGCCTTGGCCCCAGCCCTTCCGCCGTCGCTTCAGCCTCAGCTTCGGCTGTAGCGCGGTTGTCCGAAGAACAGATCACGCTGACCCAAGGGCAACCGGCCGACCTGTCGGGCACCCGTGGTTTGCCCAAGACGATTGTCCGGATCGATTCGATCACAGAGCAGGCAGACTGCGCCACGGGCGCCACCACGCCCTCCCGCGGCCAATTCGTCGCTGTCAAAGTGACCGGTTTCAGGCAAGGCAAATCGGGCCAATTCGACCTCGCCGTCTACGACTGGCTGGCCGTGGACGGCGCCGGCGCTGAATACGACGCCAAAGCCGCCGTCACCACAGGGTTGTGCGTGCCAGAAGAGGAACGCCTCAGCCTCGACTACGACAGCGCCGGCCAAGTCCATGGAACAATTTTACTTGATGCGCCAAGTGCGTTGGCCCGCCTGCTGATCCGCAATACGCTGGCCGATCCGCCCGTCACCGTGGTGATCGAATTGCCGCCGCGGGCCTGACTCTCCGCCCGGGTGGCCGCCCGCGCCCATCTGAGCAGTCAGCTTGCCGGCGCAGGCGCGAACCTCGAACTATCCACACGCCAACGCCCACTCTTGGGGCCGGTTGTGCCAAACTAGTTTGCGATTAAGCAGCCATCCCGGCGCCGCAGCCCCACAGATTTGAGGTTGACATGCATCAAGCTCCACCCGTATCGCCCTCTGCCGTCAAAAAGCCCGGCAAGGCCTTTCTCATCATTTCCATTGCCATCATGGTCCTCGGTCCCATTGCCTCTCTCATCGCCATGGCCGCCATGATTTCCAACGGAGTTGACAACGCCCAGGTGATCACCCCCAACATTCCGGCGGCGGCAGCCCTGGACAGCAATTCCGACTACATCATTTTCTCTCAAGACACCCTCTCCTGCAGCATCGCAGACCCCGCCGGCAGTCCCGTCTCTCAGCAGGAGACCAGTCCGGGCGTCGGCACCTACATCACCAAGTTCAGCACGGAAGCCGCCGGCCCCTACACGATCTTGTGCCCGGCTTCCGACTACGCTTCAATCTTCCTCTTACGCGGTGGCGCCATCGGCAATTTCATCGCCGCCGGCGTCCTCGTGATCGCCTGCTTTGCTTTGTTCTTCGTCGGCCTTGTCCTCACGATCATCGCCGCAGTCCTGCTCGCCAAGCGGAGCAAGCGCTACAAGGCGGCCAAGGCAGCCGAAGAGGCCGCCCAAATGGCCGCCGCCTACCCGCCGGCCTACGGCCCCGGCGGACAACCTCAGTACGGCCCTGGGCAACCGTATGCTCCCGGCGGACAACCGCAGTACAGCCAACCGCCCTCTTACGGCGGCGGCCAGCCGCCTTCCTACGGCCCGCCGCAGCCCGGCCCAGGCGAACCGCCCCCGGTGGCGTGATTTTCGCCCCAAACGCCGTTTAGACTGCGCCGGCCAGCCCGCTTCGGGCGGCCGGCGCAGTCCGTATTTCCAGGGCTTTACTCCCCCGGCCGGGGCGGTGAACTCGGGGACTCCGCGATGGGCACCTCCACCTCGTAGTCCCCGTAGGAGCGGGGGTCTTCCCGCGGCTCTAGGTGGACCGTCACCCTAAGGTCGGGCAGCGCCTGCCTGATCGCCGCCTCGACCTCCTCCACGAGATCGTGGCCGCGGCGGACAGACCAGCGCCCCGGCACGAGCATGTCGAAGGTGGCGAAGCGCAACCGGCCAGCCTGGCGCGTCCGTAGGCCGTGGAAGCCGACCGACTCGGTCGTCTGGGCAGCCAACACCTCCGCGATGACCCGATTGTCTTCCGGAGCCAAAGTCTCGTCCATGAGGCCGCCGACCGACTCGCGGACCAGCCGGGTCCCCATGACGATGATGTTGGCGCCGACGGCGATCGCCACAACCGGGTCAAGCCACTGCCAACCCGTCAACCAGACGAGGCCGATGCCGGCGATGACGCCGACCGAGGTGATGACATCGGTCATGAGGTGTTTGCCGTCGGCGGACAAGGTGACAGAACGGTGCCGCCGGCCGGCCCGTATGAGCACCGCTCCGACCGCGCCGTTGACAAGCGAAGCGGCGGCGGCGAGGAGGGCCCCGGAGCCGAGACGGTCAAGCGGCTGGGCGTTGAGGAAACGTTCGATGGCGCTTGTGATAATGAGGAAAGCGGCGATGAAGATGAGGATGCCCTCGACGGCGGCCGAGAAGTATTCGGCCTTGGCGTGCCCGAAATGGTGGTCGTCGTCCGGAGGCCGGGCGGCGATCGACAACATCGCCAGGGCCAGGACCGCGGCTGCCAAGTTGACAAGCGACTCCGCCGCGTCGGACAACAAGCCGACCGATCCGGTCAGGCGCCAGGCGATGGTCTTGAGCGCGATCGTGACGGCGGCGGCGGCGATGGACAACCAAGCGTAACGGGTCAGGTCAGTCCGGGCTCTGGCGGAGGTCATGGTGTTCAGAATGGCATACGGCTGTCTGGACGCCGCTCGGCGGCAGGGTCGGCGCGCGTTAGCGGCCCCAGCGGCCCGCTGTGGCGGCGGGGCTAGGGGTGGGGGTGGAGCGCGTAAGCCGCCGTAGGCCCGGTGTGGCGGCGCGCGGCGGCGCGGCCCGGTCAGACGTCGCGGCGGAGCAGACGGAGGAAGGCGGGGATGGCGAAGGCCAGGACCCACAGGCAGAGGACGCCGTAGCCGGTCCAAGGGCCGAGACCCAAGACCGCGGAACTTTGGGCGGAGTCGCCGACCTCGCCGACCCAGTCGAACAAATGGTCGCCGGCCGTCGTCGGCAGGCATTCGAAAGCCCCCAAGAGGACCCTGCGCCAGCCGCCTTCGCCAGAGCCGCTGATCGAAAGGAAGCCGCTGACCGTTTCGGCCACGGTGGGCAGGACGAAAGTCAAACAGACGATGGTCGCGATAGAGGCGGCCGTCGACCGTATCAACAAACCAATCAGACAGCCGAGCACGGCCAACGTGGCGACGTAGAGCTGGAGGCCGAGGACGATACGCAGGTTCTGGCCCTGGAACAAGCTGACATCAAGGGGGGTGTCCGAGAACATGGCCAAGCCGATGAGGTAGGAGAAAGCCGCGGCGAGACTGCCCGTGGCGACCGCGGCTGCGATCAAGACGACGCACTTGCCGGCGATGACGCCGACGCGGCGGGGCGCGGCCGTTAAAGTGGAACGGATCATGCCCGAGGAGTATTCATTCGTCACCATGAGCACGCCCAGGATGGCGATGATGAGCTTGCCGAAAATCACGACGCCTGAGTTCATGAGCTGAGTCAGGTGCAAGTCAGCCAGCAAAACTGAAAGGTCGAGGCCGCTGACGCCGTCGGCTGACTTCATGGCGACGTAAATGAGGGCGTTGACGCCGGTCGTCACGAAGATGAAAACGCCGAGCACCCAGTAGGTAGAACGTAGGGACAAGAACTTGATCCGCTCCGAGGCCAAGACGCCCCAGAAGCTGAGGTGTGCGCGAGGATCAGGGGAGGCGTCGACGGTCATACGGGGACCTCACTTGTTCCACAGGCGGCGGAGAGAAGCCTGGGTGATCGAGGTGGCGTCACCTAGGCGGTTGTCTTGAGGCGAACGAGGCGATGTGGCTTCGCCCTCGGGCAGGCTCTGGAAGTCGCGCCGCGACGGCGACGAGGCGACGCCGTCGGGGTCGGCCAGAAGCCGGTCGAGCAGCGGGGTGAGAGAGCCGGTCTGCTCGACGTCGGGCACGACGGCCGAGGCCGGGACCGTGCCGGGAGGCGCTGGAACGAGCGGGGCGGCGGAAACGGCGGGCAGGCTGGCTGGCGCCGTTGTAGGGGCGGGGCGGGCGGCCGGGGCGGTGGTACGGGAGGTGGAAACGCGAGCGGCCGGAGCGTCGGTACGGGGAGCAATACGGGCGGCCGCCGGCGGCCTGGGCGCTGAACCTCCCAGCGGCGCGTCTCCAGCCGCCGCCGGGACGGCGCCTTGGGGTTTGCCGGCCGGGGGAACCGGCGCCGGGCGTCCGCTCGACGGTTGGCCGGACGTCCCCAGCCCGGCGGCCAGAGGAACAGAGACTGGGTTTTCGTTTGCCGGCCGCCTGCTTGCTGGGACGGCGGCTTCAGCGTGGTCTGAGACCGACGGCCGGGCAGCCGCATAGCCGGCCCTTGGAGGCGCCGCGGAGCCGGCCTGGGGCGGCCGCCTCGTTGACGAGGCCGGTTGGGCCGGTTGGCCTGGGGCGGACGGCCGGTCAGCCCAGTTGGAAGGGGCGGGAGGCCTGGCGGCGGTGCCGGCCGGCCGAGGCGGCGGTTGGCCGGCGGCAAGATTCTGATTAAGCGCGGGCCGGCCGGCGGCGCCGGAGGGCAGACGGGCGGGCGGAGCCACCGTGAAGTCCGGCAGGGGAGCCACAGGATCGGCGGGAAGGTTGCGGCCCGGGCCAGCGGCCGGGCGGGCCGGCGGTTGCCCAGTAGGGCGAGCAGGCGGTTGTCCAGCAGACAGGCGGGCAGGCGGTTGTCCCGCAGACAAGCGAACAGGCGGTTGTCCAGCAGGCAAGCGGGCAGGCGGCTGCTCCGCGGACAAGCGGGCCGGCGGCTGCTCCGCAGGCAGGCGGGCAGACGGCTGCTCCGTAGGCGCTTGGCCCCAGGCCGGCTGGCCGGACGGACGAGAGGCCGCCCCGGCCGGCGGCTGGCCCGTCGGCTGCCCTTGAAGCGGGCGGGCGGTCCGAGCTTGGCCGGCCGCCGCGCCGCCGTTGGCTCCCGGGAGGAAGGCGGCGGGATCAGCCGGAGGCTGGAGCCCGCCAGGCGGACGAGCCGTCCGATTGGCGCCGAGGCTGGCCGCCGGAGGCAACCCTGCCGGAGCAGGCCGGCTTGGGCGCAAGAAACTGGAGTCGTCCACGGCGGTTTGGCCCGTCGGCGAATCAGGCGGACGGACCGATACGGCAGCGGCCGGAGTTCCTTGGTGGCCCGTCGGGGCGCGCCCCTGCCCGTAGCCGCTCCTTTCCCGCGCCGCCGAAGCGCCAACCTGTCCGGCGGCCTCGCGTTGTGCCGGTCCGGCGGAGGGGCGGGCGTCACCGGAAAGAGCGGTTTTGCCAGAGCCGCGCGGGCGCCTGACGGGTGGGGCCGGGGTGATGGAGTCACGGGCGGCGCCGGCCGGGCCGTCGGGACTCGAAGCTGAAAGCCACCTCGGGACGTGGCCGGGCGAAGCGCTTTCCGGCCGAGAGGCGGAGGCGCCGAGGCGGGCGGGCCGCAAAGGCACGGGAACGAAGCCAGTCTGAGACGCCTCCGGCCCGGCCGGGTGGCCGCCCTGGCTGGGAGAGTCCCAAGACTGTGATGGCCCGGCGGCCTCGGCGCCTCCGAGCGAGGCCGGCCGCAAGAGGCCGTCCGCCGACGCGGCCAGGGGCGCCTGCGAACCGAATGCCGGCCGGACGGCCGGCGGCCGGCCAGGCGCTTGCTGGACGGCGGCCGGGTAGCCGCCTTGCGGAGTGCCCGGACGGGCAGGAGTTTGGGAGGCGGCGGCCGGGCGGCCGGAAGCGGCGCCAGGGTAGCCGCTGGGAGGATAGGAGGTAGCCGGAGAAGCGCCAGCGGCGAGTTGGCCGGCGGCAGGCTGGCCGACGCCGGGATAGGCGGCTGCTTGCCCGGAGGCAAGGCGGCCGGCGCCTAAAGCTGATCCGCCGCCGGCTCCCCGCCCTGGCGGCGGCCCGGGGCGGTCTGCGGCGGAAACGCCGGCAGCGGCGACGCCGAAAACCTCGGACCGCGGTCCGCGGCGGTCAGGAGAGGCAGGGGCTGCGGCGCCGCGCGGGTCTCCGAGTTGCCGCGGCGCGGCGCCGGAGCCAGTCGGCCGCCCGTCAGGGAGAGCCCCCCGGTTTCCCGGCGCAGCCGGCGGCAAGCCGCTTTGGCCTGGATAAGCGCCTCTGGCGGCCGGCGGCCGATCTGCCGCAAGCTGTTGGCTCTCCGACCAGGCTGCTGAAGCCGTGCCCGCAGGGCCGCCGGGCAAGCGCGTTCCGGCCCTGCCTGGCAGATCGGGGCCGTTGGAACCGCCCGTTCCAGGCAGACGCCGGGCCGCTCCGGCGGCGCCGGGGGTTGGCTGGCCGGAGACGGGACTTGGTTGGCTGGGCGCGAAGGCCGACTCGCCGGCGGCGGCCGGCGCGGCCGGGTGCGAAAGATAGCCGCCGGCGTCCAAAGCGCCTGGCCGCGCGGCCGGCGGCCCGAGGCGGGGATCGGCGGCTGGATTGTCAGACCAGGCAGCCGCCGTCTCGGCGGTCCGCCCGCCGGTTTCCGAGCCGCCAAGCCCGCGGCCGGCGGCTTCGGGCTGACGGAGGCTGGCCGCAAAAGCCGATTGCCAGGCGGCGGACAAGGTTTCGCGGGCCGACGCCAGGAGGTCGTCCTCCGGCAAGACGGCCGGCGAGCCAGTCCCGGCCGGCGCCCAGCGGCCGGCGCCGCTTCCTGGAGCGGTCAGTTCAGCCGGCGGCGAGGAGGGGCGGCCGGCGGCCGCGGCCGGCCAAGCGGCGCCGGGATCAGCTGGCCGGCGAGACGCGCCGGCGGCCGGGTTGTCCGGCCAGCGGGAGTCTGATTCTCCGGGGCTAGGCGCCGGGGAACGGCCGGCGTCGGCCCCGCCGGGCCGATCCCAGGACTCCCTTCGGCTAGCTCCGGATCGGCTGGAGTCGGCCCCGCCGGGCCGGCCCCAGGACTCCCCTCGGCCGGTTTCAGCGGCGCTGGGCCGATCCCAAGATTCCCCTCGGCCGGTCTCAGCCGTGCCGGACCGCACCCAAGATTCCCCTCGGCCGGTCTCTGCCGTGCCGGACCGGACCCAAGATTCCCCTCGGCCGGTCTCAGCCGTGCCGGACCGGCCCCAAGATTCCCCTCGGCCGGTTTCGGCGAAAGGCCGGTCCGTCCGGCCGGTCTGGCTCGCCGGCCCGAAGCCGGACGCTTCACCTTGGCTCGCCCGGCCGGCCAAGGCGCCAGAGCTGGAGGACGGCCTGGCCAAGTCGCCGTCGGGCAAGCCGAGAAGCAGGGGCGAACCCGCCGGGCCAGACAGAAGGACAGCGGCCAGGGCGTCGTCCGGGAAAGCGGCCGACGGCGCGGACGGCGGCGGTTCGAGCGAGGCGGCCGACGCTCTGGGGCCGGGAAGAGACGGACCACCGGGAAGAGACGGGTCAGCCGGGCGGCCGCCAGCGGCTGCGGCGGCAGAGTCATTGTCGATGGGCGGCAGCGCAGACGACGGCGCAGACCAGGGGTTGTCGATGATGCCGTGGATGCGGTCCATGAGGGAGGCGGCAGGTTCGGCGGGCAAAGCGGGCGAAGAAGCGGCCGTGGCAGCGGGGCTGTTCCAAGCCGACGTGGTGTCCGTGTTCCCGCCTGCGTTCCGACCGGCCGGCCAAGCCCCGGCTGCCGGAGCCGGAGGGTCAGCCGGCCAGTCGCCCCGGTCCGCCGCCGGCGGGCCGAAGGAAGCCGGCGGGCCTTGGGCGGCAAAATCGTAGGCGCCTGTTGCCAGAGCGTCTCTCTCCGATCCGGGCAAGGGAAGGGGAGGAGCAGACCAGGGGTCAGCCGGCGCCGCGGCCCAGCCGCCAGATCCCGCCAGGCCAGACCAAGCGCCGGACGTGGCCGCCGAAGCCGACGAGGCGGCAACCTGAGAATCGCGGCCTGCCGTATCCCAACCAAAAAGGCCGCCCGAAAGGGCGCCGTCTGCCACACCGGGCGCGCCGACCGCGCCGGTCTGGCCCGCCGAAGCGGACCCGCCGCCGTGGTCTTGGCCGCTTCCCGGCCGCGGCCAGTCGAACAAACCGGTCGACTCGGCGGACCACGCGACAGCGCCGTCGCCGTCAGCCGGCAAGCCGGCAACTGGCCCGCCGGCAGTCTGAGACAAGTTCCATTGCCCACCGCCAACGGAACCGAAGCCGGCCGGCCCACCGGCAGTCTGGGCAAAGTCAGCGAGCGAACCAGAAACGGGGTTGAAAGCCAGCTGGCCGTCTTCCCCCCCTACAGCCGCCGCGGGGCCGACCGGCAAGCCAAGCAATGTCATGGCGTCCCTAAGGCCGGTCGGGCTCGCTGTGCCCGTGCCTGGCTGCGAATCCTCGGCCGTCAAATCCCGGCGGGTCCTAAGGGGCGGCAGGCCTTGGCCGTCCGATGGGGACGCGGACGGCACGGCCAAGGGCCGCCGCAGGGTCGTCAAGACATCATCGACCGTCGGCCAGGCCGGATCATCGGCGACGACGCCTACGGCCGCCGCTTCGCTTTGGCCGCCTTGCCGATTGCCCGCCGCGCCGGCCCAGCCGTCTTCAGAGGCCGCGGCCGCGTCGGGCGCCGGCTGCGGCCGCTCCTCAGCCTCCCCTCCAAGGCCCCAGTCCTCTCCCTCCGGCCGTTCCCAACCAGAAGAACCAGCGCCATCTGGGCCAGGGTCGCCGGCGGCGTCGGCCGCCGCGGCCGCTTCAGGCAGCCATACGGGCGGGCCGCCGCCTTCGGAGGCGGCTTCACCAGGCTTCCAGGGTCCGGGCGGCAACGCGGCTACGGCCGCCTGGCCCGGGTCGCGGAACGCGAACTCTTGGGCCTGCTCGGTCAGTTCGAGGTAGGCCTCTTCGAGGGAGCGCTGGACGCTCGACAATTCGTGGATGATCCAGCCGTAGCCGGCCGCGTATTCCCCGATCTGGGAAGGCGTCAGGTCCCTCACGACCGCCTGCTCGGCCCCTTCGAGATGGGTCTCGTAGCCGTAGCTGCCGAAATAGTCGGCCAATTCGGCCGCCTGGGGCGAACGGACCCGCGTGACGACGCCGGAAACCTGTTGGATCAGCTCGTCCATCCAAGCGTCCACGAGGAGGCGGCCCCGGCCCACGATGATGATGCGGTCGGCCGTCAAAGCCATTTCGGACATGAGGTGGCTCGACAAAAAAACGGTCCGCCCTTCGGAGGCGAGGTGTTTGACGAGGTTCCGGACCCAGGCCACGCCCTCCGGGTCGAGCCCGTTGACGGGCTCATCGAGGATCAACGTGGCGGGGTCGCCGAGAAGCGCGGCAGCGAGGCCGAGACGTTGTCCCATGCCGAGCGAGAAACCACCGATCCGTTTCTTGGCGACGGGCTCAAGGCCGGCCATCTCGATGACTTCGTCCACTCGGCGGCGGCCGATGCCGTGGGTCGCCGCCAGGGCGCGCAGGTGGGAGCGGGCGCTCCGGCCGGGATGGGTCGCCTTGGCGTCGAGCAGCGCTCCGACCTCGCAGAGAGGAGCCTTGTGGTCTTTGTAGGGGCGGCCGTTGACCGTCACCCAGCCAGCCGTCGGCCGGTCGAGTCCTAAAGCCAGCCGCATCGTCGTAGACTTGCCGGCGCCGTTCGGGCCGAGGAAGCCCGTGACCAAGCCCGGCCGGACCTCGAAGGTCAGGTCGTCAACGGCCCGCTTGGAGCCGTAATCCTTAGTCAGGTTGTGCGCTTCGATCATCCACGGCCTTCCTGCCGGCCATCGCCGGCAGCCGGCGCGGCCAAGCTCCCCGGCGTCCCGGGACGTCCTGCCGACACGGCTTAGCCCACCCTAGGCAACCGAGAGGCGGGACGCCACGCGCGCGCCGGGGCGACGGCCGCAAAAACAGCCGTCTCTCAACGCTGGATTGAGCCTTGCGACAAGGCGGCTACGAGGCTCAGCGGCGCGATCGAGCCGGCGCGGCGGCCAGTAGCCCGACTTCAGAAGGTCAGAGCTTCGGCGACAGTCGCGTAGTCGAACAGCTCGTCCTCGGCGAACCACAAGCCGACCTCGAAGGCGGCCTCCTCCGCGTTGCCAGAAGCGTGGACGAGATTCATGACGGCACGGCCCGCCTGCTCGGCGTGGGCTTTCCCGTGGTGGGCGAAATCGCCTCGGATGGTGCCGGGGACCGCCTCGTCAGGGAAGGTGCCGCCGACTAGTTTGCGGACTACCGCGACAGCCTCCACGCCCTCGACCGCCAGAGCCAGGACCGGCCCCGACTGCACGTAGGCGGCTGTTTTGTCGTAGGCCGCTTTGCCCCAGCGCTCCTCCAAGTCGGCGTAGTGACGGCGGGTGAAAACCGCGTCGACACGGCGCAGCCGGGCGCCGACGATCTTGAGGCCGGCCTCCTCCAAGCGCGTGATGACCCGCCCGGCCAAACCACGTTGGATGGCATCGGGTTTGAGGACGACAAGGGTACGTTGGATCACAGAGGCCTCCTGGGCTGTCAGGGACGCCGGACGGAATTGGACCGGCGCCGTCAATCGCGTCCAAGGGCGATCTTACGGACTTCGGCCAGCCACCAGCAGGACGGCCTCAGAATTCCCCGTCGGCGATCTGAGCCAGCAAAGACTTCGCGGGGACGAAGAACAGCGCCCCCGTCTCCACCCGGCTGAAACTGAACAAGGCGTCGCTGTTGTCGACCATGCTCGTCAGCATCCGTTTGGTGACAGCCCAGTCGCTGGAATAGCCGATGAAATACGTGCCAGCCAAGTTCCGGGCCGGTTCTGCGAAGGGGACATTCATTCGCACGATCTTATGCTCGACGCCGCCTTCATTATCCTGGCTGACGACATTGTGCGCGTTGGCCGCTTTAGCTTCGTCGTCCAGCTCCAAATCAGAGAACTTGGCTCGGCCGATCTGGCGCTCTTGCTCTTCCGTCGAGCGGGAATTCCAGTCCTCCAAATCGTGGATCCAGCGTTGGGCGAAGGCGTAAGAACCATTGGCAAACCCCGGGTCTTCATCGCCGACGAGCGCGTGCTCGGGAGCCTCGTCCTGATCGGGGCCCTCCGTGCCGTCGATGAAACCGATGATGGCGCGGCCCTCGAAATAGCCGAAACCGTGGGTCTCGTCAAGGACGTCGACCGCCGCTCGCAGGGGGCCCATGATCTGACTGACCACTTCGTAGACGACAGCCTCGGTTTGGGCACGGACGTGGATGAAAATGTCACCGGCGGTGGCCGGCATCGCGACGGCTCCGGCTCCCAAACCGGCGAAAGGCTCCAATTGGCGCGGCTTCGGCCGGCCCGGGAAAAGGCGATCCCAGGCGTCGCTGCCAAAACCGACGGCGACTTTGAGGCGGTCGCCGGGGCAGCGTATTTTCAGGCTGCGCAGGACGGCTGGGACCAAGCCGGCGAAATCCCGCACGGCCGCCCGCTCGGCCGCCGCGTCCGCACGCTTTAACTGGAGAGTCGAAAAGATCACACTCTCGCCGATTCCCTTGTAGACGTCTTGGGAATCTCTCACATTGACAGGCATCGCAGATCCTCGCCTTTCCCCGGCGCCAACAGATGACAGATAAGTTGCCGGCGAAGACATTGTAGCGAGGGAACCGCCGCCACGCCTTGCCGGCGCGGGCTTGCGCTGCCGCTTTGGAGCCGCTTTGGCCCAACGAGTTCTAGCCGATCGGTTCGTTCGGCTTCAACGTGAAAATCTGAGCTTTGGACTGGTCGCCGGGAATGACGACGAAGGGACGGCGCTGCCTGATGTCGGCGCCATTGAGGACAGCCGGGGCGAGGGCGGTGAAAAACAGTCCCGGCGGCAAGGTCTGGTCCACGGCCGCCGCCGCCACCGTCGTCCGTGCCAGCAGTCGCGCCTTCACCAAGCGTTTGTTGAATTCCTTGGCCGCGGGGCTCTTGGGGTCACGCGCGAGCTCGCCCAAGTAGTTGGCGATGGCCGCGACCTGCGGCGGTGGCGCCAGCGGCGAAGCCAGGATCGCCAATTGGAACTTGGAGTTGCCGATGACAACTCCAACCGGCAGGCAGGGGGCTAAGAAACCGGTCGCCTTATAACGCTGCCAGCCTTTCTCCAGGCTGGATTTCCAGGTGGCCTTGCGGACGATGAGCACGACGATGACAACCGGGATGCAGACGAGTGGGCCCCAGACGATGAAGACGAACCAGGGGTTGACGCCGCCTCTCGCGTCTTGGACAGACAAGAAAACGTCCAAGAAATAGCGGATATTGATGCTCTGTTGGAGCAAGCTCCGGATGGTTGACACAAGATTCCAGCCCAAGGCGGCGGCGAAGATGGTCAAGACGCCATTAATAACCCTATTGGAAGCGTTGTGGTAGGAGACGGCTTCGCCGAAGCCTTCAACGGTTTGGAGCTTCGCGCGGACTCGTCCGTAGGGATCAAGATCAGGGTTGGCGGCCGGCGGATAACCAGAGGCAGGGCCAACCGGCTGCGGATAACCAGGCACAGCGCCAGGCGTCGGATAAGCGGGAGCAGGGTCAGCAGCCGGCGGGTAACCAGAGGCCGAAGCAGGCGGCGGGTAAGCGGGGGCAGGGGCCGAACCAGGCGGCGGGTAAGCGGAGGCAGGGCCAGCAGCCGGCGAATAACCCGGCGGCGGCGGATAACCAGGGGCAGGACCCGGCGCCGGATTATCAAGGAAGGGAGGTTGACCCGGGGGCTGGGTTGACATGGCCTAAGACTCCTCGCGAATCACCGTGCATAGGAAGCTTCGAGTTGACCGGCGGAGCTTATCACAATCCAGACGTCACTTGCTTTCAGGGGTAGGCGCCGAAAATCCCTCCCCGCGCAGCCGGCGGCAGGCGAGGCCAAGGGCTCTCAACGGCCGGCCCGGGCGCCGCCGCGACCTGTTGCCGGTTGTCCCGGACGCCTGGGGACGAACCCGGCAAACCCTGCGCCGCCGACGCGGCCAGCCGCCTCGCCGGAACGCTTGGGGAGATGAGAAGCGCGGCGCGGCTAATCAACCGATCTTCCGGCGATAGAAATTGAGATAGCTGCGGGAAGGAGTGGGGCCGCGCTGGCCTTGGTAGCGGTTGGAGTTGCCGCCGGCGCCGTAGGGCGACTCGGCCGGACTCGTCAGATTAAAGAAGCAAAGTTGGCCTATTTTCATGCCTGGCCACAGCTTGATGGGCAGTGTCGCCACGTTCGACAGCTCCAAAGTGATGTGGCCGTCGAAGCCCGGATCGATGAAGCCGGCTGTCGAATGAGTCAGGAGGCCGAGTCGGCCGAGGCTTGATTTGCCTTCCAGACGGGCGGCGATGTCACAGCCGAGGCTCACCCGCTCGTGTGTCGAGCCGAGCACGAACTCACCGGGGTGGAGCACGAAGGGATCTTCCTTACAGCACACTTCAGTAGTTAGGTCAGATTGCTCGGCGGCCGGGTCGATGTGAGTGTAGCGGCGGTTCTCAAACACCCGGAAATAGCGGTCCAAACAAACATCGACGCTCGACGGCTGGACCATGGCGGCTTCGAAGGGGTCGAGCCCGATCCGGCCGGCGGCGACGGCGGCGCGGATGTCCCGGTCAGATAACAGCACAGGCAAATCCTCCTCTGGACCACTGGCTCAGCGCCAGCTCGTCAAACCAGACCAATTTAACCTATCGGCCGCCGGCCCGCCCAGCCGGCCAAGCGGGCTGAGGATTTCCGGACTCCCACGTTGAGGCCTGCCCAGCGGTTCCCCGCCACAACGGGCCTAAGGCGCAATGACAGCCTCGTCAACTTCGAGACCAAGATCGGTTCCCAACCAAGGCGGGCTGAAGGCCGGGGCGGCTTGGAACAGCCCGCCCGGGACCAGCGGTCCCCAACCAAGGCGGCTGAAGCTTTACGAGGCCAGAAGGGCAAAGCCCAGGGGGCCGGCGGACCGGCCTCCTGGGCTTTTTGGGTTAGCTCGCGCGCCGGCTCAGCCGTACAGCAACTGCGCCCGGGCCGCCGCCAAACGGGCGATCGGGACGCGGAAGGGAGAGCAGGAGACGTAATCGAGGCCGGTCTTGTGGAAGAACTCGATTGAATCGGGGTCGCCGCCGTGCTCGCCGCAGACGCCGCACTTCAGGCCCGGCTTGGCCCCCTTGCCCTTCTCGACCCCCATCTTGACGAGGCCGCCGACACCGTCGACGTCAATGGACTCGAACGGATTGCGCGGCAACACTTCGCGGTCCACGTAGGCCTGCAAGAAGCCGTTCTCGGCGTCGTCGCGGGAGATGCCGATGGTCGTCTGGGTGAGGTCGTTGGTGCCGAAGCTGAAGAAATCGGCCACCTCGGCGATCTGATCGGCCACGACAGCGGCCCGCGGCAGTTCGATCATGGTGCCGACGGTGTACGGCAGGCGCTGGCCCGCCGCAGCCAATTCCTCCTCTGCCGTCTTGACGACGATGGCCCGCTGGCCGGCCAACTCCGTCTTGAGGGCGACAAGCGGGATCATGATCTCGACCGCCACCGTCTCGCCTTCGCGCGCCAGCACCGCCAGAGCGGCCCGGATGATGGCCCGGGTCTGCATCTCGGGGATGGCCGGGTAGAGCACGCCGAGACGGCAGCCGCGGGTGCCGAGCATCGGGTTGAGCTCGTGCAACCGCTTGACCTGGCCCAGCAGCTCGGACTCAGCCGTCACCTGGTCGGCCGGCGCGCCCGTCAACTCCAGTTTCTGAACGAGCAAAGACTGCTGGACGAGGTTGGGCAAGAACTCATGCAACGGCGGGTCGAGCAGACGCACCGTCACCGGCAAGCCCTTCATGGCCGTGAAGACATCTTCAAAGTCGGCCTGCTGCATGGGCAGGATTTCAGACAGGGCGGCGGCCCGCTCGGCGTCCGACTCCGACAAGATCATCCGGCGGACGGCCGGCAGGCGGTCGGCCACCATGAACATGTGTTCTGTACGGCAGAGGCCGATGCCTTCAGCCCCCAGCTCGCGGGCCTTGCTGGCGTCCTCGAAGTTCTCCGCGTTGGCCCGCACGCCGAGGCGGCGGACGCCGTCGGCCCAGGCCACGACGGTCTCGAAATCCTCGTTGATGGACGGCGGCACCAGCGTCAAAGCGCCGTCGAAGACGTCGCCGGTCGAACCGTTCAACGTGATGACATCGCCTTCGGCGTAAACCCGGCCGGCGATTGTGAGTTGCTTGGCCGCCGCGTCGATGCCCAGGCCTTTGGCGCCGGCGACACAGGTGATGCCCATGCCACGGGCCACCACCGCCGCGTGCGAGGTCATGCCGCCGTGAGCCGTCAAGACGCCCTGGGCGACCATGACGCCATGGATGTCGTCGGGAGTCGTCTCGTAGCGACACAAGATGACCTTCTCGCCCCGGCCGCCCCGTTCGGCCGCGTCATCGGCCGAGAAGCAAAGGCCGCCGACCGCGGCGCCGGGCGAGGCCGGCAGGCCCTTGGTGATCGGCTTGGCGGTCTCTTTGGGGTCGATGCCCGGGTGCAGGAGGGCGTCAAGCTGACTCGGCTCGATCCGCAAGAGAGCCTCTTCCCGCGTGATCAACCCCTCGGCCACCATGTCGACGGCGGTCTTGACGGCGGCGGCGGCGGTCCGCTTGCCGTTGCGGGTCTGGAGCATGTAGAGCTTGCTGTCTTCGACGGTGAACTCCATGTCCTGCATGTCCTTCTGGTGGAGTTCGAGCGTCTGCATCGTCTCCAGCAGCTCGGCGAAGGCCTCCGGCAAGACGGCTTCCATTTCGGCCAGGGGCCGCGGCGTGCGGATGCCCGCCACAACGTCCTCGCCTTGGGCGTTGACAAGGAACTCGCCGTAGAGTTCTTTGACGCCAGTGGACGGGTTGCGAGAGAAGCAAACGCCAGTGGCGGAGGTGTCGCCCCGGTTGCCAAAGACCATCTGTTGGACGTTGACGGCGGTGCCAAGGTCACGTGAGATGTTGTTGGCGCGGCGGTAGACCTCGGCCCGCGGGTTGAGCCAAGAGCGGAAGACGGCGTTGACGGCCCGCTTCAGTTGTTCGTGCGGGTCAGATGTCCACTCGCCGCCCAGCGCCTCGTTGCTGAGCTGCTTGAAGGTGGCGACCAAACCCTTGAGGTCCTCGGCCGTCAGATCCGTGTCGGATTCGACGCCGCGGGAATCCTTGAGAGCGGTCAGCGCGTCCTCGTAGACGTGTTGGTCGACGCCTTCGACGACCTCCCCGTACATTTGAATGAAACGGCGGTAGCAATCCCATGCAAAACGGTCATTGCCAGCCAAGGCGGCCACGGCGGCCACCGACTCGTCCGAGATGCCAAGGTTGAGGATCGTGTCCATCATGCCGGGCATCGACATGACAGCGCCCGAGCGGACCGAGACGAGCAACGGGTTCGTCGGCGAACCCAGCTGTTTGCCCGTGCGCTCCTCCAGCCGTTTGAGGCCGGCCTCGATCTGCTCCGCCAGGCCGTCTGGCCATTCACTGGCGTTGTTCATAGCGGCCACGCAGGCCTCTGTGGTCACGGTGAAAGCGTCCGGCACGGGCACGCCGAGCCGGTTCATCTCCGCAATGCCCGCTCCCTTGCCGCCCAGCAGCGGCTTCATCGACATGTCACCTTCGGAAAGGTCGTAGACGTACTTCGTCTCAGTCATCCTTATGTTTTCTCCTTATGGCCTTGTCTATCGGCCTTCTCGCTAGCGGCGTCCCATTGCGGCCGGCAGGGCCGCGCGCGCCAAGCCGCTAGCCTACCAAGGGCTGGCCTTCCCTTCGCGACGGCCCGCCCCGGCGGCCCGAGCCCGGCCGCGGCCGTCGCAGCGCGGCATCTGACCTTGCCGCGGCCAGGATAAGGGGCAAGGGCGGGCGGGGCACAGCCTGTGACCGCTTTCAAGCAATTGGCCATTGGCGTGGCCCACAAGCCGAAGGGGCCCTTGAAGGGGCATCGGAAGCCACGGCAAAAGGGCGGCAAAGGGCGAAACGCCGGCTGACCAAATACAGATTGTTTCAAGCCGACCCGACAGTGCGCAATTGGCGTGAACGTGCCACGATGGGTCCCACGCGTTGCGGAGGAGGAGCTATGGCCAGGGCTTTGGACCCGGAAAATCAGCTGGGCGGACAGCTTGAGGTGTCGGAGGATCTCCGGACCGACGATGATTTCGACGACGGGGACGACCTCGAAGACGACGATGCCGTCGATGATGAGGACGACGAGGATTACGACGAAGACGACGACCTGGAAGACGCCCGCGACGACGACATCGATTTCGTTGTCGCTTTGTACCGGGAAGACGGCGTCGCCACGGTTTTGCCCCTGGCCGCCGACTTGGCCAATGACTTGGACGAGTTGGCCGCGCAACTCCAGCGTCTGCCCGGCGACACAGGGGCGGTCGGGTTGGTCTCGCTCAACCGCGAGGTCTTGGTGGCCGTCCGCGTCCGCGGCCCCCGCCACGTCCAGGTTTTGACGAGTGACATTTATTACGCCGACGTCTGGCCCATCGTCCGCGACGTGGCCGATTTCCACGACTTGGAGCCCGGCGAAGACGACTGTCCCGAAGACGGCCCCGCCGGCGACCTCGCCATGTTCGCCAGCCAGGGGCTGTCGGAGATGGACCTCGAAGCGATGTGTATGGAAGAAGACTTGGCCTCCGACGAACTGGCCGAAAGAATCGTCCGGGGAATCAAGTTCGACGAATCGGAATTCCAGCGCGTCTTAAACGACTATTGGGAAGGCGAAGGCTGAGCTCCGGACAGGCTTTGCACCGTGGCCGAAGCGACGGCGTCAGGCGGCCGGCAAACCGTGGCGACGCGCTGGGAAGCCGCCTTTGACTTGGCCCTTGAGTTGGGCCGGGCGGCCTGGGAGAACGCGGGCGACGTGCCCGTTGGCGCAGTCGTCTTAGACGCGGCCGGAGCGATTGTCGCGGCCGGCGCAAACGAACGGGAGCTGACAGGCGATCCGACGGCTCACGCAGAGGTCGTGGCCTTGCGCCGGGCCGCCGCCGCACTTGGCTCTTGGCGGCTCACAGGACACACCCTTGTCGTCACCTTGGAACCGTGCGCCATGTGCGCCGGAGCGCTGACCGCCGCCCGTGTCGCCCGCCTTGTCTACGGCGCCGACGACCCAAAGGCCGGCGCCGTAGCCTCGCTTTGGGATGTCGTGCGGGACCCTCGCCTGCCCCACCGGGTCGAGGTCACCCGGGGCATACGGGCCGCCGACTGCGCCGACCTCCTGCGCGCCTTCTTCGCCTACCACCGGCCGGGCCGCTGACCTTTGAGACCTGTTTTCTTTCGGCGTTTCCAGCCGCCGCCGGCGGCGAGGGGCCTCGAAGGTTCGACACCGCCGCGGCTGGCCGGGTAAAGTACGTCCCCGGTGTGGCTTCGGCCCGCCGCCACTCCTGCTGCGAGAGCCCGTCCCGCAGCCGATCGAGTCCATAGGAGAGCCCGCGTATGCGCAGCTACGAAGTCATGATCATCCTCGACCCCGAGGTTGATGACCGCAATGTCGCCGCCTTGGTCGACAACCACCTCAAGCCCGCCGTCAAAGCCGGCGCCCAGGTGACGAACATCGACGTTTTGGGCCGCCGCCGTTTCGCCTACGACATCAAGAAACGCTCCGAGGGGACGTACATCGTCGTCAACATCGACGCCGAACCCGATGTCGTCAAGGAATTAGGCCGCCGTCTCAGCATCGACGACCTGGTCTTACGCTCCAAAACTTTCCGCCCCGACGCCGCCTAGGCCGGAAAACTGTCAGACCCCGGCGCCAGACTAGGCGCCACATACTCCCGCACAACTTGGAGGCTCCATGGCAGGCGAAACGGCCATCACAGTCGTCGGCAACCTAACTGCCGACCCAGAATTGCGCTTCACGCCCACGGGGGCGGCCGTGGCCAACTTCACCGTGGCCTCGACGCCGCGGACCTTTGACCGCCAAACCAACGAGTGGCGTGACGGCGAGGCGATGTTCCTCAACTGCTCCGTCTGGCGCCAGGTGGCGGAGAACGTGGCCGAGTCGCTGACCAAGGGGATGCGTGTCATCGTCCAGGGCCGCCTGCGTTCGCGTTCCTACGAGACCCGTGAAGGCGAGCGGCGGACGGTCTTCGAGATCGAAGTCGATGAGA
>JAIRXC010000003.1 GCA_031268515.1 Propionibacteriaceae bacterium
GCCCCATCCGCCGGCCACCGTTGAGGGGCCGCCGCGCGGGGGTCGCGCTTTTGACGTGGGCGGCGCGCGTCGTGGTCGTAAACCACCCCCACGGCTCGGGGGCGTCGGACATCTCAACTGGAGTTGGTTTTTTTGACCACATGCTGACCGCTTTCAGCCGCCACTCGCTGATCGATTTGCAGGTGGCGACAGCCGGCGACGTCCACATCGACGGCCACCACAGCGTCGAGGACACCGCCATCGCCCTTGGCCAGGCTCTCAAACTGGCGCTCGGAGACAAGCGTGGCATCGGCCGTTTCGGACAAGCCGCCGTGCCCTTGGACGAAGCCTTGGCGGTCTGCGTCGTGGACGTGGCCGGCCGAGCCTACGCTTGTTGTTCAGGCGAACCCGAGGGACAGCAATACGCTGTCATCGGCGGCAGCGGCGTCCCCTACATGGGTTCGCTGACCCGTCACGTCGTGGAATCGCTGGCCCATAACGCCGGCCTCTGCGTCCACCTTGATTTGGTGTCGGGGCGTGACCCCCACCACATCGCCGAAGCCCAGTACAAGGCGTTGGCCCGCGCTCTTCGCCAGGCCGTCGAACCGGACCCCAGGGTGCGGGGCGTCCCTTCGACTAAGGGCGTTTTGTGATCGGAGGCGGCGCGGCCCCCAGCGTGGCCCTGGGGCGCCGGTCAGCGGCCCGGCTCGCTTGGCCTTGCCGCTCCCTGGCCGAAGGCCGGGCGTGACTCCGGCCGTCGCCGTCCTCGACTACGGCTCTGGCAACCTCCACTCCGTCGTCCGGGCGTTGGCGGCGGCTGGCGCCGACGTGGCTTTGACCGCCGACTCCGACGCGGCTTTGGCGGCTGACGGCCTAGTCGTACCCGGTGTCGGCGCCTTCGCCGCCTGCATGGGCCAGCTCAGGGCTGTCGGCGGCGATGAGATGCTCAAGGAGCGCGCTCGTTTAGGCAAACCTCTCCTGGGCATCTGCGTCGGCCATCAGATCTTGTTTCGAGAGGGGGCCGAGCACGGCTTGCGGACAGCCGGGGTCGGCTTGTTCCCAGGAGCCGTGGAAAAGTTGCCGGCTGGCCGCCTGCCCCACATGGGCTGGAACGAGGTCCGCCCGCCCCAAGGCTCGGCTCTCTTCGCGGGCGTCGAAGGCGAACGTTTCTATTTCGTCCACTCCTACGCCGCCCTCGACCCTGGTGGTTTGCCGCCGGCGGCGGCCGCGGCTTGGAGCGTCCACGATGGCGCGTCTTTCATCGCGGCTGTCGAATACGGCCCGATCGCCTCGGTCCAGTTCCACCCCGAGAAATCCGGCCCGGCCGGCGCCCGCCTCCTGCGCAACTGGGTCGCCGGCTTGGCGGCTCCCTGACTTCCTTGGGGTCCGGCCGCCCGATCTCCCCCAAGCTCGCGCCATCCCCGCCGAACGCTTCTGCCAGCAGCCTGGCCGCCGCGCTTCTGGCAGGCCAAACGAGATTCCGGCAAGACAACAACCGCAAAGGCAAAACATGACCGCTTTGACCATTCTGCCGGCCGTCGACTTGATCGGCGGCGAGGCCGTCCAACTCGTCCGCGGGGTCGCCAGTTCGGCCACGGTTTTCGGCGACCCGGTGACAGCCGCCCGGCGCTGGCAGGCCGAGGGGGCAAAATGGCTCCACCTTGTCGACCTCGACGCTGCTTTCGGCCGTGGCGGCAACGCCGCCGCAGTGGCCCGGATCGCAGAGACGGTCGATTTGCAGATCGAATTGTCCGGAGGCATCCGGGACCAGGCGGCCTTGGAGCGCGCCCTCGCCACGGGGGCCGCCCGCGTCAACCTCGGCACTGCCGCCTTGGAAAACCCTGCCTGGTGCGCTGAGGCCGTCGCCTGTTGGCCGGACCGGGTCGCTGTCAGCCTCGACATCCGCGACGGCCGTGTCGCCGGGCGGGGCTGGACGATGACGGGACCGCTGTTGGAGGAAGTCGTGGCCCGCCTTGACGCGGCTGGTTGCCGCCGCTACGTCGTCACCGCCATCGCCAGCGACGGCGCCATGGCCGGCCCCGACCTGACCCTCCTACGCCATGTCGCCGCCCTCACCGGCGCCGCTTTGACGGCCTCGGGCGGCATCGCCCGGTTAGACGACTTGCGGGCCTTGCGCGGCCTGGCCGGCCTTGGCGTCGATTCCGCCATCGTCGGCACGGCCCTTTACGTCGGCGCCTTCGCCTTGGCCGACGCCCTCCGTGTCGCCACCGAACCGGCGCCCGAAGCGTCGTGACCGAAGACCCTTGCCAGGTCTTTGCCGCGGCCGGCGCCGCCGCCCGGCCCTGTGCCGCCGAACTGCCGTAGGCGGGGCGGCTCCGACGGGCGATGAAGCCGACGCACTGTATATGGCCGAACCGTCGTAGGCGGAAAGCAGCCTGTTTTCCGAGTTTGCAGACGGGGGCGGCCGACGTGTCGCCAGCTAGGGTCTTTGGGCGGATCAGCGGCTGCGGCGGGGGCGGCCAGAGGCGCGGCGGCCGGGCCGGCGGCTTCCGCAGTTCGGCGCCGGGCGGCGGCGGGCCGTAAAGTACTCCTCGGATTCTGGCGTCAAACGAAAGGACACCGATGAGCGGCCACTCCAAGTGGGCGACGACAAAGCACAAGAAAGCGGCGATTGACGCCAAACGGGGCAAGCTCTTCGCCAAGCTCATCAAGAACATCGAGGTGGCGGCCCGGACCGGCGGCGGCGATCCGGCGGGCAATCCGACCCTCTACGACGCGATCCAAAAAGCGCGGAAAACCTCCGTGCCCCTCGATAACATCGACCGGGCTGTCAAGCGCGGCTCCGGCGCCGAATCCGGCGGGGCGGACTGGCAGAACATCACCTACGAGGCTTACGGCCCAGCTGGCGTCGCCATCCTCATCGAGTGCCTGACGGACAACCGCAACCGTTCGGCTTCGGATGTCCGCATCGCCGTCACCCGCAACGGCGGCACCATGGCGGATGTCGGCTCCGTCCAGCGTCTTTTCTCCCGCAAGGGCGTCGTCGAGGTGGCCAAACGCCAGGAGGGCAAGGAGGTGACGGACCTCGACCTCATGGAGGCGGCCCTCGAAGCCGATCCCGAGGCCATCAACGACGAGGGGGAGTCCTACGAGGTGATCTGCGACCCCGCCTCCTTGGTCGCCATCCGCTCTGCCATCCAGGCCGCCGGCTTCGACTATGAGTCGGCCGAGGTCGCCTTCGTGCCGAGCTTCACGGCCCCGATCACGGAGGCCGAGACCGCCCGGAAGCTTTTCAAGATCCTCGACGCCTTGGATGACTGCGACGATGTCCAAAACGTCTATTCGAACGAGGACGTGCCCGAGGCGATCCAAGCCGAGCTGGCCGACGAAGACTGACGGGGCTTCCCCCACCTCGGCCAGGCGGGGTTTGACTCTAGCTGCCGCTTTGGCCAGAGCGGGCCGCCAGCCGCCGCCCGGCGGTGGCGCCGGTCCCTCAGGAGGGCAGCTTTGACGCTGTTCACGCTGACGCCGTAGGCAGCGTCAACTTGCTGCTAGAATCCGAACGCTTGTTCTAATCGTTTAGGTGGAGAGGCGCCATGCTCGTCTTCGGGATCGACCCCGGTTTGACCCGCTGCGGCGTCGGCCTCGTCCGAGGATCGCCGGGCCGGGCTGAATTCGTCGACGCCGGCGTCATCCGCACCCCGACGGACCTGCCCGTCGCCCGGCGGCTCCTTCTGTTGGAAACCGCTCTGGAGGACTGGCTGGAAAAGACACAGCCGGAGGCCGTCGCCGTCGAACAGGTTTTTGCCCAGCACAATCTCATGACTGTTGTCGGTGTCGCCCAGGCGGCCGGCGTCGCCCTCCTCGTCGCCGCCCGCCATGGTTTGCCTGTCGCCAGCTACACGCCGTCCGCGGTCAAGGCCGCCATCACCGGCTCGGGCCGGGCCGACAAGGCCCAGGTCGGAACCATGGTCTGCCGTGTCCTGAGGCTGGAGGCCGCCCCCCGGCCGGCTGACGCCGCTGACGCCGTCGCCCTCGCCATCTGCCATCTTTGGCGCGGCGGGGCCGAGGCCCGGTTGGCGGCCGCCGCTCCGGCTGTCCGCCCGGCCAGTTGGGGCCGCGTCGTCGCCCAAAGCAAGGCCGGCCGATGAAACCGTCCGCCAAGCCGCCCGGCCCTGCCATCGCTTCTGCGAAAGCAGCCAAGCCAAGCTGGCCGGATGTCACAGGAGCTGCCCGGCCGTCGGGCAGCCGCGCTTCGACAAGAGAAAAGGAATTTTCATGATCGCGTCGGTTTGCGGCCTGGTCTGCGACATCGCCCCGACCGCCGTCGTCATCGAGGTCGGCGGCGTCGGCCTCAAGATCCTCTGCGCCCCGGGCACGGCGGCCGCCTTGCGGCTGGGGGAGACCGCCCGGTTGGAGACCCACCTGGCAGTCCGCGACGACGCCTTTGTCCTCTACGGCTTCTTGACCGCGGCGGACCGCGAAGCTTTCATCCTCGTCCAAACCGCTGCCGGCGTCGGCCCCAAGCTCGCCTTGGCCATCCTCAGCGTCCTCGACGCCGCTGAGCTCGGCCGCGCCCTGGCGCAAGAAGACTTGATCGCTCTCAGCCGGGTGCCTGGCGTCGGCAAGAAGGTCGCCCAACGGCTGGTCCTCGAACTGAAAGACAAGGCCAGCCGCTTGGCGGCCGCCGGCGCCGGGGACGAGGCGGCGACGCCGGCGCCGGACAGTTGGCGCGAACAGGTCGCCGCTGGGCTTGTCGGCCTTGGCTATTCGGCCCGCGACGCCGAGCGGGCCGTCATCGCCGTGGCCGACCTCAACGCGGCCGACCCGCCGCCGCCCGTGGCCGAGGTCATGCGGGCCGCTCTCAAACATCTGGCCAAATAGGCTGGCCGGTGCTGTCTGAAACCGCGCCGCCGGCTGTGGCCAAGCTGTCTGGCCGAGAGGGCCAGGCCGTAGGCCAGCCAGGCGCTTCCTTCCCGGGCCGAAGCGAAGGCGAGGCGCCTGTCCGCCACTTGGTCCTGCCGCCGAACCGCTGTCTGGCCACGTCGGGCCGTCGTTTGATTTTGCCGCCAGGGCGCCTCCTGGCCGAGGGCCACTCCCTGGTCCTGCCGCCGGACCGCTGTCTGGCCGCGTCGGGCCATCCCCTGGCTCCTAGGGCCAGTAAGGTCGGCCCATGACGAAGCCGCCGTCCCGTTCGCCGGTCGATCCCCACCCGGAACCGGAAGAGAAGGCTGTCGAGTCCGCCCTCCGGCCGGTCCGCCTGGCTGATTTCACCGGCCAGCCCCGCGTGGCCGACCAACTCGGCCTCGTCCTGGCCGCTGCCCGCGGCCGCGGCGCCACCCCGGATCATGTCCTCTTGTCGGGTCCGCCTGGCCTTGGCAAGACGACCTTGGCCATGATCATCGCCGCCGAGATGGACGCGCCTCTTCGCATATCGTCCGGCCCGGCCATCCAGCACGCCGGCGACTTGGCTGCCATCTTGTCTAGCCTCAGCCCCGGCGAGGTTTTCTTCCTAGACGAGATCCACCGTTTGGCCCGCCCGGCCGAGGAGATGCTCTATCTCGCCATGGAGGACTTCAGAGTCGACGTCGTCGTCGGCAAAGGCCCCGGGGCCACGGCCATCCCGCTCGACCTGCCGCCTTTCTGCCTCGTCGGGGCCACGACCCGGGCCGGCCTCCTGCCCAGCCCACTGCGTGACCGTTTCGGTTTCACGGCTCAACTTGACTATTACGACGCGGCCGACCTCGTCCGCATCGTCCGCCGCTCGGCCGATGTCTTCGGACTGGCGGCTCCCGCCGACGCCGCTGTGGAAATCGCTTCCCGCAGCCGCGGCACGCCCCGCATCGCCAACCGGCTGCTCCGGCGCGTCCGCGATTACGCGCAGATCCACGGCGACGGCCGTATCACAGCTGGTTTGACCGCCGCCGCCCTCGATCTCTTCGAGGTCGACCGGCTCGGCCTCGACCGTCTCGACCGGGCCGTCCTGCGGGCCGTCTGCGAGAGTTTCGGCGGCGGGCCGGTCGGTCTTAGCACCCTTGCCATCGCAGTCGGCGAAGAGGCGGAGACCGTCGCGGAGGTGGCCGAGCCTTTTCTCGTCCGCCTGGGTTTCTTGATGCGCACGCCGCGCGGCCGCGTCGCCACCGCCGCCGGCTTCGCCCATCTCGGCCTGCGCCTGCCGCCGCCCGCCGACCTCTTCACGGCTCTGCCGTAAGGCCAGTTCTGAAAGCCGCCAGGCCGGTGGGCCGTCCGGCGCCTGCCTTTCGTCCGCTTTCGCCTCTGCTGTCTGGCTAGGCGCGACGCGCGGCGGCCCGATTCTCCCGAAAGCGCGGCCGGCCACTAAGCTAGCGGCGGCCCTCGCCCGCGGCGGGGGCTTCAGCGTGGTTTTTCTGAGGAGCAGTTATGGAGTGGGGCACGATTCTCATGGTGGCGGTTCTGGTCGCCGCCATGTATTTCATCATGATCCGGCCGGCCAAGAAGCAACAGGCGGCCAAGCAGAAGCTCATGGACTCCCTCGGCGTCGGCTCCCGGGTCATGTTGACCTCCGGCATCTACGGCACCATCCGCCACCTCGGGGACAAGCAGGCCATCATCGAAATCTCGCCGGGCGTCGATCTGACTGTCGTCCGGGCCGCCGTCGCGAAGGTGACGTCGTCGGAAGAAGAGGAATTCGAGTACTCCGAGACCGAGGCTTCTCCCGCGGCCGACCCCATTCCCGAGGATTGGCCCGTCCTCGCCCAGGACCCCGCCGACTCCGACGCCGCGGCGCCGGACGGTTTCCAGCTGACCGCTGACGCCGCTCCGGAAGAAGCCGATCCGACGGAGGCGGCTCCGCCTTCTCTCGACGTCTCCGGCAAGGAAACCGGCCCCGCCTCCGACCGCTGAACCCGCAAGGACAATCTCTGTGGCAACCTCGACCTCGACGCAGGGGCGCCGTCACCCGGCCGCCGCTCTCATCGGCTTTTTCGCCGTTTTGGGCCTGCTCACCCTCCTCATGGCGTTTTCAGGCACCTGGACGCCGAAGCTCGGCCTCGACTTGTCCGGCGGCACCTCGATCACGCTGACGGCTGCCAACACGAGCGGCAGCGGCGCCGTCAACAGCAGCAGCCTCGAACAGGCCCGCGCGATCATCGAGCAGCGCGTCAACTCCCTCGGCGTCGGCGAAGCCGAGGTGTCCACCTCTGGCGGCAATCAGATCATCGTCGCGGTGCCGAACGTCCAAGGCAATGAGTTAGTCGACATGGTGGGGACGACGGCGCAATTGGCCTTCCGTCGCGTCTACCAGGTGGATTATTCCTACGCCGCCGCCGACCCGACCATCGCGACCGAGTTGCCTTCGACCCCGGCCGCCGCCGCCGATTGGCGGACTGAGCCGGAAACTGAACTGCCGACCGGCGAGGCCGGCCGCCAAGAGCTGCTGACCAGCCAACTCGCCTACACCCCGACCGAAGAAGAAACCGCCGCTTTCGCGGAGTGGAACTGCGGCGACGATTTCCCCGACGTTTGGGACCAGGTTTTGTTCGCCTGCCTGCGCGCCGACCAGGTCAGCGATTCGATGCTGCAGGCGGGCGTCAACCAGAAGTACCTCCTCGGCCCCAGCCTCATCGAGGGAGAGCGGGTCAGCTCGGCGTCGGCCGGCATCCCCCAAAACCAGACGAGCTGGGTCGTCCAGTTGAGCTTTGACGCTCTTGGCACGACTTTGTTCACCGATGTCTCCACCGCGCTCGTGGACGCGACGGAGCCGGCCAACCAGTTCGGCATCGTCCTCGACGCCGACGTCATCTCCGCTCCCCGCATGAACGACCGCATCACCGGCGGTTCGGCTTCGATCTCCGGCTCCTTCACCCAAGACACGGCCACCAATCTCGCCAACGTCCTCAAATACGGCGCCTTGCCCTTGAACTTCGAACTCGGCAACGTCGAGAACGTCTCCGCCAGCCTCGGCTCCGAGCAGCTACAGGCGGGCCTGATCGCCGGCGCCATTGGCCTCGGCCTCGTCGTCGCCTACAGCTTCCTCTACTACCGCGGCCTCGCTGCCGTCGTCATCGCCTCCCTCGGGGTAGCCGGCCTCATGACCTACGCGATGATCGTCTTGCTCGGCCAGTCCGTCGGCTTCGCGCTCTCCTTGCCCGGCTTGGCCGGCGTCATCGTCGCCATCGGCGTGACAGCGGACTCCTTCGTCATCTTGTTCGAGCGCATCCGCGACGAGGCCCGCGAAGGCAACAGTTTGCGGACCGCAGTCGAGACCGGCTGGCGACACGCCCGCCGGACCATCGTCGTGGCCGACGCGGTTTCCTTGCTGTCGGCTGTCATCTTGTTCATATTGTCAATCGGCGCGGTCAAAGGCTTCGCCTTCGCCCTCGGTTTGACGACAGCCATCGACCTCGCCATCGTCTTCTTCTTCACCAAGCCGCTGATCTCGCTCCTCGTCAAGACCAGTTTCTTCGGCCAGGGCCGGAAGGGTTCTGGTTTGGAAGCCGAGCACCTCGGCGTCAACCCGGCCCGACGGCCGAAACCGCGCCGAACGTTGGCGTCCGCAGGAAAGGGGGCCTGACATGTCCGCGACCGAAACCAGCGCCGCTCCTAAGGCCGCCCCGAAGAAGGCCAACCTCGCGCACCGGCTGTGGACCGGCGAGGTGTCGTACGATTTCGTCGGCCACCGCCGCCGTTGGTACGCCTTCTCGGCTGTCATCTTGGCCTTGTCGTTGGCCGGGCTTTTGATCCGCGGCCTCGATCTTGGCATCGAGTTCGCCGGCGGCTCGCGTTTCCAGGTCGACGTGCCGGCGATCACGGACACGGTCGTCGAGGATTACCGCGACGCCGCGCTGGAAGCCGGCATCACGGGCCTCGACCCCGTCGTCACGACCGTCGGCCAGAAGATCGCCGTCCAGACCCGCTCGCTCGACGCCCAGGAGCAGAGCCAACTGCGCACCGCCTTGGCCGCCCTCGCTGGCGTCGACGAGGAGGCTGTCGCCTACACCCAGATCGGCGCCTCCTGGGGCGCCCAGGTGACGAGCCAAGCCGCCATCGCCTTGGTGGTCTTCCTTGTCCTCGTGGCCATCTTGATCTGGGCCTATTTCCGCAACGGCAAGATGGCCGTGTCGGCTCTCGTCTGCCTTGGCCATGACCTCATCGTCACCGTCGGCGTCTACGCCTGGGTCGGCTTCTCCGTCACCCCGGCCACCTTGACCGGCGTTTTGACGATCCTCGGCTATTCCCTCTACGACACCGTCGTCGTCTTCGACAAGGTGCGAGAGAATTGGGCGAGCCTCGAAACCAGCCACCTGACCTATTCCGAGGCGGCCAACCGGGCCGACAACCAGGTCCTCATGCGGTCCATAAACACGACCCTCATCGGCGTCCTGCCGGTCGCGGCCTTGCTGTTCGCCGGCTCCTTCGCGCTCGGCTCCGGCCCCCTCGAAGACATCGGCTTGGCTTTGTTCGTCGGCATGATCGCCGGCGCTTACTCTTCGATCTTCATCGCCACCCCGTTGTTGGCCCAGCTCAAGGACCGTGAGCCGGCGGTCAAGGAACTGAACGAGAAAATCACCCGCCGCCGCGCCAAGCAGACCCGCTATGGCGCCGCCCAGACGGCCGTCTCCGAGTCCGCCGACGGCGACTTGCTCATCGCCATCGAGGCCGTCGAAGCCGAGCCCGCTTCGGCTAGCCCCGCCTCGGCCGCCGAAACCCCGAGCCATCGCCAACAGCCTCGCCACCTGACCCGGGCCCAACGGACCAAGCGCTGAGCCGCTGGTCGCCCGGACGCGCGCCGGCGTAGGCCTTCGTTTTTCGCCGCCGCTTTGTGGCCGCGCCCGCTTGCCGGCCCTTGGCCACGGCTTTCCCAGGCCACCGGCCGGCGTTTCGCCAGCTAAGATGGGGGATGTTTCTCAGGGAGAAACCGGGGATCGCCAGGAGAAGGGCTAGGCGGGCCGCCAAGGGGCTGCCAGCCACGGCACAGGCGGAGAGGGGCCATGAGCACCGAGAGGTTGCTGGAAGACGACGGGGCGGCCGTCGCGCCGGTCCGCCTCAGCCCCATGCGCTTGTTCGCCCGTTGGACCGCTCCCAAGCCGCCGCCGTCCGATGACGCCGTCCTCGAGCCTTTGTTCACGGTCGCCCGCCAGGCCCACCCCGACACGGATGTTGCTTTGTTGCGGCGGGCCTACGAAATCGCCTCCCACCACCACGGCGACCAGACCCGAAAAGGCGGGGAGGATTACATCACCCACCCGCTGGCGGTGGCGTCGATCTGCGCCGAACTCGGCATGACCGAGCCGACCTTGGTGGCGGCCCTCCTCCACGACACGGTCGAGGACACCGATTACACCCTTGAGCAGTGCCGCGAAGATTTCGGGGACGAGGTCGCCCGCATGGTCGACGGCGTCACGAAACTGCCGAAAGAAACCTACGGCGAGGAAGCCAAGGCGGAGACCATCCGCAAGCTCATTGTCGCCATGGTCCAAGACATCAGGGTCATCGTCATCAAGCTGGCCGACCGCCTCCACAACATGCGGACGATCGGGGCCCTGCGACCCGACAAACAAAACCGGATTGCTCAAGAAACCCTCGACGTCTACGCCCCTTTGGCCCACCGCCTCGGCATGAACACGGTCAAGTGGGAACTCGAGGACTTGGCTTTCTCGACCCTCCACCCGAAGCTCTACGACCAGTTGGTCCAGCAGGTGGCGGCCGAGCAGCCGGCCCGCGAAGTCATCTTGCGCGAGGTCATCGACATCATCACCGCGGCCTTCAAGAACCGAGGCATCGAGGCGACGGTCTACGGCCGGCCCAAGCACTATTACTCGATCCACCAGAAGATGGTCTCCCGCGGCCGTGAGTTCAACGACATCTTCGACCTCCTCGGACTTAGGGTGCTGGTGGACTCCCGTGACGCCTGCTACGTCGCCATGGGCGTCATCCACGAAACCTGGGTGCCGGTGCCGACCCGTGTCAAGGACTACATCGCCAACCCGAAGTTCTCGACTTACGAGTCCATCCACACGACTGTCGTCGGCCCTCGCGGCAAGCCGGTCGAATTCCAGATCCGGACCCACGAGATGCACCGCAACGCGGAATACGGCGTGGCGGCCCACTGGAAATACAAGCAGGCGCCGGCGGGCGCCAAGAAAGCCGCCCACCGGGGCCGTCTCAACCCCATGGACCAGGCCTGGATACGCCGCCTCGCCCAGTGGGTCAACGAGGACGCCGACCCAAGGACCATCCTCGACGGCCTGATGTTCGAGTTGGGCGCGAACGAGGTGATGGCCTTTTCGCCAAAATCTGACTTGTTCTTCTTGCCAGCCGGGGCGACGCCGGTCGATTTCGCCTACGCCGTCCACACCCAAGTCGGCCACCGCTGCATCGGGGCTCGTCTGAACGGCAAGCTGATCCGCTTGGAAACGCCCCTGACGGATGGCGACGTGGTCGAGATCTTGACGAGCAAGGCGCCGGAAGCCGGGCCCTCGCGCGACTGGCTCGACTTCGTCAAATCGCCTAGGGCCCGTCAGAAGATCCGTCAGTATTTCTCGCGCGAACGCCGCGACGAAACGATCGAGCGGGGCAAGGATTCCCTGGCCAAGGAGCTCAAACGCAACGCGCTGCCGCTGCAGCGGCTGTTGACGTTGCCGTATCTCACGGCGGTGGCCGAGGACCTCCACGTGGCCGATGTCGCAAGTCTTTACGCCGATCTCGGCGACGGCAAGATCGGCGCCCAGCATGTCGTGGACCGGCTCATCGCCGTCGAGGGCGGCCGGGAGGCGGCGGCCGAGGAATCCTTCGAGGACCGTAGGCTGCCCCAAACCGCCCAGCGGTCGGCCGCTCCGGCCAACCCCGGCGTCTTGGTCGACGGGGACTCTTCAACCTGGGTCAAGCTGGCCCGCTGTTGCACGCCGGTGCCGGGCGACGCCATCATCGGCTTCGTCACCCACAGCCAGGGCATCTCCGTCCACCGGGAAGACTGCGCCAACGTCGTCAGCCTCAAGAAGACGCCGAACCGGTTGGTGGCTGTCGCCTGGGCCAAGGACATACGGGTCCGTTTCCAGGTGACGGTCCGCATCGAAGCCCTCGACCGAACCGGCCTGCTGGCGGATGTCGCGGCGGCGGTGGCCGAGGACAAAGTGCCAGTCTTGTCGGCCAACCTCGTGACGGAGAAAGACGGCACGGTCCGGTCGACCATGACCTTCGAGATCGCGGACCAAGCCTTCCTCGGCTACCTCCTACGCCGTTTGCGCTCCATCCGCGACGTCACCTCGGTCGAACGCGTCGGCGCTTGACCGCCTTTTCTTGACCGCGCGCTTATGGCGTCAGCCTCAACGGCTGATGTCCTGCAGGGTTTGCGTCGCCTGGTCGAGCAGAGCTTGGACGGAGGCGATGGAGGCTTGGATTTGAGCTTCCTTGTTGGCGTTGCCGGAGGCTTTGGCTTTCGCCAGGTCGTCGTGGAGGCGGTCGAGCTTGCCGGAGAACAAATTGACTGTGCCTTCGGCGGTCGCCCGGGTCTGGGGGTCGGTCCGGGCCCACTCGCGGCGGTCGGCCTCGCTGATCGCCGCGTCGAGGGCTTGCAGCCGCGCTTCGACGGCCTTGACCGCTTCGCGCGGGATCTTGCCGATGGCGTTGAAGGCGGCTAAGAAGTCGCGGTAGGCGGTGCGGGCGGCGGCCCCGCCGGCCCCCGACAGGATCGACCGCTCGGCTTCGTCCAAAAGGGCGGTCTTGGCTTCGAGGTTGGCCTGAAATTCCTTGTCTTGGGCGTTGAAGACTTCGCTGCGGCGGCCGAAGAAGCTGTCCTGGCAGCTCCGGAATTTGGCCCACAGCTCGTCGTCGGCGCCGCGGGAGGCCGAGCCGGCCGCCTTCCAACGCTCCATGAGGGTGCGGAAGGCCGTCGCCGTGGCGCCCCAGTCCGTCGAGTCCGCCAGTTCGGCCGCTTCTTTGACGATGGCCTCCTTGGCCGCCCGAGCCTGTTCTTGGGCCTCACCCAGGTCGGCGAAATGAGCCTTGCGGCGGCGGGTGTAGGCGGTGCGGGCCGTCGAGAAACGGCGCCACAGGTCGTCGTCGCTGGCCCGGTCGAGCCGGGGGAGCGCCCGCCATTCTTCCAACAGTTCGCGGAACTTGCCCACGCCGCCGCGCCAGTCGTCTGACAGGGCTAGCTTTTCGGCCTGTCCGACCATGGCGAGCTTGCGGACGCGCGATTCCTCGACCAGCCGGGCTTTTTCTTCCCGCCGTTTGGCCGACGCCGCGTCGATGATGTCCGTCACCTTGTCAAGCCGGGCCGTCAGACCGGCGAGGTCTCCGACGGCGTTGGCCGACGAGATCGCCGTCCGGAGGTTGCCGACGGCTTTGCGGGCTTCCTCGGGCGATAAGGCGCCGCTTTTGACTCGCTGGCTCAGAAGGTCGGCTTCGACGGCCAAGGCCTCGAAGCGCCGTTCGAAAAATGCCAACGCTTCGGCGGGAGAGCTGTCGGGAACTTGGCCGACCATGCGTTCTCCGTCGGCTGTGACGACGTAGACGGTGCCGTCCGCGTCGACGCGGCCGAAGGACGCAGGCCTCGGGTTTTCGGTCATGGGTCCTATCTTGCCCGATAGAGTGCGGGCTGTGTTCCTCGTGTCGGTCTTGACTCAACTGTGGGATGAGAACTGCTACATACTCGCAGCCGACGCTCCCGGTGACGCGGTCATCGTAGACCCCGGTTTGCGGGCCGCCGAACCGGTCGGCCGCATTGCAGCTGAGCACGGTCTTCGGCCGGTCGCCGTCCTCGCGACCCACGGCCATCTCGACCACGTGGCTGACGCCGCCTTGCTGGCCGACCGCTACGGCGTCCCCTGCCACATCCATCCCGCCGACCGGCCTTTGCTGTCCGACCCGGCGGCCGGACTTGGCCCTCTGGGGGCGGCCGTCACGGCGGAACTGCTGGGCGCGGCGGGCCTGGCCGAGCCGGCCGCCGTGGCCGAGGTCGCAGGCGGAGACGAGTTGGAGCTGGCCGGGCTGTCCTGGACGGTCTTCCACGCGCCCGGCCACCGGCCTGGCTGCGTCATCTACCGCGTCGCGACTCCCAAGGGCCTGATCGCCTTCACCGGAGATGTTTTGTTCGCTGGCTCGGTTGGCCGGACCGACCTGCCGGGCGGCTCGCCGAAGGATCTGGTTTGTTCCCTCCGCGATGTCGTCTTAGGTTCCGGCCCCGATGGGCCGAACCTGCCCGACGCGACGGCTCTTCTGCCCGGCCACGGCCCGGCGACGACCATGGCGGCCGAGCGCAAGTCCAACCCGTATCTGCAACCTCGTTTTTTGGAGGCCGTCTGATGACCCGTCCCGCGCCGCTGTCTGGTTTCCCCGAGTGGCTGCCGGCCGGCCGCTTGGCCGAACAGCGGATCATCGACTCGTTGCGCCGGACCTTTGAGTTGCACGGTTTCGCCTCGGTCGAGACCCGGGCTGTCGAACCCCTCGAAGAACTGCTGCGCAAGGGCGAGACGTCGAAGGAGGTCTACGTCTTGCGCCGCTTGCAGGAATACGCCGACCCGGCTTTGGCCAGCCAGCTGGCGAGCCTGGACGGAAAACAACTCGGGCTGCACTTTGACCTCACCGTGCCTTTCGCCCGCTACGTCCTAGAGCAAGCCGGCCGCCTCGACTTCCCTTTCAAGCGCTATCAGATCCAGAAAGTCTGGCGCGGCGAACGGCCCCAAGACGGCCGCTTCCGGGAGTTCTGCCAAGCCGACATCGATGTCGTCGGGCAGGGTTCTTTGCCGTTCCACTACGAGGTCGAGCTGCCGTTGGTGATGGCCGAGGCTTTCGGCCGGCTGCCGGGCCTGCGCGTCCAGATCCTCGTCGGCAACCGCAAGGTCTGCGAGGGGTTTTACCGCGGGCTCGGCCTGGACCGTGTCGACGAGGTCCTGCGCGCCATTGACAAGCTCGGCAAGATCGGGCCGCAGGCGACGGCCGACCTGCTTGTCCAAACCGCCGGGGCGAGCGCCGCCCAAGCCGCGGCTTGTTTGGAGTTGGCCGCTGTCGCCGGCCCCGAAGCTGGGCCTGTGAGGGCGGCGGCCGAGGCTCTGGCCCGCCGCCACGGAGCGTCTGGCGCTTTGCTGGAAGAGGGCTTGGGGGAGTTGTCCGCTCTCTTGCAAGCGGCCTGGGAGGCCGCGCCGGGGGCGGTCGCCGCCGACCTCAAGATCGCTCGCGGCCTCGACTATTACACCGGTTCCGTCTATGAGTCCGTCCTCGTGGGCCACGAGTCGCTTGGTTCGGTCTGCTCGGGCGGGCGTTACGACTCTCTGGCTTCCGACGGCGCCCAGTCCTACCCGGGGGTCGGCCTGAGCGTCGGGGTGTCCCGTCTGGTTTCCCGCCTGCTTGGCGGCAACTTGGTCCAGGTCAGCCGCCCGACCCCGACGGCCGTCCTCGTCGCCGTCGTGGACGAGGACAGGCGAGGCGTTTCGGAGGCTGTCGCCCGGGCTCTGCGGTCCCGTGGCATCCCCTGCGACGTGGCGCCGACGGCGGCCAAGTTCGGCAAGCAGATCCGCTTCGCCGACCGCCGCGCCATCCCGTACGTCTGGTTTCCCGGCGCCGACGGCCAACCCGACGAGGTCAAGGACATCCGAACCGGCCAGCAGGTTCTAGCCGACCGGACGGCTTGGCGGCCGCCGGACGACGACCTGTGGCCGCGCGTTTTCGCGACGGGCGAAGCTTCGAGCACGGGCGAGGCTTCGAGCCGCTGAAGGCCAAAGCGGCAATGGCCAGCCGCCCCAGGGACAGGGCGGCTGGCCATTGCCGAGCAGGCGGGTTTTTATTCCGCCGGGTCGGCCGGAGGGGTGGCTGGGGGCTCGGCCAAGATCGCGAAGACCTTGCGCTTGAGGGCGGCCACGTCGGCGGCGATGGTGTCGAGTTGGTCTGCCGTGGCTTCCGGCACGACGACCTTGAGGGCCTTGCCCAGGCCGCGCAGTTCTTTCCAGACGGCCTGCCACTCGTTGCCGGGGTGGTTCCACTGGGGTTGTTCTGAAGCCCACGGCTCGCCCGCCAGCTCGCCGGCGGCGGCGCGGCCTTGGTCAGTCAGCTGGTAGGCCTTTTGGCCGTCGAGGTCG
>JAIRXC010000114.1 GCA_031268515.1 Propionibacteriaceae bacterium
CTTTCGCGGCCACGTAGCCATGCGAGGTGCCATGAAAACCGTACTTGCGAATTGAATAGGCTTGGGCGATCTGTTTGTCGATGGCGTAGGTGTAAGCCTCCGGCGGCAAGTCAGCGAAAAAAGCCGTGTCGAAGACGGCGACGTGGGGGACGCCCGGCAAGTCGGCCCGAGCCGCCTGGATGCCAGCCAGGCCAGGCGGGTTGTGGAGAGGGGCCAGCACCGCCAGATCGGACAGTCCCTGGATGACGGCGTCGTCGATGAGCGTCGGGGCTCGGAAGCGGTCGCCGCCGTGGACGGCCCGGTGGCCGACGGCGATTATGCCGTCCAGGCCGGGGCCGAAATCAGTCAAGCACTGGACGACCAGCCGCAGAGCCTCGCCGTGGTCGGGGACCTGGGCCTCGAACTGCTCCGACCGCTCAGGCGTCTTGTGCGTCACCTGGCCGTTCGGCAAGCCGATCCGCTCGATCAGGCCGGAAGCCGCCACGGCTTCCGATTCAGCGTCGATGACTTGGTATTTGACAGAGCTGGAGCCGCAATTGAGAACCAAGATCGGGGCGGGCACATTTCCTCCGTTTCGGCAAGGGCAGGCGAGATTCAGGGCCAGCGCTGCCCGACGGCGTCCTTTGGCAGCCAAGGATAGCCGTTGGCCAGGAAGCCGAAGCCGGCCCGGGCGGCGGCGGGCAGAGGCCGCCTAAAAGCTTCAGACGGCGGCGAAGCGAGACGGCTGTCCGGCCGCTTCGGCTTGGGCTTGGATGGCCGTGATGGCGACAGTGTTGACGATGTCATCGACCATAGCCCCCCGGCTGAGGTCGTTGACCGGCTTGTTGAGGCCCTGCAAGACCGGGCCGACGGCCAAAGCGCCGGCGGTGCGCTGGACCGCTTTGTAGGTGTTGTTGCCGGTGTTGAGGTCGGGGAAGATGAAAATCGTGGCCCGGCCGGCCACCTCCGAGTCGGGCAGCTTGGTCCGAGCCACCTCGGGGTCCATCGCGGCGTCGAATTGGATCGGCCCTTCGACCAGCAAGTCCGGTTCGCGTTGCCGGACGATCGCCGTCGCTTCCCGCACCTTGTCGACGTCCACGCCGGCGCCCGACGCGCCAGTTGAATACGACAACATAGCCACCCTCGGCTCGATGCCGAAGGCGGCGGCCGTCTCCGCCGAGGCGACGGCTATGTCAGCCAGCTCGGCGGCCGTCGGATTAGGGTTGACGGCGCAATCTGCGAAAACCAGGACCCGGTCCGGCAAACACATGAAGAAGGAACTGGAAACAGCCCCAAAAGCTGGTTTCGTCTTGATGAATTCAAGGGCCGGCCTAATCGTGTTGGCGGTCGTGTTGACGGCGCCCGAAACCATCCCGTCGGCCAAACCGAAGTGGACCATCATGGTGCCGAAATACGACGGGTCGGCTAATTTGGCCAGCGCCTGCGCCTCGGTGACGCCCTTGTGGGCGCGCAACCGGGCGTATTCGACGGCGAATTTCCCGAGCAGAGCCGGGTCCTTCGGATCTACGACCACGGCTCGGAAAAGATTGAGGCCGAGGGCTTCGGCTTGAGCCCGGACGGTTTCCTCCTGGCCGAGCAAGATGACATCGGCCACGTTGCGGGCCAAGAGGATGTGGGCGGCTTTCAAGATCCGCGGGTCGGCCGCCTCCGGCAGCACGATGGCGCGCTTGTCGGCGCGGGCGCGCTGTTGGATTTGGTATTCGAACATGAGCGGCGTCCGAACGTGCGAGCCGACCAAATCGAGGGCCGCCGCCATCTTCTCAGCCCCAATGTATTTGTCGAACATTTCGACGGCGATCTTGCCCTTACGGCTGGAATCGGTGATGGCCCCTTCGAGGCCGAACATGCGCTCGGCGGTCGTGTAGGTGCCGAAGCGGGTTTCGGCGATGGGCGGCTTTGGTTCAACCGTTTCGATGAGGGTGTGGATTTCCGGCGGCAATTCGAAACCGCCGGTCAAAAGGATGGCCGCGATGTCGGGGAAACCGTCGGATTGATGGGCCAAAAGGACGCCGGGGAGGATGTCGACACGGTCGGCCGGCACGATCAAGGTGTGCTGGGCGGAGAGGCCGGTCAGGATGTGAGGCAAGGTCATGCCGGCGATCATGACGCCGCGCGACTCGCCGTCGAGTTGCTCCGGACTGCCGTAGAGCAAAGAGGCTTCGGCTTCGGCGAACTGTTGGCGGACGGTCGGGGAACTGAGGGAAAGATCCTCCGGCAGGCCGGCCGTGATCGGCAGGCCGAGCTTGTCGAAAGCCTCTTGGCAGGCCGCCAGGCCGTCCCCCAGCCGGGTCGCGACGACGCCGAGGGGGCTGACGTGGGCGGCGCGCAGCTCGTCCAAGGAGGCGTCGACCATGTGACGCAGGCTCTCCGGCGTGCGGCCGTGGCCGCCGACGACGAGGAGGGCGGGAGTGTTGAGATTGGCGGCGACAGCCAAGTTGTAGGCGAACTCGCCCGCCCCCAGGTCGCCGACATAGTCGGAGCCGACCAAGACGACCGCCTCGAAGCTGGCTTTGACCGCCTCGAAGCGGGCGATGATCTCGCTCATCGCCTCCTCGGGGTTGGCGTGGATGGCGGAATACGGCACCCCGTAGGCGGCCTCATAGGTCTGGCGGACAGCCGGGTGGTCGACCAGCGACTGCAAGATGGTGTCGTGCCCGTCGGTGCGGATGATGGGCCGGAAAACACCGACCGAGCTGACGTGGCGGGCCAAGGCGTCAACGACGCCGAGCGCGATAGCTGATTTTCCCACCAGGCCTTCGGGGGAGACGACGTAGACGCTCTTGGTCATGGGCGGAAGACTACCTCTAACAGCGGCGCCGGCGGCGCTTCCGCAGCCAGGCCGGATGGGCGGCCCGACGCCCCGGACGCAAGCTTCCCGCTTGCCAGGCGGCAGATGGCCGGTTCGAGGCCGCTTGAACTGCTCCGGCGCCAAGCGTCTCGCCCGGTCGCAGCGGAACCGCCGCCGCGAAACCCCGGCGGCCTCAAATGCCAAGCGTCTCACCGCCGACGCCTCGTACTACCCTGGCCCCGTGCCATCAGCTGACTTGTGGGGCGCCCATGCGGCCAGCCCCGATCCGACCGATGACCCCAGTTCCAAGGTCAGACTGTGGGGCGCCCATGCGGCCGGCCCCGATCCCCTGGCCGAGGCGGCCGCCCTCGGCGCCACGGCGGTCCAGATCATGCTGGGCGACCCGCGCAGTTGGACCGCTCCCGCCCTCGGGGTCCCGGACGGGCCGGCGGCTTTCCGGGCGGCGGCCGAGGCGGCGGGAGTGGCGGTTTTCGTCCACGCGGCCTACGTGGTCAACGTGGCCTCCCTCAACAACCGCGTCCGCATCCCCTCGCGCAAACTGCTCCAACAAACACTCGACCTGGCCGGCCGGCTGGGGGCGCGCGGCGTCGTCGTCCACGGCGGCCACCTGACCGCCCACGACGACCCGGCGGCGGGGCGGGCCAACTGGCGCAAAGCCGTTGACACGCTCGACCTGGCCGTCCCCCTCTACATCGAGAACACCGCCGGCGGCGCCAACGCCATGGCCCGCACCGCCGACCGCATCGTCGCTCTACGGGACGCGCTGGCCGATTCTCCCCACAGCAGCCGCGTCGGCTGGTGCTTCGACACCTGCCACGCCCACGCCGCCGGTTTCGACCTGGCGACGGCGGCGGCCGATTTCAGGGCGGCGGCCGGCCGTATCGACCTTGTCCACGCCAACGACTCCCGGGACCTGGCCGGCTCCGGAGCCGACCGTCACGCCAACTTGGGCCGCGGCCTTTGCGACCCGGCCGCCCTACGACAGGCTATCTTGTCGGCTGAGGCGCCGTTGATAATGGAAACGCCAGGCTCTTTGGCCGAGCGTCAAGCCGACCGGGACTGGCTGGGCCTGACGGCCGCGGCGTGACGCCTTTTCCAAAGCGCAGCGCCCCAGGCCGGCCATACGGCGGCTAGCCAGTTGCGAGGGTCCCTGGCTGAGTTGCCGAGATCAGCGAAGGCGGCAAGCCACGAAGCGGTGGCGTAGAAGCGCGGTCCGTGGTCGATCTACTCGGAGAATCCACGCGGTCCGGCCAGGCGATCCTCCAACTGGAAACAACAAGCCATCTTGGCCCGAGTGCGGCGTTGTGTCTTGGTCGCACCCTGGTGGGGCTTGATATCGCCCGTGGCGGGCGGAAACGAGCAAGGGCGGCGCAAAGGTCGTCGGGAGGTCGACACTTGCTGGTCGCCCTGAGACGGGCGGAAACAGATCAGTTTCCCTACGGATCCAGGTCGCGGCCGTCGACCATCACACCGCAGGTCGGAACCAGGCGGTACTCATGAACCCATAAACCCACGTCACCGGGGTTAACGCAAGCTCCAACCACCGCTG
>JAIRXC010000134.1 GCA_031268515.1 Propionibacteriaceae bacterium
TCCGGGCCTCTGGCGACCTGCCCGTGCTTTGCCAAGGCGAAGGGCATCTGCCCGACCTCGTCCGCCGCTTCCTCGGCGACCCTGTGACCAGCTTGTTCGGCACGATCTCACTCTGGCAAGGAGTCGACGCCCCCGGGGCGACTTGCCGGCTTGTGCTCATCGACCGAGTGCCTTTCCCCCGCCCCGACGAGCCGCTTGTCCAGGCCCGCCAGGAGGCTGTGGCCCGCCGCGGCGGCAACGGTTTCATGGAGGTGGCCGCCTCCCAAGCCGCCCTCCTCCTCGCCCAGGGCGCCGGCCGCCTCATCCGCAGCCAGTCGGACCGCGGCGTCGTCGCCATCCTCGACCGCCGGCTCTCGACGGCCCGGTACGGCGGTTTCCTCGTCCGCTCTCTGCCGCCTTTCTGGCTGACGACGGACCGCGCCGTCGCCTTGGCCGCTTTGCGCCGCCTCCGGGCTGAGGCCGCGCTTGACTGACCGTCGCTTCTGCTGCCAGCTTCCCATCGCCGCGATTGGCGCCGGCGGTGCTCTAGAGTCGAAGCCATGGACATAGCTGACTTCCCTTCGATCACACTCAACGACGGCCAGGCCTTGCCAGCCATCGGCTTCGGCACCTACCCACTGAGCGGCCGCGACGGCTGCCACGCTGTCGTGACGGCTCTGCGCCAGGGCTACCGGCTCATTGACAGCGCCCAGAATTACGACAATGAGGCCACCGTGGGGGAGGCTATTCGGCGCAGCGGCGTGCCCAGGGAGGAGATCGCCGTGACGACGAAGCTGGCCGGCCGCCACCACCGAGCTGACCTGGCCCGGCGGGCCATCGCCGAATCGCTTTGGCGGTTCGGCTTGGACCGCCTCGATCTGCTCCTCATCCACTGGCCCAACCCTCGCCGCGGCCTCTACGTCGAAGCCTGGCAGGCCCTTGTCGAGGCGAAACGCGAGGGTCTGGTCCGCTCCATCGGCGTGTCGAATTTCACCGAGGAACACCTCGCCCGCCTGATCGAGGCCACCGGCGTCGTCCCGGCCGTCAACCAGGTCGAACTCCACCCCTACCTGCCGCAGGCGGATTTGCGCGCCGCCCACGCCCGCCTCGGCATCGTGACCGAGGCTTGGAGCCCGCTTGGGCGCCTCCTCATCCCCCAGGACGCCGAGCCCATCGCCGCCGCCGCCCGCCGCCTGAATGTCAGTTTCCAGCAGGTCATCTTGCGCTGGCACGTCCAACTCGGCGTCATCGCTTTGCCCAAGGCAGCCGACCCCGACCGCCAACGCGCCAATCTCGATGTTTTCAATTTCGAGTTGGAAGAGGCCGAGATGGCCGCGATCAGCGCGCTGGCAGACGGAGCCGGCGTACGGGTCTTCGGCTTTCATCCCGACGAGCACGAGGAACTGTAGGAGGGCCGGGCTGTCATCGCCTTGCCGTTGGCGCGACTCGACACTGCCGTAACCCTGATTTCACGCGTAAGGGGCCGGGCCGCTATCGCCTTGCCGTTGGCGGACGGCGCTCGCCAACGGCAAGGCGTTTAGGCGGGCCCTTGGCCTGCGTTTTGCAAGAGGCCGAGCTTTGGCTTGGGCGCCGAGTGTTTGTCCCCGGCCTCTGGCCTTCGTCTGGGCACGGGCTCTGATTTATGGATGTTGTCCCCGGCCTCTGGTTTGAGAGGTTTGTCTTCGGGCCCAGTTTTTTAGCTTAAGAAGTTTGTCTTCTCAGCTCTGGCTCAAGGGCTGGCCGCCGGCTTGGCCGGGCGGTTCGGCCGAATCGGCTTCCTCGCTCGGCGGCTGCCGGTCGACGCCATCGGTCATGGCCAAAGCCGAATAGAGGTGACGGCGCTGGCCGGTCAGCTCCTGTTGGAGGCGCAGCGACTCGCTGTAATGCCCGTCCACGAGATCCGGGGCCTCGATCATCGTCTGGGTCCCGACGGCCGAAACATTCATGGGAATGTCCTTCGCGAAATCGTCGTCGAATTGAAGTCCGCGGCCGCGCATCTTGCGGGCCAGCCATTCTCCGAACTTGCCCAGGCGGTAATTGATGACTATGAAGATGACCGAGGCCACCGCCAGGGTTTGGAGGGTGTTGAACGGCGTGCCGAGGAGGTTGGCTTGGCGCAGCAATTCGGAATACGCGATGGCGGAGCCGAGGGCCGAGTCTTTGAGGGCGACGACGAGTTGGGCGATGAGGGCCGGCAGCATCGTCAGGAGGGCTTGGGGGACGAGCACCTGGGCCAGGGCTTGGCTGCGGGTCAAGCCGATGGCGGCGGCGGCCTCATGTTGGCCGGTCGGGAGGTTGTGGACGCCGGAGCGGACGAGTTCGGCGCAGACAGAGCCGTTGTAGAGGATGAGGGCGACGACGACGGCCCAGAAACTGGGGTTCGACAGCTTGAGGAGCCCGAAGAGCTGCCAGAGGAAGATCATCATGAGGAGGACTGGGACGGCCCGGCAGAACTCCACGACGGCTGCGGCGGCCCAGCGGACGAGGCGGTTTTGGGCCAGGCGGCCGACGCCGAAGAGGAGGCCGAAGGCGAAGGCGCCCACGATGGCGAGGCAGGCCGCGGCCAGCGTGTGGG
>JAIRXC010000036.1 GCA_031268515.1 Propionibacteriaceae bacterium
GAGGATGCGCTTCTTGCCGCGTGTTTTCCGCAGGTGCGAGACCTGTATGGTTATTCCCTGCCCGGCTGAAGCGTCAGACAGCGCGCGATTTTCTTTCATGCCCGCGCTCCTTCGCTTGAAATATGGTGGTCGATATATTGTTCTCTCGCCAATTCTCTGAGGCTTATTCATGACTCGGTTTACCAGCCGAGTCGGTAGAGCTCGAGGCGGGCGATGAGGCGAATGCTGAAGATAGGAGCTCATTCATAACTTGGCCCACGCGGGGTGAATGCCATATATTACCCCTGGTCAACGACTGATCCGTAGTCGCTGATCGAGAGTCATGAATAAGCCTCTTACCCCAGGGGGAGTACCCTAGCCGCTTGATGAAAAGAATCAATCTTTTCAATCGCTGGCGCCGCATATGTCATGCGTACTCACCTCCTCGCAATATGGCAAAGCAACGAACGAAAGTGTGACCTGCGGCTTGAATGGATGTCAAGCCCATTGTTGAAAGATAGCCACAGCTTGACCAGAGCTATGACGCCTTGACGAGCGATTGTCGACCGAACGCCCTTGTTGGAGGGGGTTTCTGCTTGCTCGGATGTCCATGCGTTGCGTGCTATAGGAAACTATAGTCTGGTAGCTTGACGCTATGTTCGTGCGTATCAGCAAGACCAGGGACGGCGTGAAGTATGCTCACATTGTGGAGGCGTACCGGGACGAGTCAGGGAAGAGCCGACAGCGAATCGTGGAGCGCTGCGGCAAGGTTGCCGACCTGCTGGCGGCCGACCCAGACGCGCTTGCCAAGCTGAAGGCCCGCGCCAGCGAATTGACGGCGGCGGCACGGTCCAGGCGGGGCGCCATCACCTACGACACGTCTTCACCGTCGTCGGGCGGATTGCCGTTGAATCTCGGGTGGCTGTTAGGAGTGGCGGTTCTGGATCGGCTCGGCGCGGCAGAGGTTCTGCGGAAGACGGCCAAGGCGCGTGGCTGGCGGGTGGACGCGGCGAGGATGCTGGAGACGTTGGTCGCTGCCCGACTCGCGTGTCCGTGCTCAAAAGAGACATCTGTCGGCCGCACTGGGAGAATGTTGCTTGACGGCGGAGACTTTGGCCTTAGACACCTCTATCAGGCGTTAGACCAGATTGGCCAAATGTCATTGGAACTCCAACAAGCCGCTTTCAAAGGGGTCGGCCGAACGGCGGAGTCGCTGAGCACGGTCGACTATGGTGCGACGGATTACTTCTTCCACATCGACTGCGCCGATGCTGACGTTATCAGCAGTACTGCTTCCCGTGGCCGGACCTGCCATAAGCGGGGCGCGCCGAAGGAACATCGGCTAAACCTAGTCATCCAACTGGTCCTGTTCTGCGATGCCGACGGAATACCAGTGTGCTACCAATTGTTTGGCGGGAGCGCTCCCGACATGTCCGCCTTCCCTGCGACGGTCGCCGAGTTCAAGTCCACATTCGCACCTGGCCGGGTCGTTGTGATAGGCGATAAAACCCAGAACACCTGGTCGAGGCTGGGCGCGTTGTCTCAGCGCGCCGATGGATGGATCGTGTCTGAGCCCACTCGTAAGGCTGACGCCAAGCTGCGCGCCTGGCTAGACGACCCTACCGGCTGGATGTGGAACACCGATCGGACATCGAGATGCAAATCCACCCCGCTCAAGCGCGCTGTGTCTATAAAACTGAACGGGATGCCGAGCGTGGCCAAAGAGACAGCCGAAAAGATCGTCGCTACCTGGTCTGCTGCCCGCGCCGGCCACGACCGCCGCACTCGCCAGGACATCATCGCTCAAGCTAAGGCGCTCGCCCGCGATAATGCCAGGCGTCGCGCCGGTGGAAAGAATGGCCTTAAACATACGGCTCTCGAGGCTGTCGGCCTTGCTGCCGGCGAAACTACTACGGCGAATGACGGACTGTTGCGCGTCGCCGCGAAGATTGGCGCCGATGCGCGACTAGATGGCTGCCAACTCATCCGCACCACCGAAATAATCGCCCCCGATGAGCAGGTGATCGCCCGCTATCGCCAGCTCTTCCAGATCGAGGATGCTTTCCGGGTGATCAAGGCCGACCTCGAAGCCAGACCCGTCCACGTTCGCAGCCCTCTCCACGTCGAGGCCCACTTCACCGTCTGCTTCCTTGCCCTGCTTGTCACCCGCCTCATCCAGAAATGGACCGGGCTCCCGGCTGGGCGACTCCTCGCCGCACTTCGCCATCTTGAAGCCATCCCTGTAGGCGGCGGTGTCTACCGAATCTGCCGCCCGACTGCCTGGGACCAGATTGACGCCGCCACTGGCTGCCCCCTCAATCAAGACTGGGCCACCCTGGCTGAGCTTCGCCAATGGCGTCGAAGCCTCGCCAAAGCCGTTAAGGGCACTGCCTTCGCTGCTCTACAAACTATCTAGATCTAGCCCATTGGCCACGCGCAGCCCAACAGCGGCTGATTCTCCCGGCTATTGCGCTTCGCTCTGGATGACGACGACTCGGTCGCCGTCGGTGTAGGCGAAACGGTCGGCGTTCGGGTCGACCGCGATCCGGCCCGGCCCTCGGAAGGTGTCCGCCCAGGTGATCGCCGAGTCGCTGTGCCCCAAATCCAGGTCCGGCCACTCGGCGGTCATTTGGCCGGTCGCGGAAGAATACAGTCGTGGGTGGCCGTTCAAAGCCAGCCCGCCGCCGGCTAGCGTCACCAGATCACCCGGTGATTCGTCCAAGGCCTGCTTCCACAAGAAGCCGCCCTGGGCGGGGGACCAGCAAGTCAGCATGTTCGGCCCGAGGTCGTCCTCGTCGTCGGGGTCGTTCTCCGCGTCGGTCGTGCTGATCATGATCGCGCCGTTGACGAAGCAAGCTCCGGCGACCTCGGCTTGAATCAGGCCGCGCAAGTTGAAACAGTCACCGACTCCGTCCAGCGCTGTCGGGTCGGCCAGCGCCCCGGTTAAGCCGTAGACGTGCAGCGAACCCCACGGTTGCCACAACCAGCCAGCCGACAACAGCAGCGACCCGTCGGGGCTGACAGCCAGGCGTGAGTGGAAGACATCCGATGGCTCACGCGCGTCAGATACGGTCAGCCGCTCACCCGTGAGGGCGACTTCGATTTCCAACCGGTTGTATTGCTCCGGGCAGTGCGCCAGGCCGGTTCGCCCGTCTGGCAAAGTGAACAGCGCCGCCGGATAGCGGTAGGCGTCCGCGTGGTAGAAGCTGCGGTTGATCTGGCGGACCACCTGTCCTTGGCCGTCGAGGATGAGGCCTTTTGTGGCGACAGTCGCCACCAGCGCTGTGGCGTCTCCGCTCGGGGATGCCACAGCCGCGTCGAAACTTGGGCCGTATGACCAGCGCCGTCTCCCCGGTTCGGGATAGAGCTCGCCCCAACCGCCGCCGACGTCGATGAGCGAGCCTGCGACCCACGCCATCGCGCGGACTCCCAGAACGTCGATTTCAGTTCGGACAAATTTCACCCCGCAAGCTTACCTGAGATAAGGAGGCTGCCTTGGCGCCGTGTTAGCGTCGTGCTGGAGCGCCGCCTCAGGCTGTTGGCTCCTGCGTAGGGGAGAAAATGCCAACTCCACGCCGGCTCCTTAGGCGCCGGTCTAATACGGGCAACCGCTGTCCCACGTAGGGAAGAAAATGCCAACGGCAACGCCTGAAGACGACGGGCTTAGAACAACCAGAACAGAATCTGGTTCCCCACGTCAGGCGCGATGAAAAAGACGACGACCGGCAGAATGGCCAGCACGGTCGCGAGCGTCACTGCCTGCCATCGCTTCCAGCTAGTCCGGCGGACCAATAATACGTTCGCGATGACCGCGGGCAGCAGCGCCAGCGCCGCCATGACAAGGCACACGAAAGCCGCCATGATTCCCGCGGACAAGGGATCGGATGTCATTAGCGGTGGTATCACGCCAATCGCCCAAAAGAAAGTCGCTGCGACCAGCCACAGGGGGAGGCAAGCCAGAGCGCTGGACACAAGGTCGGCCACGATGATCAGCGCGGCGAACCTGAACTCAGCCCGCCGAGAAGACCGTTTTTTCGGCGGCAGAGCGGCGGCGCCCTTACGGGCCGGGTTAATTCGGCTCACCTTTGCGAGGCCTCGTCCAGCGCGTCTTGGATCAGTGACTCGCTGACCTGCAGCGTCGCGATCCGGCGGTCCAGCAAAGTCTGCTGAGATGAACTGGGCTTGATGGCGGCCTTGGCTTCCAGAGTCGCTTTCGATTTTTCCAGTTTGCGCGACAGCGAGGCCACTGCCCGGAGCGACTCTTCCAATTCCGCACGTGAGTATGCGCTGGCCACAAGCTTCAGCATAGGAGGACAGCGCGACGGGCAGCGGTGATCGACGCGTTGGGGTTCCGGTTCCCTCAGGCGCAGCGTCCGAACGGCCCGATGCGGGCCGACTCCGGACAGCGGCGACCGAGCAGGCGAGAGAGTTTTTTGCCAAGTCAGCGGCCGGGACCGTGGCTTGACCCGTACGGGCGTGGATCAGCGCTTCTCCGCCGCGTCGAGTTTAGCGTGGAGTTCCTCGACAAGACGCTTCAGCTCGTCGATGCCCTGCTTGTGTTCCTTCGCCTTCTGGTGGATGGCGATCCCGGCGCCGGCCGCGAGCGAGGCCGCGAGGGCGGCGAGGACGGAGGTGTAGTTGTCTCCGATGAGCATCGCGTTGGTGGACGGCTCCATCCATTCCAGCCCGGGCAGCAGGCCGAGGAGGGCGACAGGCACCAGGTAGACGAACATGGCGATGTAGATGACGATGGACACTCGCCCGCACAGGATCGCCGTGATGATCTGGTTGAGTTTCTGCATGCCTGGAATTATCGTCCGGCCTTTGCGGCCGTATGGCTTCGGCGCGGACCAGGCGCTCGTCTTGGCCGGCGTTCCCGTCCCCTGCCGTCGCGGCATGCGCCGGCTTCCCCGCGTTGGCTGGTTCTAAGTCCGACAATGCGCTGACGCTGCTGAAGCTCAAGACCGCGTTCTAAGCCAGGCGCACGCAAAAAAGGCAAGGCATTGGCACGCGACCGCCGTATTGATCAGTGGAAACCTCGCAGAAAACTGGCCTGCGGCTGGACCTCGCCGGGAGTCCGGATGCCGTCCAAGACAATAGTTATGAGTCGTCGGCCTTGCGCGATGCCTTCTTCGCCGGGGGAGACACGCCAGAGAAAGCCCATGATCAGAAGCACGTCGGCGGGGTCGTGTCCGGGCGCGACGCTTCCCTCGGCGACGCAAGCGTCGAGCAGCCGCGCGACAGCCGCGGTGACCGGGGCGTAGGTTGCGTTGACTGCATTTTGGGCCGCGGCCGTGTGGAGCGCTTCTCCCAGGCCGTGCTTGACCCGGACGTAAGCGGCCAGCGTTTCGAACCAGGCCGCGAACGCGGCGACTGCCGAGGGCTGGGCGGCCAACACAGCGTCGACCGATTTGACCAACTTTTCGATGTCTTGCTGGTAGACCGCGAGGATCAACTCTTCGCGGGAAGGGAAATGCCGGTAGAGCGTGCCGGCGCCCACTTCGGCTTTCTTGGCGATCTCGTTCATCGAAGCCGCCGGGTCCGCGCCGAGCAGTTCGTGCGCGGCCGCGAGGATCGCCGCCCGGTTTCGGACGGCGGCTGCGCGCTGGGTCTTGTACGTGGTCGATGCCTCTGCCATGCGCTCAGCCCTAGCTTGACTTACGGAGAACTCTCCGCTAATTTTGATTGCGGAGAATTCTCCGCGACTTCCAACCTATCAGGAGGCATACGACGTGCACTACGTGAAGCTCGGCGCCACCGGCCTCGACGTCTCGCCCCTCGCTATCGGCGCCATGACCTACGGCGACCCAAAGCGAGGCCATCCCGTTTGGTCTCTGGACGAGGAAGCGAGCCGTCCGCTGATCAGGCATGCTCTTGAGGCGGGCGTCAACTTCTTCGACACTGCGAACATGTATTCGCTCGGCTCCAGTGAGGAGATCCTAGGCCGTGCGCTCAGGGACTACGCCGACCGCGATGAGGTCGTGATCGCCACCAAACTGCGCCACCCGATGCGATCCGGCCCAAATGGCAAGGGGTTGAGCCGCAAGGCGGTCATGATGGAGGCAGAGCACTCGCTGACCCGGCTGGGCGTCGACTACATCGACCTTTACCAGGTCCACCGCAACGACCACGCCACTCCGTTGGAAGAGACTCTCGAAGCGCTCCACGACCTCGTGAAAGCCGGCAAGGTGCGCTACTTAGGGGCGTCTTCCATGCCCGCGTGGGAATTTGCGAAGGCCCTGCATCTCCAGCGCGAGCACGGCTGGACGCGGTTCGTGTCAATGCAGGACCACTACAACTTGCTCGCCCGCGAGGAGGAACGCGAGATGATCCCGCTCTGCCTGGATGAGGGTGTCGGAACCCTCGTGTGGAGCCCGCTGGCGCGCGGACGTCTGGCCCGGCCCTGGGGCGAGGCCAAGTCGACCGCGCGAGGGGGCAGCGACGGCTATGCCGACGTGCTGTACACGCCGGCGACCGAGGCTGCCGATCACGCCGTGGTTGACGCCGTGGGCGCCGTCGCCGCAGCGCGCGGCGTCAAGCGAGCGCAAGTCGCTTTGGCTTGGCTGCGCAGCAAACCGGTCGTCACCGCGCCGCTGGTCGGCGCCAGCAGCACGCGGCAAATCGATGACGCGGTCGCCTCGCTCGACATCAAGCTGACCGACTGTGAAATTCGGGCGCTCGAGGTGGAATACACCCCTCGCCACGATTTTCAGGCCATTTCAAACGACGCCGAGATGGAGGCTGTCATGGCCCGTCTGCTTCCGCCCGCGACCGCATAGGAAGCCAAGCGCCTCCGTAAACAGCGCAAGGCCCTTGAGTCAACTCAGATTGTAACTGGCTTGGCTCGGCACTCCACGGCGTAGGCTGATCCGTCGAGCAGCGGCACAATGGAAGCTTCGAAACCAGTGTTCTCAGCGGACTCGATCAGGACGCTCGGCTCGTGATGTTTGTAGCCCGTCTTCGTGTGGGCGAACCGGGCGAGCGTTTCGTTCGTGTACAGCACGTTCACGAACAGCCCGCCAGGGCGCAGCACTCGTCTGATCTCCGCCATGGTCTTGGCCACGTCCTCCCAGAAATACACGGTGTTGATCGTGTACGCCTTCGTGAACGAGCCGTCGGGAGCCGACAAGCAGGCGGCGTCCTCGTGAAAGACCGCCATCCGTCCCTGCCGGATAAACTCCCCGTTCCGGGAGGCTGACGCCGCGACCATTGACGGCGACACGTCGATCCCCGTGAAGGAAGCCTGACTGCGGCTCGCCAACAGGCCGAGCACGACCCCATTGCCACAACCGATGTCGAGGACCCGGTCGTCGTCCGACAAGCTCAGCAATTGAGCCGTAGCCTCATAAAGCGGACGGTTCTGACGGTTCATCACCAGCGTGACAAGGCGGCCACTGAGCCCGGTCGGGTGGCCAAACTGAGCGGAGAGGTAGTCGTTGAGGCCCACCGTGATGAGCTTAGCGGAGCCACTGGCACTGCTTTCACCCGTGTACCTGCTTGTCGAGAGCGGTTGTCGTCTCTGGACGCCCCTTTTCCGCCCCCGCTGGCCAAACAGCCTGCCCCGTCAACCAAACGATCAAAGGATTCGCCCTCACTGACAACAATGGCTACGTCCTCACAATCGCCGAGGACCGGTGGCCGGCCACCGCCCCAGGCGTATGAGCAGGGTGGCTCAGCAGCAGAGACGCCAGGTGGCCAACGACAACCATTGTGCCATATTCAACGTATATTTTCTTGTTGTATGATGCGGGCGGCGGGCCATCAGATGGTCTGCCGAAGGAATGAGGAGTCGTGGCATGCGGGTGTTCCAGGGCGGGTCGGTGTTGGCGCAGGATCGGTTGGCCCTGGCCTTGGCTCCGGCCTTGACGCCGGGTGGGCTGGTGGCCTCGCCCTGGTTCTTTTCGGGCTTCGCCGTCTATCCGCAGGTGTTGGCGCGGGGGCTGGTGACGTTGGCCGATGTGACGGCGACGCGGTATTTCCAGTTCCGGCCCCAAGCCTTGCGCGATCCGGTGTTGACGGCGCAGGGCGACCGGCTGCGGGCGGAATGTTTTTCGGCTTGCAACTCGGTTTACGCCCGCTTGGATTTGCTGGACGCGGGGCTGGACGGCGGCGAGATCGGGCACGGCACGACCAACGTGGACTTGGGCAGCGAACTGCGCGCGGCGCTATCCCGGGTGGGTCGGGAGCAACTGCTGCACCTGGCGGTGGGCCGGGAGGGGCTGACGATTTCCCGGCTGGAGGAGACCGTGGCCGAGCGCCCGGTCCAGATGCCGGACCGGTGGGTGCGGGCTTTGGGCAACGCCGCCGAACTGCACCACGGCCTGGCGCCGGCCTTCAGGGTGGGCGCGGCCCCAGCCAGAGCCTTCATCGCCACCTTGCCAGCGGCGACCGGCCAGGCGCGGTCGGGCTGGCTGACCTGGACGCCGACCGGGGTCGAGCTGGCGGCCCGCCGGACGGCCGGCGCGGTGTTCGTCGCCGGGTCGCACCGCTTGAGCGCTGTCAAACGGTTGTTGGTGAACGTGGAGGGGTTGACGGTCTATGGCCCGGAGGGTGGCGACCCCGGCCCGGCGCTGGTCGAGTTCTCCTTGCCGGTGGCGCGGCTGTGGCTGGGGCTGACCGAGGAGGCCTGGCGGGGCCATTCCGGGGAGGGCGCGCTGCTGGCCTCTTTGGCCGGTCCGACGGTGGTGGAGGACGCCGATCTGGTCTCGGCCCTGCTGGCCTTCGAACCGGTCATCGACGTGCCCCGGTTGGCCCGCCAAGCTGGGCTGCCCGAAGCACGGGTGGCCGCTGCGCTGGCGGTGCTGGCCGCGTCCGGCCGGGTGGGCTGGGACGCCCACGACGCCGCCCACTTCCACCGGGAGTTGCCGGACGACCCTGACCGGGTGGCGAAAGACAATCCCCGCCTGGTCGCCGCCCAGAAGCTGGTGGACGCGGTCGTCAGGCTGTCGCCGGGGGAATGGGCGGCGCCTTCGGGCGAGGGCGACCACCACGTCCACTACGACCCGGCCGAGGGCCTGGGCCAGGCCCGCTGCACCTGCGCTTGGTATCTGCGGCACCTGGCCGGCCGGGGCCCGTGCAAGCACATGCTGGCTGTGCGACTGAAGGAGCGGACGTGAATAAGGGGCTAGTCGAAGCGGTCGCCGTTTTCAAAGAGTTGGGTTGGGACCAGGGGGCCCCCGCCCAGGCGTTGACGCTGCCCTTGGGAAGCCCGGCCCAGCGTAAAATCGCGTTGGCCGGCCTACGGTCGGGCGAGTGGGGCGAGATCAGAAAGATCGGCGAGAACACCTACGGCTGGGTCAGCCAGGTCGATGTGGACGCGGACATGCTGGGACTGTTCGCCGTCCGGGTGGGGGTGGACGCCCGCCGGGCCGCCGGGGTCCTGCCCAGACCGGACGGGACGGCGAGCGACGAGTTGTTGGTGTCGGTGCTGGCTGAACGCGGCTCCCGGTTCGCGCAGGGGTTCATCCAGCACGCTTGTGTGGCGCGGCGGCGGATCTGGGAGCACTCGACATCTGTCTTCGGCCCGGTGGCGGTGTCGTTGGTCGACCGGCTGGACTTGCCGGCGCCGGAGAACGTGGAGTATCTCAAAGACTGGGCCGCCCTGGCCGCCGCCGCCCTGGGCCTCAAAGCCGAGTTGCGCCAGGGCCAAGCGGCGCCGGACCCAGCTGACATCCAGCCCCGGTTCGCCGAGCACGTCCGGGTGGGACTGACGGCCGGGGCGCCGGCGACCGGCCCGTTCGGACAGGTCGTGCCGGAAGGCGTGGCCCGGGGCTGGTTCGACCGGGACGAGGCGGTCGAACTATTGTTCGCGGCGCTGGATGCGGCGGGCCGACCGGGCGACCGCAAGGCCTGGCTGGGGGCGCTTGACCAACTTGGGGTGTCCGACGCCGAGTTCCTGGCCCGCCTGGACGGCCTGGCACCGCTGCTGGCGACCGGTGACGCCTTCGTGGTCGAACGGATCGCGCCGCCGCTGATCGCCGGCGCCGACGACGCCGGGCTGGTCGAGGTGTTGACCGCCGCCTTGACTGCGACGACCAAGAAGTCTGTGCGGCTGGTGTTGGAAGCCGCCCTGGCCCGGCCCCGTCCGGCCCAGGCGGACGACCTGGCCGCCCAACTCGGCGCCCTGGCGGCCGGCCGGGACCAGCTGATCGCCCGTCTGGCGGCCAAACTGGTCGCAGCCTGGTCGCTCGACGCTCCGGCCTGCCAGCCGGCGTCCGCTGGCTTGCGGGGTATGTGGCGCCAGACCCCGCCGGTCTGGACGGCGCCCCGGTTCGCCCAAGGCGCGGCCACTCCGGAGACACTGACCGGATTGGCCGCCGAACTGACCAGGCGGGCGGCTGCCTGCTCCGACGTCGTATCCGAGCGTTTCCTGGCGGTGGCGAACGCGGTCGCCCGCGACGATCCAGCGGGGGCCCGGACGGCGTTGCGCGGGGTGCGGCCCGGCGCGGACGGCGTCTTGGCGCTGGTCCCCGGCTGGCGGTCCGGCGAGTGGCCCGATCACACCCCCGGCCAGGATCGGGCGGACACCATTTTCAATCCTCTGCCCGCCCGTGATTCCGCCGTCTTCCAACGGCTGGGGCAGGTGCCGAGCCTGTTGTCCACGCCTAGCCTCGATGACCTGTCGATTCTTCTGCCCGATCTGGTGGCCAGGCTGGAGGAGTACGCCGAGGTGCGGGCGACGGCGTCGGAGGCCGACCTGTTCTTGGCCCTGACCCGGCTCGACCTGGCGTCGGGCGGCCAGGCGGCCACGGCTCGCCTGGCAGAACTGGCGGTGCCCGTGCTGTCGCAGTCCGGTCAGACCCTTGGACTGACCGCCGGGCGGGCCGTCGCCCAGTGGCTGGACGCCCCCGCCCTGGAACCCGGTCTAGAGCGGTACGACCGGTGGCAGGACTGGTGGGTGGCCGGACGGATCGAGATTCCCGATTGGCTGCGGGTTTTTCCCGACCGGCTGAGCCACCAGAAGCCCTGGGCCTCAGTCGATTTCATGACCTTCCCCAGCTGGGGGGACGCCGGGTACCTCCGCATCGGCTGGTCCAGCGATGTGCAACGCGAGCAGGGCTTGGTGTTGCGGCAGGTGGCCCGCCGGTCCGGCCCGTTGCCGCCCGGCATGGCGATCAATCTGCTGGCCGCCCAGCGGTCAATGCCCCCGGTCGCAGCGGCCGACTCCCAGCTGGCGGTCATCGAAGCCTGGGAACGCGGACTGCTGCGCCCCGGGGTGGCGGACGTGGCCTTCCTCGACTGGCACTCCAGACCACCGGGCAACTTGGCGGCCTTGGTGGCCGCGCTGGTCGGCATCGGGCGTGAAGGCCTCTTATCGGTGGTCTGGCCGCTGCTGGACGACCTGATCGCCGCTTCTCTGAAAGCGCCCCGGATGGTCGCCGGGACCGCCGAGGCCGCCCAGGCGATGGTCGATCTGCTCCCCGAAGCCGCAGCGGCGGTGGCGTCCGGCCTGGCCCCGCCCTCGGTCCTGGACCTGCCCGGCCTCCGCGCCCTGGCTGCCCGGCCCGGCTCGTCTCTGGCCGTCAGCGCGGCCCGCCGAGTCGCGGCCCGTCTGCCGCCGCTGACCGGAGCCGCCGCCCCAGCCGCCGCGGCCGCGGCGGCGCCGGTTCTGGACCCGCCTTTCGACCAGGTCTGGCCGACAGACGCGGGCGCCGCGGCGCCCATTCTCGACTCGGTCGAGGTCAGCGTCGACTGGTTGGATCCGGAGCAGCCCAGCCCCGTTTTTCTCTTCACCTTGGTGTCGCCGGGCCAACCGGGCCGTCGCTATGCGATCTGCAAGTCCACCTGGCACTACGACCTGGAGCGCGAAGGCCAGTGCGAGGCCTGGGAGTGGCCCTGGGACGCCGAGGCCAGACCGGCGCTCAACCGGCCAACGGCAGTCTGGCTGCATTGGGACGCCCAACTGCGGTCCCTTGTCTCGGCCCCCCAGCGCGATTGGGCCAACGGCACGGACGGGCCGTTCAAAGGAGTCAAGCCGCCGCTGTCGCAGGCCCTGGTCACCGTCGTCGTCGGCCTGCTGGCCCAGGACGCCTCGAAATACGCCGCGCCGCATCTGGTCAGGCAAGGCCTCAATGAGCGGACCCTGGGCTGGGCGGCGGTGCGCGACGCCGCCCGCGCCCTGCTGGCCAGCCCGGTCGTCAGCCCGGCCAAACTGGTCCGCCATTTGGAGAAGGACCCTCACCTGCTGCCCGTCCTATGGCCGCTGCTGACCGAACCCGTCCGCGCCGCCGCCCAGGTCGCCGCCAAGCCGCCCACCTGGGCCAACCGCGTCCTCGACGTGGCCCTGCGCCACGCCCCCTACCTGGCCGAAGCCACCCACCGGGGGCTGATCCCGGCCGACGCCGCCCGCTGGGGCGGCCTGGCCGCCCTAGCCGCTTCCCCGGCCAAGTCCGCCGGAGTCGCCAAAGCCCGCCGGCTGGCCGCCACCCTCGGACTTAACCAGGCAGGAGCCCGGCAGGTGGAGAACTAGCCTGGGACCAGGTGACCATGCTCGGGAGAGGACACGACGATGAAACCGGATGGTTTCCTGCTCTACGCCTGCGTCATCGACGACCTGGAGTTGACCCGGGAGCGGCTGGCCGGTCCCCAGATCGCCGAGCACGCCGCTCGGGCAGGGGTCACGGCCAGGCCGAAGGAGACCGCCGGTCGATCGCCGCGGGAGATGACCGCGGCTCACGAGGCCGGTGAGGGCCTGGATAGTTTGGCGAGACGCCATCATGTCGGATCGTGTCGGCTCCGGTACGCGTTGGGTGGGGCCGGCGGGGCTATCCGTGCGAGGAGGGGCGGTCGCCGTCCCCAGCGGCAACGCTCTTCAGCAGATGCTTGTAGCCCTCCCCAGCGGTCATCAACCGCATCGGAACCGTCACCTTGGCCTCTTTCACGGCCAAGGTGAGCGGGGTCAACCTCGAGAAGCCAGAAGTGTGCGCGATCAGAAGCTGACAAGTGAGGATGCGGTGATGAAGCAAGGAGCGGACTGGCAATCGGGAAGGATGTTGGTTGAGGTCTCGGAGGGCTTGATTGGCCACATCGCGGTGGCTGAGTGGATAGTTCCCGGTTTGGTGGACAGCAAGTACTGTTCATCTACTGGAGGGAAAATCAAGAACCATGGGATCAACTCGCCTGGGTTTCACCGAAGAATATCGGGAGAACGCCGTAT
>JAIRXC010000040.1 GCA_031268515.1 Propionibacteriaceae bacterium
CACCGGCGGCTCCGGAGCCGCTTCTTGTGCGCTCGGGAACGCGCGGGCGGCGAACCGAAGCGCTTTGGCCAACCGGCCTGGAGGCCGGCCGCGGGGTCAGCCGAGCCAGTCCAAAATGATCCCTTGGGCGAAGTAGACGAGGAAGAGCGCGCCGACTGTCCAAAGAATCGGGCTGACCTTCTTGGCCTTGCCTTTGACGATCTTGACGACTAGGTAGACGAGGAAACCGGCGCCGATCCCAACCGTGATCGAATAGCTGAAGGCCATGAGGGTGACCATGAAGAAAGCCGGCAGGGCCACCTCCAAATCAGACCAGTCGATTTCCGTCACCTGCTGGACCATGAAGAAGCCGACGAGGACGAGCACGGGGGCGACGGCTTCCGAGGGGACGGCGTCGATGAGCGGGGTGATGAACATCGACAGGAGGAAAAGCGCGCCTGTGACGACCGAGGCGAGGCCCGTCCGGGCGCCTTCGGCCACGCCAGAGGCGGACTCGATGTAGGAGGTGTTAGAGGAAACCGACCCGAGGCCGCCGGCGATCGCGGCGACCGAGTCGACGAGGAGGATCTCCTGAGTCCTAGGCGGGTTGCCGTCAGCCTGAAGCAGCTTGCCTTCCTGGCCGATGGCGACGACCGTGCCCATGGTGTCGAAGAAGTCGGCCAGCATGATCGAAAGGATCGTCAGGCCCATGGTGATCCAGACCTTGGGGCCGCCAGCGAAGGCGCCAAGCATGTCGACGTTGAACAAGAGGCTGAAATCGGGCAGGCCAGGGTGGGCGCCGACGAGGGTCGGGACGTTGAGGCTCCAACCGGTCGCGTGCTCTACAGCAGCGCCCGTCTGGACGACGGCCTCGATGATGAGGGAGACGGCCGTCGACCCCAAGATCACGATGAGCATGGCGCCCTTGACCCGCTTGACGTGGAGGATGACCAGCGCGAAGAGGCCGACGATGAAAACGAGCAGCGGCCAGCCGATGAGTTGTCCGCCGATCCCCAATTCGACCGGGGTCGTGCCAGAGCCGGCGGGCTTGCGGATGAAGCCGGCGTCCACGAGGCCGATCAAGACGATGAACAAGCCGATGCCGACGGAGATGCCCGTCCGAAGGGCGCGCGGCACGGCGTTGAAAACGGCCCGCCGGAACTTCGTCAAGACGAGGACCGTGATGATGATGCCCTCCCAGACGATGAGGCCCATGACCTGAGGCCAGGTCATGGTCGGGGCGAGGGAGTAGGCGGCGATGGCATTGAGGCCGAGGCCGGCCGCGAGCCCGATGGGGAAGCGGCCGACCACGCCCATGAGCACGGTCATGAGCCCGGCGACGAGGGCGGTGGCGCCAGCCACCATGATCATTGTGGCCGAGATATTGGCGCCGTCGGCCGGCAAGCCTGAGATGAGGTTGCCGTTCTTGTCGGCCGCCGTGCCGAGGATGATGGGATTGAGGGCGATGATGTAGGCCATCGAGAAGAAGGTCACGATGCCGCCGCGGATTTCGGCGGCGACGGTCGAACCTCGTCGGGTGATCTCGAAGTAACCGTCGAGGCCACCGGGCTTAGCGGATGAGGCGGAAGGCGCGGCGACTTTGGCCCGCGGCGATTTTTGAACCATGGCCCCAACCCTAATGGTCAGCTCCAGACCTTCCGCACGGTCCGCAAAACGGACACTTGCGTTTTAAATTACGGACACCTGCGGCCGGGCGCGGCCAGACCGACGCCACGTGGTCAGACGAACAGCGGCTCGTCGGAGGCGATCGTGTCCCAAACCGGCGCCGGCAACTCAGCCGACCGGCGTTCGTCCACCACGTCAGAGTGGGCGCCGCAGCCGTAGTCGACGCTGACGACATGGCCGTCGGCGGGAGAATAGGCGTTGGCGCAGACCCCGAAGCAGCTCCCGAGAGCGCCTCGCAGCCGGATGAGATAGCCGCAACTCGGGCAAGCGGCCGGGGCTTGGCGGGCCGACTCGCTGTCGCCGCCGGCCTTCTCCAACCAGCGTTCCGCCGCCAAGTCGCGGCCGGCCGGCGACAGGACACGCTGGCGGCCGAGGCCGAGTTCGCGGACGACAGACCGGATCTCGATGGCTTCTTCAGGGGCCTTGGGGTCGGCGTCGGCGGTGTAGCCCGGCTGCAGGCGGGGGTCGTTGTCGGGGGTCGGCATGAGGAGGCCGGGGGCCACGTCGCCGGGGCCGACGCGGTCGGACCAGGGCAGCCAGGCGGGGGCTAAGAGAGCGTTGTCACCGGGCAAGAGGACGACCTCGTTGACAGTCGGCTCCTTGGCCCGTGAAGCGCGTGTCAAGGTGACAGCCCATTGCCAGCCGACGTAGCCGGGGTGGAGGCAACGGAAAGAATGGGTGACGACACGAGTGTCCTCAGCCGCCGCGCCGAGGTGTTCGCCCACCTCGCCTGGGCCGGCCGTTTCGACGGCGGCCGCGCGCGCCAACTCAATCGCCGCCAAGGCGATGGAGTCAGCTTTCGGTTTCGCCACCTGCTTGTCCTCTCGTCCTCTGACGGCCGGCGCCGGACCGGCTGGTCACAGCTCCAGTTCGTCGGCGACGGCCCGGAGCATCTTAGCCACCTTCTCGGCCGACCTGGCGTCTGGGTAGCGCCCGCGGCGATAACTGTTGCCGACGTGGTCAAGCACCTTGATGAGGTCTTCGGTGATGACCGCCATCTGCTCTGTTGGTTTGCGCTGGGCCTTGGCCAGTGACGGCGGCGGTTCGACCAGGGTGAGGGACAGAGCCTGCTCGCCGCGGCGACCCTCGACCACACCAAATTCAACTTGCTGTCCGGGTTGAAGCGCCGCCACTCCGGCAGGCAGCGCCGAAGCTCGGACGTAGACGTCTCCGCCGCCTTCCTTGGCGATGAAGCCGAACCCCTTCTCGGGGTCGTAGAACCGAACGCGGCCGAGCGGCACGTCCCCACCTCGTTTCCTGGGCTTTGCGTATGAGCTTAGTCAGCCTATCCCAAAGAAGGAGGCCCAAACCAAACCCTGCGAGCGCCGCCTCGCTGTGGGAAAACCGTCATCCGGCCAGGCTCCCGCCCCCTCCGGCCTCAAAGCCCCCGCTCTACGGCCGCTCCTTGGGCGGTGTCCAGAGGTTTTCCCTGACCGCTTCCGCGAGCACCTTGTCCCAAGTGCCGTCATCAGTCCAACGCCGCAGCCGCTCGTGCGCGGTCTTCCACGGGCCGCAGCGCTCGGGCCGGTCTCGCCAAGGCGCGCCGGTCTGAAGCTTCCACAAGACGCCGTTGACGACTCGGCGATGGTCTCGCCAACGGCGGCCGCTGCCGTTGGCGAGGCAACAGAGGCTCGATCCGCGCCCACACTCTGTCCGTCAGTTCCCCTCTCGCGGCCATAGGCATTAGGAATAGCGTCAAAGACCCGCCGCGGCCGGTCCGGCCACGCGATTGCGGACAAGTGGCGTGGACCGCCGCAACCGGTTGCGGCGGACAGAGAAGCCGGCGTCAAGGAGCCACAGCGGGAATGCCACACAACTCTCACATCGTTGTCATTTGTGCTGTAGGACCACCGTTTTGCCTAGTCACTAGGTTATCGATTGTGTGCCAGGTCAAACCGCTTGCAGGCCGTCAGGACTCTGCCACACGGCCTGCGTGGCGGCCCAAGGCAGAGCCAGAGCCGGTGTCAGGCCGATTCTCAGACGCGGTGATTACCCTTAGCCCCGGCCGGCCAAGGCCACCGAAAAGGCGTCCTCTACTATTTGCTTAATGGAAAAGTCCATTGACGGGAAACACGCAGGCTCTTTTCGCCACCGCTGGAAGAAACCGGCCGGCCAGAGGAGCCAAGCCATCAGAGTCCCCCTGGCTTGACAGACGCGGTTGACACTGTCTTGCGCCGGTCTAAAAACGGTAACTATAATCAGCACCGACCATCGGCCGCCTCAGTCGTGAACGGGCGGGCCTTGGCCTCCGATCCCGGGAACAGTTTCATCAAGCAGCACCACCACACCGAAAGGGTGGCTCCAATGACATCAACACGTCGTGCCGCCGGTTCATTCCCACCGCCTTCATCTCACCGCTCAGCCGGCCACGCAAGGCGGCTCTTGGCGGGACTCACCGCCTACGGCCTAGTCGCCGCCGCTTTCGTCGGCAGCTCCCTCTGGTCTGCGGCCCAGCCTGCCCAGGCGGCGGAAACGACCATCGTCCGAGGCACGACGACACAGTCCTATGTCACGGGTGTGCGGTCTAGGGAAGAGGACCCGGTCACAGGTGATTACCCGATAGCGACTACGGCAGCCGAGGTGGCCGCCCTGCCCGACTTCCAAGGCGAGAAAAACGCGGCGATCGCGACGGCGTCGCCGCTGCCCGCCTGGGTCGTGCGGGGGGACACAGTCACGTGGTATGCGGGCATCACCGGCTGGCAGGACAACACCCCTCATGGTTACGACGACCGTTGGTTCCCCAAGCCGGAGGTCTACGACTTCTGGCCGGCCCCGGCGACGAGCGTCCAAAACCCGCAGATCACCTGGCTCAACGACTTCCAGACCACCGCCTGCGCCCCTGGCGCTCCTTACCTCGGCTATACGGGCGTCCTCTGGGATGGCTGGTGCATGGGCGTCGGCGTCTTCACAGTCACCGTGGAAAACGCTGATTTGATCCCATCCGTGGCCGATAGGAACATTGAGGTCACCCCCGCCGAATGGATCATCGACATATCGCGGGACCCAAAGTATGGCAACACCTTACGCCTCAGCGGACCAGACAACTCGGTCACCGGCGTCGGCGCCGGGATCCACGGTTACCTCTACGTCGTCGACCCCGAACTGACAGTTGTCAAAGAGGTCTGCTCGACCGGAACGGGCTGCGATCCGGCCGCCGACCTTGGCGCTGACGGCTGGACCGCCGCCGCCGACCCGGCCAGCCCGGACGCCCGTCAGATCGAGTGGCGCGTCACCGCCCAAAACACCGGCAACATCACGCTGTCCGACGTCCATCTGGCCCAAGATTCCCTCGACCTCACCGCCGCTGACCAAGAAAAACTGTCGACGGACGGTTGCGCGGCCGCCGCGGCCGACGGCGCCGTCTTCGGCAACGGGATTTTAGCTCCCGGCGCCTCGGCCTCGCTGGTCTGCAAAACCGTCTTCAGCGCTGCCTTGGCGAATCCGGTGACAAACACCGCCGCCGCCAACGGCACCTTCAATTCCAGCATCAAAGACCCCAATGGCGTCACCTTGATCAGCCGTTTCACCGGCAATGACGAGGCCAGCGGGGCGACGTCGGAGGCCAAGGTCCCCTCGAACGAAGCCGCCGCCAGCTTCCAGCAGCCCCGACCCGGCCTCACCTTGGCAAAGTACGTCTGCCAAACCGGCGCCGATTGCGCCACCCCAACCGGGGACACGCTGGCTTCGCTGGCTGACGCTGTGCCGGCCGGCGGCTGGGTCAAGCAGGCCACCGTGCCGTACGGCTCCGACGTCGAATGGCTGCTTGTGGCCAAAAACACCGGCACCACCCGCTTGTCTGGGACCCAGGTCCTAAGTGACGCGCTGTCGACGACCGACGGCAACAAAGGCCTAAGCGGCTGTGACACAGGCGCCTCCTTTGCCCCAGCGCTTATAGACCCCGGTCAGGCGGCCATCCTGCGCTGTGTGGCGAAGGAAGTCACAAACACAGACTCCTTGTCGACATTGTCAGAAGACGGCCTGGTCCTCCATCCCAACGCCGTTGGCAACCTCGCCTCGGCGCAGGCCACGCCGGCCGCCGCCGACGGCTCCCCTCTCGCCTATCCAATCCGCGACGGCGGCACTTTGACCTCCAAGCAGGCTGACCCCATCAAAACGCCCTTGGCGATCGCCGAAGCCAACACGGAACTCCCGAATCCAAAAATCAGCATTGTCAAATATGACATCCTCGGCGGCGATGACTCCGTGAGTGGCGACTATGGCACGGCTCCCGGCAAACTCCTCGACCCGGCGACGCCGACCCCGGTCAAGTTCACGATCACCAACGTCGGCAATGAGCTGTTGCGAGACATCACCGTCTCTGACGAGTTGATAGCAGGTGGCGCTTACCTGACCGACCTTTCCTGCGACAAGGGAGAGGCCACAGACGGCGGCTGGCTCTGGGCAGGCCCTCTGGCGGTGGGAGACAGCTTTGCCTGCGCCGGGACGGTCCCAGCCTTGGGCGTCAGCCAGATTCACGAGGACTCGGCGAGTGTCGTGGCCGAGGGCTACTACAGCGGCATTGAAACCGATGACAACAACTCTTGGAATGCCCACACCGTCAACCCCCAGCTTGATTTGGCCAAGTGGGTCTGCGGAACCGGCACGGGCTGCCCCGTTCCCGCGGCTCAGGCGGAAATGGCCCGGGTCGGCGACACTGATGACCCCTTCGGCAATTGGGTCCCCGAGACAGAAATCCCATACAGCGCCGACGCCGAATGGCTGCTGGTGTTCCACAACAGCGGCGACACGGACCTGGCCGATGTCACCTTGACCGAAGAAGACTCCCTCGTCGGTTCGGATCGCTTTGAGCGCCAATTGTCCACCTGCCACAGCTTGGAAGGCCAAAGCCTCAACGGCCTCCTGCCGGCTGGCGACTACGCTGTGCTCACCTGCCAGACCATCGCCGTCAGGGCGTCCCTGCCTGCTGATGGCGGGACGGACGCCGACAAGCTGATCAACCAGGCCCAAGCCCAAGGCCTGCCGGTGGACGCGGACGGCAAACCGTTTGAGGTTGCGACTGGCCTGACCCCAGACGAGGTCGGCCAGATACCTCCGGTCATCAGCCCCGAGGTTTCCGCCAAGGTCTGGACAGATCAACCCGAAGCCGCCATCACCGTCCAAAAATATGACGCCGAAGACGGCTGGCCCGAGGGCAACCACGACGAGATCCCCAAGCTCGTCCCTCCGGGGGAACCCGTCACAGTCGTCATTTGGGTGCGCAACGACGGCTCCGACGACCTCAAAGACATCGCCATTTGGGATGACGAATGGACCGGGCCGGCCGACACGACCGCCGTCGACTTTGATTTGACCTGCGATTTCACCCCTTGGGGCGGCCCTGCCAGCGTCGCCGCGGGCAGTGACGGCGTCGTCCGCTTCGACGGCGTAGCGCCTTCCGGCACCGGCATTTATTGCACCGGCGTCATGCCGGGTTTGGCCGTCGACGAGTCGCACCATGACCGCATTCATGTCAGCGGCACTGGAGTCGAGACCGACAAGGAAGTCCACGACACCGATCCTTGGAACGCCCACTCCCCGTCAGCCAGTTTGGAACTGACGAAGTGGGTCTGCCAGACGGGGACGACCTGTGACAACCCGAAACCGGCCAGTGATGAACTGGCTTCCCTGGCGGCCGGCCAACCAGCTCTCGGTTGGGTCAAGGCTGCCTCGGTGGGCCCCGGCGCTGATGTCGATTGGCTGATCGTCGTTTCCAACGCCAGCGACCCGGTTGACCAGACCTACTACTTGGATGTCGCCGTAGCCGACGACACTCTGACAGGCGATGGCCACGGGGCGACAAGCGCTGAGTGCGCAACCGGGGCAGCGATCACAGGCCGTTTGGACCCCGGCGCCGCCGTCTACATCCGCTGCACGACCGCGGCCATCGAGAACACCGCCGCTTTGGGCTCCGGACTCGATGTCGTCAACACGGCGACAGCCAGCGCCGTCGTCGCGTATGCCGTTGACATCGCTAAGACCGACATCAAACCGGTGCTGCTGGACGACGGGCCCTGGGTCATCACGACCGGCCCTGATTCAGCCGAAGCCAACACCGCCACGGCCAGCTTGGCTTTGCAGAAGTGGGTCTGCCAGGCCGGAACCGGCTGCTCGAACCCGACTGCGGCTACTTTGACTCAGCTAGCCGCTGGCACGGCGGCCGGCGGCTGGGTCGACCAGACCACGGTTTCCTACGGCGCCTCCGCCCAGTGGCTCATCGTCGTCCAAAACACCGGCGCGACAACCCTGAACGACGTGAAACTAACCCGCGAAGACCTGAACGCCGGCGGCGCCGGCCACGGCGCCACAACCGGCTGCGCCGTCAACCAAGTCATCGCGGACAGCCTGAAACCAGGCGCTGCCGCTTCGCTGACCTGCGTGACAAACGCGATCACGAACCAGGCTTCCCTGACTGCGAATGAGGCCGTCGTCAACACCGCCGCCGCCAGCGGCACTCCGGTCGACAGCAACGGCGAGCCGATCATCCAGCACGTCCAAGGTCCCGACGGCGAGATCGTCGAGGAGCCTATGACCGCTCCCACGGCCGAGGACACCGCCAAGGCCAACGCGACCGCCCCGGTCTCTGGTTTGACTCTCGCCAAGTGGGTCTGCCAAGCCGGAACCGGCTGCCTGGACCCAACGGCCGAACAACTCAGCCAGCTAGCCGCCGGAACGGCTGCCGGCGGCTGGGCTGATCGGACCACTGTGGCTTACGGCGCCTCCGCCCAGTGGCTCATCGTCGTCCAAAACACCGGCGCGACAACCCTGAACGACGTGAAACTAACCCGCGAAGACCTAGACGCCGGCGGCGGCGGCCACGGCGCCACAACCGGCTGCGCCGTCAACCAAACCATCGCGGACAGCCTGAAACCAGGCGACACCGCCTGGCTGACCTGCCAAACCGACGCCATCGTCAACCAATCCCCCTTGGGTTCTGGCGCTGAAGTCGTCAACACCGCCGCCGCCCAGGGCACCCCGACCGATGAAAACGGCGACCCTCTGCCGCCAGTCCCATCCAATGAGGACACCGCCGAAACCGACACGGTCGCCCCGGCCTCTGGTTTGGTCCTCGCCAAGTGGGTCTGCCAAGCCGAGGCCGGCTGCCCCGACCCAACCGCCGAACAGCTTGACCGGCTAGCCGCCGGCACAGCCGTAGGCGATTGGACCGATCAGGCCACGGTTTCCTACGGCGCCTCCGCCCAGTGGCTCGTCGTCGTCCAAAACACCGGCGCGACAACCCTGAACGACGTGAAACTAACCCGCGAAGACCTGAACGCCGGCGGCGGCGGCCACGGCGCCACAACCGGCTGCGCCGTCAACCAAACCATCGCGGACAGCCTGAAACCAGGCGACACCGCCTGGCTGACCTGCCAAACCGACGCCATCGTCAATCTGGCTGCGTTGGGTTCTGACGCCGATGTCGTCAACACCGCCGCCGCCCAAGGCGCCCCGATCGACGACAACGGCAACCCCGTCATCGGACCCGACGGCGACCCCCTGCCGCCAGTCCAATCCGGCGAAGACACCGCCGAAGCCAACACTGTCCCATTGCCGACCAGCGATGTTGAAGTTGTCAAATTCGACACGCTGGGCAACGACAATGAGATCACCGGCGACTACGACGAGGCGCCGGGCAAGCCGCTGGAGCCGGGCAGCCCGTTCGAGTTGACGATCACGGTCAAGAACACCGGGCAGGAAGCCTTGACGAACATCTCGGTCCAAGACATCGACTGGACGGGACCGGGTTCGAGCGCTGATTTCGGCTTGACATGTGATTTCTCCGCCTTTGGCGGACCGGCTGAGGCCGTCACCTGGGCCGGTCCGCTGCCGATCGGCCAGTCGTTCGACTGCCATGGCGTCGTGCCTGCTTTGGACGCCGGCCAAGAGCACTCCGACACCGTTTCGGTGGCCGCCGAAGGCCAGATCAGCGGAACGCCGACGACCGACGATGATGAGTGGCACGGATTTGCCGTCCGCGACGGCATAGATCTGGAAAAGCTCGTCTGCGCTTCAGCCGACGGCTGCGTGGCGCCGGTTGAAACCAACCTGGCCGCGCTGGAGCCGACCGCCTTGACGGCTGCCGGCTGGGTCAAACAGGCCACGGTGGACTTTGGGACGGAAGCCCAATGGCTGCTCGTGATCCGCAACACCGGCGACACCTACCTCAAGGACGTCCAATTGCTGACGGAATCTGTCAGCGGCAACGGCCACGGTGACACGAGCAATGAGTGCCAGGTCGGCGACAACCTTGGCGTCTTGGCGCCGGGAGCCGCCCGGGTGCTGTCGTGCACGACCGCCGACATCACTAACACGGCCCCCTGGGCTTCCGGGCTCAACGTCGTCAACACGGCCGTGGCCACCGGCACTCCGTGCGAGTCGGATCTCGACCCGCTCTTGATACCGGGTCCGGACGGTGAACCGTCACCGGCTCCGAATGTCACGTCGCTTGAATCCCAGGCCGAGGTCAACACGAAGGCGCAACCGTCGATCGTGGTGGACAAGTACGACACCTTGGAAGAAGATGACGCCGTCACAGGCGACTACGACGAGGCGCCGGGCAAGGTCTTGGAGCCAGGCGTGGCGACGCCGATCCGGATCGCGGTGACGAACAATGGCACCGAAGACCTCGTGAACATCACCGTGGCGGAAGCCGTTTGGGAAGGCCCTGGCCAAGGCGAGTTCGCTTTGACCTGCGACTTCTCTCCTCTCGGCGGACCCTCTTCTGGGACCGCTTGGGCCGGTCCGTTCCTGATCGGCGACCGGTTTGTCTGCACGGGCACGATTCCTGGCTTGCAGCCCGGCGACATCCACGCCGACGAGATCCGCGTCACGGCTGAAGGCCGTTGGAGCGGCGCCCCTGTCGAAGGCGGCGATGAGTGGCACGGTCATATTCCGGTGGCCTCGGTTGAACTGTCCAAGTGGGTCTGCGAAACCGGCACAGGCTGCGCGTCCCCTGACGACGACGCAGTGAACGCCTTGGCGGCCGGCGAACCGGCCGGCGGCTGGGCTGACCAGGCGACGGTGGACTTCGGAACGGCGGCCGACTGGCTCATCTTGGCCGTCAACACGGGCCAGACATATATCAAGGACCTCGTGTTGACCCGCGAGGACTTCGAAGCCGGCGGGACCGGTTACGGCGACACAACCTGTGCGGTCGGCCAATCGCTCCTTCCCGACGGCGAACTCTTGGCTCCCGGCTGGGGCGCGTGGCTGATCTGCTCGACCGCTGACATCACAAACCCGGCCGCTTTGGGGTCCGGGGCTGATGTCGTCAACACGGCCGCCGCCGAGGGGATCCCTGTCGATGAGAACGGCAATCCCGTTCCCGGTCCCGGCGACGTCCCCCTGGAAGCCGTGAAGTCGAACGAAGACAGCGCCAACGTCAACACGATTTTGCCGCTGCCGCCCGAGATCCCGAGCACCGGCGCGAAGGCAAGCAGCGCACTTGCCTTCGGCGGCTTTGGAGCTTTGCTCTTCGGCTTCGTCCTAGTCGGCAGAGATCTCATCAGCCGACGCCGCCGCAACGCCAACTAACGGCACACACCCCCTTGACCCCCATCTCCGTATCCGACGGCTTGGCAGTCAAAACCTGCCAAGCCGTCGGATACGGCTTTATCTGAGAAAACCCCTGTGTCTCTTTCTTCTCGAGAGTCGGCCCGCCAAGCGGCGGAAGACCCGACCACACCCGCCACCACACTGCACCACCTGGCCAAGACTTGGCCTGATCTTTGGCTGACGATCGCCGCCCATGAACAGGCGTCGCCCGACCTGCTCGACTGGCTGGCAGCCAGGGGCGACGGCAACGTCAACGATGTCATCGCCCGCCGCCGCGCCGCCGAGATTCCGACCTCTTCTGCCAGCCCGGCAGCCGAGACCGAGACTCCAGCTCCTTCTGACAACCAGACAGCCGAAACCGATACCCCGGCCCCTTCTGCCGACCAGACAGCCGAGGCGGCTTCCGAACTCGCGCCCCTGGCAACACCACCTACCTCAGCTTCAGCGGCCACGCCAACCTTGCCTGCCAGCCCAATCACCCCAATCTCGCCCTCTGCCCCAACCTCGCCCCCTACCCCAACCAGCGCAGGCGACAGCGAAACGGAAAGCCCGGAAACGGCCTACGAACCAATTCCACTTTTCCAATCAACTGACGCCGAGGACCTCTCTGCGGTCCCGCCGGAACTTCCCAGCTGGCATGTCAGCGCCAACTCTGGCCCGCCAGCTACCGCCGCCACGGCCTGGGACCCAAACCGTACGGAAATCGATCTCGCCGGCTCTTTCCTCGGCCTAAAAGAACCCCTTGAAAGCCAGAGCCGCAGTGAAGAAAGTGATATTTATCCTCAGGGCTCCCCCGAAACCCAGCATCAAAACGATGCCGCTTCATGGAGTCTTCTCGACGCCGCCGGTCCCCCGCCTGGCCCGACCGACGTTCCAGCTGTCTTGGCTGACCTTGACATCACCGCGCTCACAGAAACCGACGCCGCTCCTCCCAGCCGGCGGCCCCGGATCAGCCGGCCGGTCCTTGGCCGCCTCCTCGCCGGCGTGGCCATCATCGTCGTCCTGGCCGTGATCGGCTTTGCTGTCCGGCAGTTGTGGTTTGGCCCTCTGCCTGACGTCGCGCCGCTGTTCGCCTGTTCCGACGAGACTGGGCAACCGGCTGATGTCATTGAAACTTCTCCTTTCCGACAGCCGGTCTGCTGGCTGGCCGAGAAGGGCATCATCCGAGCGGATGACATCACCGCCTACGACGCCGACGGCGTCGTCTCCTACCGTCCAGGCGAACCGGCCAGCCGGGCGGCTGCGGCCGTTGTCTTGTTCCGGGCGGCCGGCCGACCCCGAGTTGACGTGTCCGCCGCAGCGGCTTTTCAGGATGTGGACTCGACCGGCCCGACCGCCGCCGCCATCGCCTGGCTGGCTTCGAAAGGCCTCGCCAGCGGTTCCGTCTTCCGTCCCGACGAACCTGTCACAAGGGCCGAGATAGCCGTCTGGCTCTACCTCTGGGCTGACGGCGAATCCCTGCCGCCGGCCGATTCGCCCTACGCGGACGTCAGCCCCGACGACCCGGCTTGGCCGGCCATCGCCTGGCTGGCCAGCCAGGGCGGCGGCGCGGACTTCGCTTCCGCTGGCGTCTACCGTCCCGACTTCCCTCTCAGCCGCGGCGCCTTGGCTGCCTTCGTCTACGAAGTCATGAACTGAAAAACCACACCGGCTGGCCCGCGCCAGCTTCCTTATTGATTATGGTCTTTGTCGATCAGCCCTGCCGGCGGCGCGGGCGACGACGGCAGTCGACAATGTTGACTACGCTCGCACCTTCACCGAGCAAGGTTCCATTTATTTGATACGGGAATGGGCCGCCGGCGGCATGGTCGAACGACCAGAGCAAATCGCCGCCCTGCTGGCCCGACTCACCTGATGTGAACGACGACTTGCCGGCAAACCCTCCGCTCAGACCTGTTCAACGGGGTCTGTCCGGAATGTTCAACACCTGGACCTCCCCAATATGGATGCTCCGAGCTCTAGCCACCTCGGCCTCCACCCAACCGTGGACCGTCCCACCAGCGGCGGACCAGTGGGCTGACAGCGAGGATGTCGCGGTTATCGTGTAATCACCCCGATGGACATACTGATGCGAACACGCCACCTTGCCATCCTGGTGCTTCGACTCCCATTTAGTCGGCTCACTGCCCGCATCCCAGCAAACCACCGGTTTCCCACCATCGCCGGGGTCGTAGACGATCTTGTCCAACCGGACCGTCAACTCCAACGTCGTCCCCGCCACCGGCGCCGACAAGCTAAGCCCGGTTGTGTACTCCGGACCCGGATCAACCGCCCACAACCTAGTCCAAACACCCACAAAACCCATCTCCATCTCCGGATACCAAGGCCAAACCCCAATCCCAGGCGCCTGGACCACATCCTGGAGGACCGCCCAAGCCGCCGCCCCATACTCCTCGGCGGTCGGTTCGGCCGGCGGCGCCGACGGCACCCAAAACACTTCTTTAACATAGCCTTCGTATGGCATGTAGCATTCCATGACAACCCCGTCAGCATGGCCGCCGGTTTGGGCCCACCAGGTGGCTATGGGGTCGCGGGTTTCCCAGGGGTTGTCGGAAGCCATCTTGGCGTAACACTGGCGGGTCTGGTCGAAGTAGCCGTCGTGCATTTGGCAGGGCATGATGTGGCCGCTGTAAATGCAGACCACTTGTTCAGACGCTGACGCCCGCGTATCCCCATCAACTGGATCCCACGGCTCCGACGCCGGCACACCATAAGACACCGTGACCCGCGCAGTCTCAGACGGGCCATATAAGCGGGAGTCAGCGTTGGCCATTGGGGCTGCGACGGCGGCTGACAGCAGACTCAGCAGAAAGACTGAAGCAATAACTCTCCTCAACATGGCCACGCCATCCCGCCACCGGAGTGGCCGAAAGACGCCACCCGCCAACCAGCAGCCTCCTCAAGCCACTGGACCGTATAGACATACTGAACCCGCGGCAACCCTGGCGGCGGCCGTGAACCGTCTGGATCCACAATGACCAGCGTGGGATCGTCGGCGTCGCATTGCAAGACCCTGATCTGCCGGACGCCGTCGACGGTCTTCTCCTCGCTGACGGCTCTGGTCACCGGAATGACGTAAGTCCCACCGCCGAACTCGAAACGGCTGCCGGCTTGTATGAACGCGGCGACCAAGCTGAGGTCCTCACTGTACTGAGGGTCGGTCGCGACATCGAGAAGCCGGCGGGTGTCAGCGTTAGACGGATCCGCGGCCAACTCGCCGAAAACCTTAATGTAAGCGTCCACGACGTGGGCGGCAGCAAGTTGATCAGCGCTCCAAGACGGATCATCCGGAGCCCAAACCAACACGGCCGGCGCAGGGCTCGGCGTCGGGCTTGAACTCCGGCTGACAGTTGGCCGCGGTGGCGGCGTCCAAGCCGGCTCGGGTTTGTCATCGCAGCCGGCCAAGCCTGTCAGACTGGCCAACAGAACTGTGAGAGCAGCCAACGAAGCCGCCCGAGGACGAATTCCCGCCGGGCTCCGCCGCCGGCGATGCTCCACCGCTGAAAACCGACGAAATCGCAAGGCTTGGCAAGCAGACAGCCGGGCAGCTGTTTTCGGTTGTGACGTCGGGTCGAACTGGTCTGTCATAGCAGCCTCCGGGGGTGCGCCAACTGAGTTCGCCATCCAAAACACAGCGGGGGGAAACCACTTGAAAACCTATTCCCACCGACCTGGACAGCCGGACAGAAAGCATCCTGCCACAACAACACCGACAAAAGCCACCACCCGGCTAGTTCCTGTGGATAAAACCTTGCGTCACAGACAACCGAAGCCTGAAAGCCGCACGCGCGAGGCGGCGGGCAAATGGGCGTCATCGTCAAGGCGGTCAACGCGCTGAAAACCGCACGCGCGAGGCGGCGGGGCTACTAAGGGCAATCGGTGGATGCCTAGGCACCTGAAAGCCGTACGAGCGGGGCGGCAAGGCGAGCTGGGGCCGTTGTCCGATGGCCGGTGGACTGCAAACCGTACGAGCGGAGCGGCCGACAAAGCAACCGCGAACGGTGTGACCAGCCAGAGTCGGCGGCCCTGGCCGCGTCCTCCTTGAAACCGAATTCGTTGAGACGAAGTGGGACTGTGACTAGCCAGAGTCGGCAGCCCTGGCCGCGTCCTGCCAGTCCGGGCAACGCTCCGGCGCAACCATCTCCGTGAGTCGGCGGCCCTGGCCGCTGCCTGATCCAGGAGGCGTCGCGACGGCAATCGGCACGGTTTCAGCCTGTGGCCCGGCCGCATTCTGAGTTCTGCCGACGGCCCCGCCTAGCCCTTAGCCGAACCGGTGCGCCAGACTAGAGGCATGTTCCTTCTCAGGGTCCAACTTCCTGACACGCCGGGCGCGCTCGGCCATGTGGCTACGGCGATAGGCGAGATCGGCGCGAACATCCGCGCGCTCCAGATCATCGACGAAGACGCGGATCTGGCCGTGGACGATTTCATGGTCGACCTGCCGTCCGCCACTCTGCCCGACACGCTCGTGGCAGCCTGCCAAAGCGTCCCCGGCGTCCGGGTCCTGTGGGTACAGCGCCACCACTCCGATTGGAGCGTGGCGACGGACCTCGAACTGCTCGAACACATGGAATCCAGCCATGGCCGAGCCGCTGAATTGCTCGTCGAGGGCGCCCCGCTCGTCTTCCATTC
>JAIRXC010000080.1 GCA_031268515.1 Propionibacteriaceae bacterium
GCTGGGATTTGACGGCCGCGGCCGTCCGTTGGGCGAACCAGGCGTTGAGCCAACTCAAGATTCCCCGGCCGATGAGGACGGCGGCCAAACCAACCATGACAGGACCCAAGCCGGCAAGGCTGTGGCTGTCGAAAACATCGGTGATCGACGCGGCCAGCAACTTAGCTTGGACGACGACCAAGACGGCGGTGGCGGAGCCGACGCCGACGCCGCCGACGAGGTAGGGGCGGGTGGCTCGGGCCCGTCGCACGAGCCGAGGATCGACCGGCCCTCGGGGCGGTCCCGACTTCGCCTTGGGCCGCTTTCGGCGCGTGCTTGTCGTTTCCGCAGACCGGCTCACCAGTTCTCCTTATCTCGTCGCTCCGCCGCCAGGCGGCCATCAGGCGCTTGGCCGAGGCTCACCCCCGGGGCCGTCACGGGCCCATACGGGCAACCCGTCAAACAGCCTCAACGCCGCCTCACAGCCAACCGCCACGGCCCCCGGGCTTGAAAGGCCAGTCGGCCGGGATCGTTTCGGTCGGCTGGCCTCTCAAACGGCCGTAGGGGCCGCCCCCGGGCGGCCCCTACGTATTCGCTTCTGACATGCTCACACGGCGCGGGCGCCGACCGTCACCGTGTCGTCCACGATGTTCTTCGTGCTGAGACGGCGGCGGAAGACGACGTACGTCCACACCTGGTAGGCCAAGACGACCGGCACGAGACAGGCCGCCGCGATGGTCATGAGCTTGAGCGTTGCCGGCGAGCTGGCCGCCGTCGTGATGTCAAGCGGGCTGTTCGGAGCCAAGGTGTTGTCGAAACCGAGGCCCGGGTAGAGGTGGCAGAAGATCATGACCGTCAAGGTCACAACCGACAGAGCCGTGCCGAGGAAAGCGAAGCCGTCTCGGCCCTTCGAGTTCATGAACCAACCGAACCCGAGAGCCACGACCGCGACGACGCCGACAATCCAAGCGACGGCGAGCAACCATGACAGCTGGCCAGGCAGATTGCCGTAACCAGCGTTTGCCCAGACGACGAAGCCGGCCAGGAGCACGATGGCGACCAAGCCGCCCTTGTTAGCGAGGGCCTTGGCCTTGTCATGGACGGCGCCGCGTGTCTTGAGGGACAAGAAGATCGCCCCGTGGGTGATGAACAGCGCCACAAACAACAAGCCGCCAAGAAGGGCGAAGGGCGAGAACAGGCCCCAGAAGGTGCCGGAGAACAGCGGCACCGGAGTGTCGCGGTACGCCACTGCCGTCTCCGCCACGGGCAGGCCCTTGACGAAGTTGGCAAAGCCGACGCCGAAGACGAGAGCCGGCAGGAAGGAACCGATGGCGGCCGCCCAGTCCCAGCCGCGCCGCCATTGCAGCGACGGTTGCTTACCCCGGTATTCGAAGGCGACACCGCGCAGGATGAGGCCGACGAGGACCAAGAACAAGGGCAGATAGAGGCCAGAGAACAAGGTCGCATACCAGCCGGAGAAAGCGGCGAAAATCGCGCCGCCGGCTGTCAGCAGCCAAACCTCATTGCCGTCCCAGTGCGGGCCGACAGTGTTGTACATGACCCGGCGTTCACGGTCGTCTTTGCCCAAGAAGGGCACAAGCATCCCAACGCCGAAGTCAAACCCCTCGAGGAAGAAAAATCCGATCCAAAGAACGGCGATGAGGATCAACCACACCACCTGCAGTGGCTCGACCGCGTTTGCGGGGACTTCGAAGATCGTCATGACTTAGATCCCCTTTCAGTAGGCGAAGGACAAGGGAGCATCCTCGTCCTGGCCCAGGTCGACTTTGGCCACGTCGGTCTCCGGGGGCAGACCGACCTTGATGTATTTGAGCAGCAACCGCACCTCAAAGACCGCGAGGACTCCGTAGATGAGGGTGTAAAGGATGAGCGACAGCCAGAGGACCCCGGTCGTGACCGACGGGGAAACCGCCAAGGCCGTCGGCAAGACGCCGTTGACGATCCAAGGCTGACGGCCCATTTCTGTGAAGATCCAGCCGAAAGAGTTGGCGATGAGCGGCAACAACGGCATCAGAATCGCCACACAGGTCACCCAGCCGTTGAACCGTGGTGTCTTGTCCTTGCGGATCGCGACGAGAATGTAGATGCCGCCGAGCACGGCCAGCAGCCCGATCCCGATCATGAGGCGGAAGCTCCAGAAAGAGATCCCAACCGGCGGGACGATGTCGTCGACGCCCAATTCCTGCAGACGTTCGGCGTATTCACGCTGGAGTTGCTCTTGGCCCTCGTCAACACCTTCGTTGAAGCTGTTCTGGCGATAGCCGTCCGTTTCCCATTGGACCGTCAAATCGTTGATGCCCTGGACGACGTCGGTGCCGTACAGCCAGTTGAGGAAGCCGGGAATCGGCAATTCGAGGCGGAAGCTGTCCTCGGTCGGGTTGAGCCCGGCCAAAATGGCGAACTCGCCGTCTTCTGTGGCGTCGTAGACAGCCTCGGCCGCAGCCATCTTGATCGGCTGCGTGTCGACCATCGTCTTGCCCAAAAGGTCGCCTGTCACAACGGTCGCCAAACCGGCCACGAGGAGGACCCAAGCGCCAAACCGGGCGCCCTTGCGGTAAGCGATCAGATCGGCCTGCGGAGCCTTTTCCGCGTTGGCCTTGACGAGGCGATAGAAAGCCACGCCGGCGATGAAGGCGCCACCTGTGAGGAAGCAGGAAGTGATCGTGTGGGTCCACTGCGTCAAAAAGACCGGGTTGGTCAAGACGGCGCCGAAGTCCGCCAGTTCGGCCCGGCCGACGCCGGAGTTGAACGTGGCGCCAACTGGATTCTGCATCCAAGAGTTGGCCGCGATGATGAAAATCGAAGAGATCAAGGTGCCGACGGATCCCAGCCAAATAGCGGCGAGATGGACGCGCTTGGACAAACGGCCCCAGCCGAAAATCCAGACACCCAGGAAGGTGGATTCAAGGAAGAAAGCGATCAGGGCTTCGAGGGCCAACGGGGCCCCGAAGATGTCGCCGACGAACCGGCTGTACTCTGACCAGTTCATGCCGAACTGGAACTCCTGGACAATGCCTGTGACAACACCCATGGCAAAGTTGATCAGGAAGAGTTTGCCGAAGAACTTGGTTAACCTCAGATAGGCCGCGTTGCCCGTCTTGGTCCAAACGGTTTGGAGAGCAGCGGTCAGGAGGCTGAGCGAGATCGTCAGTGGGATGAAGAGGTAGTGGTAGACCGTCGTAATGCCGAACTGCCACCTGGCTACGGTTTCCGGACTCATGTCGCGAAACTTACCGCGCCCGGGCAGGGTCTGTCTAGCCCGCTCAACGCGCAGCTTCCCCCGGCTGCGCGACGGCCCGGGAGCGGTTCTCCTTATGAATGACAGACACCAGGTTACAAGGCCCAGATCTCGCCTCCGAAGGGGGACCCCTGCCGCCTTTCAAACTGCCTTCTGCCGTCATCTTCAGCCTTGCCGAAAGCCGAATCGCCCCGCCCCGAGCCGGCTGGCCGGCCTCAGACTCGCGCCGGTCTAGAGGCGGCGCGGGAGAGCTTCGGTCCGACTGCTTTCGGCCGGCCCGCGCCATCTCACCCCTCGGACGTCAGTTCCTCCGCAGAGGCCAGGCCAAACCGGCGCCGGCAAACCAGCCGACACGGTTCCTCGCCAAAACCGGTGAAATCGGATTCGCCGCGCGTTACGGCTTTCAACCCGAAGACGGTCGCGGCCGCCAAGAAATCAGCTACGGGCGGCGGCCCGAAAGCGGGTCAGGCGGCGGCTTGGACGGCCGCCGCCTGACAGCCTGGCTCTGCCATCGGCTTAGTTGTCGGACTCCTCGACGACGCCGGCGAACTGCGACTGATACAGCCGCCAGTACGACCCCTGGGCCGCCAGCAACTGCTCATGGTCGCCTTGTTCGACGATGTCGCCGTGCTCCATGACGAGGATGAGGTCGGCGTCGCGGATGGTCGACAAACGGTGGGCGATGACGAAAGAGGTCCGGCCGGCACGCAACTTGCCCATGGCCTTCTGGATGAGGACCTCGGTCCGGGTGTCCACCGAACTGGTCGCCTCGTCGAGGATGAGGAGCGCTGGCTCCGACAAGAAGGCCCGGGCGATTGTCAAAAGTTGTTTCTCACCCACTGAGACGTTGGAACCCTCATCGTCGATGACCGTGTCGTAACCCTCGGGCAGTGAACGGACGAAGCGGTCCACGTAGGCGGTCTTGGCGGCCGCCAAGATGTCCTCTTCGCTGGCGTCGGGGCGCCCGTAGGCGATGTTCTCCCGGATCGTGCCCTTGAAAAGCCAAGTGTCCTGGAGGACCATGCCCATGGCGTCGCGCAGCTGGGCACGCGGGACCGCGCCCGTGTCGACCCCGTCAAGGGTGATACGGCCGCCGTCCACGTCGTAGAAACGCATGAGCAAGTTGACGAGCGTCGTCTTGCCGGCTCCGGTCGGGCCGACGATGGCGATGGTCTGGCCCGGCTCGGCTTTGAGGCTGAGATCCGTGATGAGCGGATGCTCCGGGTCATAACTGAAACTGACATGGTCGAACTCGACCCGGCCGGCCGGCGGCACAGGCAACGGCGTATTGCCGTCGGGAGTCTCCTCGGCGGTGTCGAGGACCTCGAAGACCCGCTCGGCCGAAGCAACGCCCGATTGCAGCAAGTTGGCCATGGAAGCGATCTGGGAGATCGGCTGGGTGAACTGGCGATTGTATTGGATGAAGGCCTGGACGTCGCCCAAGGAAATGTTCCCCGAAGCGACGCGCAGGCCGCCGACGACCGCGACGACAACGTAACCAAGGTTTCCGATGAAACCAGTCAACGGCATGATGACCCCGGACAGCGCCTGAGCCGAGAAGGCGGCGTTGAAAAGTTCCTCGTTCTTGCGCCGGAACTCTTCTTCGACCTCGCGGTGGCGGCCGAAGACCTTGACGATGGCATGGCCGGTGTAGGACTCCTCGATGTGGCCGTTGAGCTCGCCCGTCGCCTTCCACATCTCAGCGAAACGACGTTGCGAACGCTTCATGACGACAGAGGCGAGGACGACCGTCAGAGGGATCGTGACGAGGGCGACGATGGTCAAAAGCGGGGAGACCGTCAACATCATGACAAGGACGCCGATGATCATGAGGACCGCTGAGACAAGCTGCGACAAGGTTTGCTGGAGTGACTGTGAAACATTGTCAATGTCGTTGGTGACACGGGACAACAACTCACCCCGGGGCATGGAGTCGAAGTAGCGTAGGGGAAGACGATCAAGCTTGTCGGCGACCTGTTCGCGCATACGGTAGACCGTCCGCTGGACGACGCCGTTGATGATCCAGCCCGTCACAACCTGGCCGCAGGCGCTGAGCAGGGCGAGGCCGACAGCCGCCAAGATGATGAGGCCGAGGCGGTGGAAGTCGATGCCGACGCCGGGGCTGAAATCCATGCCGGAGAGCATGTCGAGCATGGACCCGGACAAGCTGCCAGCCGGACCCTGGCCGGAGGCCATCAAGTCGAGGACCTGCTGACGGCTGACCGTCGCCGGATCGACGCCGGATTGCTCCAGGTAGCTGCCGACGATCTTGCCGATGACGCCGGAGAAGATGGCGTCGGTGGCGCGGCCGAGGACCTTGGGGATGGCCACGTTGAGGCCGACCGAGGCGGCGGCCAACAAGAGGGCGATGCCGACCCGCCAGCGCTCGGGGCCGAGGTAGGAGACGAGGCGGCGCAGAGAGGGGCCGAAGTTGACGGCCTTCTCGGCCACGTGCCCGCCCATGGGGCCGCCGTGCCCGCTGCGGGACGGACCGTAGCGGGGCCGGGCCGCCGCCTTGGTTTCGGCCGGCTCCAGAGAAGCCGGCTCCGGCGCCGCCGCGTCATCCTGGGTTGTCACGCTGTTCTGAATTGACGTCTTGTCTCGGGTTGCCATATCGTCCTGAGCTGTCGCATTGTCATGGGTTGTCGTATTGCCATCGGCGGGCCGGCGGGCCGGAGCCGGCGCGGAGTCCGCGGCAACCGTCTGGCCGGGGCCTGCGGCCACGTCGTCCGGCTTGGCCGGGCGGTCCGCCGGCGTGGAACCGATTGGGCTGCGGAGATTGTCGCTCATGCCGTCATCTCCTCGGCCTTGAGTTGGGATTCGACGATTTCACGGTACGTCGGACAGGTCTCCAACAATTCATCATGTTTGCCGCGGCCAACGATCTGGCCGGCGTCGAGGACGAGGATCTGATCGGCTCCCCGTATGGTCGAGACCCGCTGGGCCACGATGAAGACGGCAGCGTCCCGGGTCTCGTCGGCCAAGGCGGCCCGTAGGCGGGCGTCCGTGGCGACGTCGAGGGCGGAGAAGGAATCGTCGAAAATGTAGATCTCGGGCCGTTTGACGAGAGCGCGGGCGATGGCCAGGCGCTGGCGCTGGCCGCCTGAGACGTTGGAGCCGCCTTGGGTGATCGGAGCCTCCAAACCACCTTCCATGGCCTCGACGAAGTCCCTGGCCTGGGCCACCTCAAGAGCCTTCCAGAGCTCGTCGTCGGTGGCGTCCTCCTTGCCGTAGCGCAGGTTCGAGGCGACCGTGCCGGAGAACAAGAACGGTTTTTGGGGGACAAGGCCGATCCGGGACCACAGAGCCTCCGGGTCGAAGTCTTTGACGTCTAGGCCGTCCACCTCGACCGTACCCGCCGTGGCGTCGAACAAACGGGGCAGGAGGTTGACAAGAGTCGTCTTGCCCGAGCCCGTGGCCCCGATGACGGCGGTCGTCTGCCCGGCTGCCAGCTCGAAGCCGATCTCCCGCAAGACCGGTTCGGCGGCCCCCGAGTAACGGAAATCGACATTTTCCAGACGGGCTTGGCCGGCGGCGGCCGGGACAAGCGGGCGAAGCGGCGGCACAACAGAGGAGTCAGAGTCGAGGACTTCGACGATACGGCCCGCGCAGACGGCCGCCCGCGGCACCATCACAAGCATCATCGTCGCCATCATGACAGACATCAAAATCTGCATGAGGTACGACATGAAAGCTGTCATCTGGCCGACTTCCAAGGCTCCCTTGTCGATCTGGCTGGCTCCGAACCAGGTCACGCCGACGGTCGAAAGGTTGAGTATCACCATGACGACGGGGAACAACGTCATCATGAGGCGGCCGACGGCAATGCCGGTGTCGGTCAAGTCGCGGTTGGCTTTGGCGAAGCGCTCAGCTTCGTAGGGCTCGCGGACGAACGCCCGGACCACCCGGATGCCGGAGATGTGCTCCCGCAGGACCCGGTTGACCTGGTCGATGCGTTTCTGCATGGACGAGAAAAGCGGGCTCATCATGACCAAGACGACCGCCGCCACGACAGCCAAGGCGCCGACGGCGGCGGCGATCAGCCACGACAGCCAAAGATCGGTCCTGATGGCCATGATGACGCCGCCGACCATCGTGATGGGGGCGCCGAGGATCAAGATGCAAGTCATCAGCACCAGCATCTGGACCTGCTGGACGTCGTTGGTGGTCCGCGTGATGAGGCTGGGGGCGCCGAAACGGTTGAGTTCGCGCGCCGAGAAGGACAACACCTGGTCGAAGATGCCTTGGCGGATGTCACGGCCGACCGCCATGGCCATCTTGGCCCCGAAGTAGACGGCGCAAACCTGGCCGACCACCTGAGCGGCGGAAACCGCCAACATCAGGCCGCCGTGGACCCAGATGTAGCGGGCGTCGCCCCTGGCCACGCCGTTGTCGATGATGTCGCCGTTGAGACGGGGAAGGTAGAGGCTGGCGATGGTCGCGGCGAATTGGAACAAGACAACGGCGACAGCCCGGCCCCAATACGGTTTGAGGTAGCGGAAGACGAGCCGGTTGAGTGGATTCTTTGTCACAAGGCTGTCCTTATTAATAGGCAGGAAGATGGAGTGATACGAGGACATGAGACGGGCGAGCCCGCCGTCGAAGATACTGTCATTAGTTGTTTTTGAGGATTGTTCTGGACGAGGCCGGGGCGGCAGCCAGGCCGGACGGTCTTGTCAAGGCGAGCGGGTCAGCCGCTGGCTTGGGCGGCGGGGGCGGTCCGCAGCAGGGCGCCGCGGACGAGGATGCCAACGACGGCGGGATCACGCAGTTCACCGCGGGCGACGGGCCAGACACCCCCCCCCCAGGCCAGGCAGCATAGGTAAGCGGCGGCGGTCGAGACGGGCACTGTCAGGCGGTCGGCGTCAGGGGCGAGGAGGCGGACGATGGCGTTTATGATGTCGGACTGTTTTTGTTCGATGAGGTCGTGTGAGCGTTTGACGGCCTCTTGGGCCGCGCCGTCTTTGAAAGCCCGGCGGTTGGCGGGATAGCCGGTGCGGTGGAAGGCCGCCATGAAGGCGTGAAGGCGGCCGGAGGAGGCCAGCAGGACGCCGTTGATGCGGTCCAGGCGTTCTTCCACGTTGACGGCCGGGTCGATGGCGGTCAGGCCGTCGACAAGACGTTGGGGGTCGAAGAAACCCTCGGCGACGTGGGCCAAGATGTGCCGCTTGGTCGGGAAGACTCTGTAAAGCGTCCCCTCGGCCACACCCGCCGCGCAGGCGATCTGGCGGGTCGAGGCGTCGAAGCCCACCTCTTCGAAGAGCGGCAAGGCCGCCGAGACGATCTCACGCCGCCGTTCTTCGGCTGGCAGGGGACGGGCTCGAGGCATGGCCGTAAGTCTAGTGAGTGAGTGCTCACTCATTCAAATCGGGCCGCCCGCCGGCCTGTCGGAGCAGACCTCAGGCTGTCGAGATCGGCCTTCGCAGCCGACTCAGCTTACGCCGGTCACCGCCTATCCTGGTCCGGTGACTGACCACGACCCGATCCCCACGCCACCGTCCCTACCTGATCCTGGACCCGGCGACCCCGGCTCGGACGCCGCCGGCGACCTGACCGAACAGATGGCGGTCCGCCTGGCCAAGCGGGCCCGGCTCCTGGCCGAGGGGACTCCCCCGTATCCGGTCGCCGTCCCCAGGACCCAGCCGTTGGCCGAGGTACGGACGGCCTGGGGCGATTTGGCCGCCGGCCAGGAGACCGACGCCGTTGTGGCGGTGGCCGGCCGCGTCGTCCACCTCCGCAACACCGGGAAACTTTGTTTTGCCACGTTGCAGGACGGCTTCACGGCCCAGGACAACGGCGAACGCCTCCAGGTCATGTTGTCTTTGGCGGCGGTCGGACCGGACCGGTTGGAAGACTGGAAAACCGATGTCGACTTAGGCGACTTCGTCTCCGTCAGCGGGCGCGTCATCGCCTCACGGCGCGGCGAACTGTCTGTTCTGGCCGACAGCTGGGCCATGGCCTCGAAAGCGCTGCGGCCGCTGCCCGTCCTCCACAAGGAACTGTCCGAGGAAACGCGGGTGCGTCAGCGTTACGTCGACCTCGTGGTCCGGCCCGAGGCGCGCGACATGGTGCGGGCCCGCTCCGCCGTCTTGGCCGCCCTGCGCGGCCAGCTGGCCGACGAAGGCTTTCTCGAAGTCGAAACCCCCGTCCTCCAACTCATCCACGGCGGCGCCGCCGCCCGGCCCTTCCGAACCCATCTCAACGCCTTCGACATCGACATGACCATGCGCATCGCCTTGGAACTCCACCTCAAGCGGGCCATGGTCGGCGGAGCTGACCGGGTGTACGAGATCGGCCGTATCTTCCGCAACGAAGGCATCGACTCTTCGCACTCGGCCGAGTTCTCGATGCTCGAGTTCTACGCCGCCTGGGGCGACCAGGAAAGCGTGGCCGCGACGACCCAACGGCTTGTCCGCCGGGCCGCCGACGCCGTCCTCGGCCGCCGCGTCGTCATCGTGGCGGGCACGGAGATCGACCTTGATGCCGACTGGCGCTGGGCCGATTTCTTCGACCTGCTGTCCGAGGCCCTCGGCGAGCCGGTCGACGTCGGCACGCCCGCGGCGGTCCTGAGGCGCCACGGAGCCGAACACGGCCTGGAATACGATCCGGCTCTGGAAGCCGGCAAATTGGCTTTGGAGCTTTACGGAGATCTGGCAGAGCCGAAACTGCTACAGCCGACCTTCGTCCGCCGTTACCCCGCCATCGCCCAGCCGTTGGCCCGCCCGGCCGCCGACGACCCCCGCCTAGTCGAAGCTTGGGATCTCATCATCGGCGGCGTCGAACGGGGGACGGGTTTCTCTGAGCTGATCGACCCGGTGGTCCAACGGGCCGTCCTGACCGAGCAGTCTCTCCGGGCGGCCGCCGGCGACCTTGAAGCCATGCAATTAGACGAAGATTTCTTGACCGCCTTGGAGTTCGGCGCCCCGCCCATGGGCGGCGTCGGCGTCGGCGTCGACCGGCTGCTGATGCTGTTGACCGGCGTCGGCATCCGGGAAACCATCCTCTTCCCCTTGCTGCGGCCGGCGGGGCGTTGAGGCAGCCGCCAAACGCCACGTCGGACGGGGAGCGGCGCCGCCGGCTCCAGTAGGCTGACTGCCTGCCATCGCCAGAAGGAGGCCCTGTGAGCGCACGACGGGTGTTCCGCGCCCTGCGGACGCCGATCACGCTGATCCTCCTCATCGGCGTCCTTGCCGGCGGGGCCGTCTGGGGCTACCACCTCGTCGTCACGGGCGTCCGGCCCGTCCAACCCAGCCCCTGCGTCATGGTCGCCATGCCCGAGTTGACGCCCGAGTCCGTCGTCATACGGGTCTACAACGGCGGCTCCACCCGCGGCCTCGCTAACTCGGTGGCCAAAGAGCTGCGCGGCCTCGGCTACATCGTCTCGGCGGTCGGCAACACTGATGAGATCATCAGCCAGACCATCATCGTCGGCTTCTCGGCCGACAGCCCCGAGGTCCAACTCGTGGCTTCTCAATTCCTCCAGCCCGGGATACGAGTCGACGGGCGGATCGACCACACGGTGGACGTCCTCATCGGGGACGACATTCCCCGCAACAGCGCTCCCCT
>JAIRXC010000115.1 GCA_031268515.1 Propionibacteriaceae bacterium
CTTGGAAGAAGCCCAGCAGAGCCGCTGGGTAGATGACGCCGCCGTTCCAGCTGTGAGGGTCGCCGTAAAAACCCCGGTTTGGGTCGCCGCTGACCGGCAAGGCGTCGGCGACATCGAGCTTCGACCAGTCCAGGCCGGCGTATTGGAGCAACATGGCGATCGCTGTGGCCTCGCAGCCGGTCGGCAGTTCAGGCAGTTGCGACAGGTACGGCACGTTCAGCCAGCCCTCAGTCGGATCGGCGGCCGGTTCCGGCGGTTGGCTCGCCGTCGGACTAGCGGCCGGCGAGGGCGACGGGGAAGGCGAAGACGTCGGGGCGGCCGTCAATTTGACCAGGCCGGAAGTCGAAGAGCCGGTCTCGCCAGAGCCGTCATTTTGAGAATTGACATTGTCCGGGCTGCTGGCGGGAGCGGGCAGGTTGGCCAGGAGGTTGACCGCCAAAGCCAAGGCGGCGGCGGCCGCCAAGATCGTGCCGCCCCAGCGCCACCGGCTTCTGCCGCCGCGGGTCATTTGCCTGCCTCCGTCTGCGTTCCAGCCTCCTGCGGAGAAGGAATAGAACTGGACCGCCCAATGATCTTTTTCCCGTTGCTTCGCCCACACGAGCCAAAGGCTGCCCCGCCTTAACAGCAGCTTCAGCACGCGGCGATATGGCTTGATCATACGCGCGACCGCGGCGACGGACCGGCTTGGCCGGCAACCGCCTCGGTTGAAGACCTCCAAGCCAGCCTGAGGACTTGTCTGGCCGCAGGCCAAGACGGCCGCGGGCCAAGCTCCCAGCAGGCGTCAGACCGCTGTCGGCGGCCAGCGTCGCCAGACCGCCACGCAAGGCGGCCGGCGCCAAGGGCTACTCGCTGGAGAGGTTGCGCTGCCAGCGCCAGGAATCCTGGCACATCTCGTCGAGCGTCAAGCGGGCCTCAAAGCCCAGCTCGGCTCGGGCCAGGGCCGGGTCGGCATAGACGACCGGCAAGTCGCCGGGGCGGCGTCCAACCGTCTGACAGGGGATCTTCTGGCCGCAGGCGCGTTCGTAGGCCGCGATGACCTCGAAGACGCTGCTGCCCCGGCCGGTGCCGAGGTTGAAGGCTTCGACGCCGCCGAGCCGGTCCGGCCGCTCCAGCCGGTCGAGGGCCAGCCTGTGGCCGCGGGCCAAGTCGACAACGTGGATATAGTCACGCACGCCGCTGCCGTCTGGGGTGTCGTAGTCAGCTCCGAAGACTTGGACCTTGGGCAGCAGGCCGGCGGCGACCCGCGCCACGTAGGGGACCAGGTTGTTCGGCAGGCCGGACGGGTCCTCGCCGATCAGGCCGGACGGGTGGGCGCCGATGGGATTGAAATAGCGCAGCAGCAGGACCGCCCAAGCTGGGTCGGCGGCCGCCTGGTCACGCAAGATCTGTTCGATCATGACCTTGGTCCAGCCGTAGGGATTGACCGCTCCCAAGGGGCTGTCCTCCCTGTACGGCACCGGGTTGTCGGCCCGGTAGACCGTCGCCGAGGAACTGAAGACAAGCTTCTTGACGCCGTGGACGGACATGGCCCGCAGGAGGTTGACCGTTCCCGTCAAGTTGTTGTGATAATAAGCCAAAGGCTTTTCGACCGATTCGCCGACGGCTTTGAAACCGGCGAAATGGATGACGCTGTCGATGTCGAAGTCGCTGAAAACCCGCTCCAGAGCCGCCTCGTCCAGCAAATCCGCCTCGACCGCGGGCACTTGGCGCCCGACAATGCGGCCGATCCGCTCCGCCACCTCAGGTTGGCTATTGCTGTAATTGTCCAGGAGGACCACCTGGCGGCCTTGTTGGACCAGTTCGACCGCCGTATGGCTGCCGATGAAACCAGTCCCGCCCGTCAACAACACCGCCATCGCGCCGCCGCCTTTCTTTCCTCGGTTTTTCTTTTTGGCTTGAAGACCTTATGCGCTCACCCGGCTCGGCGGCCGCTTCAGCCCTCGCCGCCGGCCGGCTGGGGTGGCTGGGCAGGGGCCGTCCCCTCCGGCCGGGGCGCGTCGGCCGGCCGGACAAGGGAGCCGGGCGAGGTCTGGTCTTGGCTCTGCAGCGGGCCGGCCGGCAGCGGGAAAGCGGCCGGGGCGGCGCTCTCGGGCCGGGCTGGCTCCTCGGGCATGGCCGCCAGGGCGATCTGCTGGGCCAAGTGGTTAAGACGGCTGTCCAAACGGGACAGTTGGACCGAGGTGTTGAACAGCTTGACCAGCAAGATGAAGATCACGACCAAGAAAACGAAATTCGTGGTGTCGACCACGCCGACCAGCAGGGCCAGCCGTTCGACCCAGCGCGGCACCAAGCTGACGACCAGCAAGAGGACCGACAACCCGATCCAGAAGACGGCGTCGCGAATCTGCACGTGGGCTGTCCGGATGCGCCGGACCAGGAAGAAGAAGGTGAGCAGGCAGGCGGCCAGCAAGAGGATCTGGAGGAAAATGCTCACCGGCGGGCCTCCCGCTTGCGGAACCACTGGATGAAAACGATGGAAACGCACATATTGAGCATGTAGGCGAGGGACCGCAAGGCGTTGAGATAACTCTCGCCGTGCTGCCGCGGCCGCATCGCCGCGGGCGCCTCGACGACCTTGGCGCCGCTCCTGATGAGGTAGGCGACGGTGTCCGGCTCGGGCCCGTAGTTGATGTTCCAGGCGAATTCATCGGCCATCGCCTTGGAGAACAATCTCATCCCCGAAGTCGGGTCGGTGATTTTCGCGCCCGTCGTCAAACGGATCAACAGCGACAGCAAGCGGCTGCCAGCCATGCGCAGGCCGCGGCCCTTTTTGGCCTCCAGGAAGCGGGAGGCGATCACGATGTCGGCGCCTTGGCCGGCCATGGCCTGGCTGAGGACGCCGATGCAGCGCGGATCATGCTGGCCGTCGCCGTCGAGTTGGACGGCGGCGTCGTAACCACGGCGGCTGGCGTATTGGAGGCCGGCTTGGACGGCCCCGGCCAAACCCAGGTTGAGGGGCAAGTCGATCAGATGGTAGCCGCGGCGCCGGCAGATGGCGGCGGTGTCATCGGCGGAGCCGTCGTTGACGACGACGTAGCCGACCTCCGGGGCGACCCGGACGAGTTCGTCCACGACCGCCTCGATGTTCTGGGCCTCATTGTGAGCCGGGATGATGGCGAGGATTTCCACGTCAACTCGCCGTCACTGGCCGTGGCTGGCGTAACGGGCCTCGACAGCTTGCTTTTGAGGCCGCCACCAGTCTTCGTGGGCGCGATACCAGGCGATGGCGTCGGCCAAACCGGACCGAAAATCGCTGAAAACCGGCGTCCAGCCGGTTTCTTCCCGCAGCTTGGCGGCGTCGATGCCGTAACGCAGGTCGTGCCCGGGACGGTCAGCGACAAGGTCGAAGTCATGCGGGTCCCAGCCCATCTCCTCCAAGATCATTTCGACGACTTGTTTATTGCTGAGTTCGCCGTCAGCGCCGATCAGGTAGGTCTCACCGATCCGGCCGGCTTCGATGACCGCCCAAACCGCCCGGTTGTGGTCGCAGACGTGAATCCAGTCGCGGACGTTGCGGCCGGCGCCGTAGAGCTTGGGCCGGATGCCGTCGATCAGGTTGGTGATCTGGCGGGGGATGAATTTCTCGATGTGCTGGTAGGGGCCGTAGTTGTTTGAGCAATTGGAGATCGTGGCTGCCACCCCGAAAGAACGGACCCACGCTCTGACAAGGAGGTCCGAGCCGGCTTTGGTCGCCGAATAGGGGCTGGACGGGTTGTACGGAGTCGCCGGGGTGAACCGGGCCGGGTCGTCCAAGGCCAAGTCGCCGAAAACCTCGTCGGTCGAAATGTGGTGATAGCGCACCTTGTGGCGACGAACGGCCTCGAGCAGCTGGAAAACGCCCACGAGGTTCGTCTGGACGAAAGGAGTCGGATCTTCTAGGGAATTGTCATTGTGAGACTCGGCGGCGAAATGGACGACCAAGTCTGACTCGGCCACGAGGGGGTCGACAACGTCGCGGTCGGCCACGTCACCTGTGACGAAGTCGATGCGGTCGGCCACATCAGCTAAGGAAGTTAAATTGCCAGCATAAGTTAATTTGTCAAGAACGGTCACGGCGGCAGCCGGCCGCATTTCTAGGGTTTGGCGGACGAAGTTCGCGCCGATGAAGCCCGCGCCGCCTGTGACCAAGATCTTCACCGGCTCTTCTCCTCTTCTTCTGGGGTTGGCCTCAGCTCCGGGGTTTCGGCGATCCGGCGCAGATAGTCGCCGTAGCCTGATTTGCCCAAGGCGTCGGCTCTGGCCAAGAGCTGGTCGGTCGTGATGAAGCCTTGGCGCCAGGCGACCTCTTCCGGCGAGCCAATTGACAAGCCTTGACGTTTTTGGACGGTGCGGACGAAGTCGCCGGCTTCCGCCAGGGAATCAAAGGCGCCGGTGTCGAGCCAGGCGACGCCTCGCGGCAGGAGGCAAACCTGGAGTTCGCCGCGGTCGAGGTAAGCCCGGTTGAGGTCGGTGATTTCCAATTCCCCCCGGCTGGAGGGTTTGAGGCCGGCGGCGAATTCGACGGCGCGCTCGTCGTAGAAATAGAGCCCGGGGACGGCCCAATGGGATTTCGGCTGGGCGGGCTTCTCCTCGATCGAGATGGCTTTGCCGGCCGCGTCGACCTCGACGACGCCGTAGGCGGTCGGGTCGGAGACCCAATAGCCGAAGACCGCCGCGCCGCTGATCTCGGACAGCCCCCGCAAACGGGAACCAAGCCCCGTCCCATAGAAGAGATTGTCGCCGAGGACAAGGGCTGATTTGTCGGAGCCGATGTGGCCGGCTCCGAGGACGAAGGCTTGGGCGAGGCCGCCGGGCGACGGCTGGACGGCGTAGGAAAACGACAGGCCGAACTGGGAGCCGTCGCCGAGGAGCCGTTGGAAGGCCGGCGTGTCGACCGGCGTCGAGATCACGAGGATGTCCCGAATGCCCGCCAACATCAGAGTCGACAACGGATAATAAATCATCGGCTTGTCGTAGACCGGCAACATTTGCTTGCTGGAGCCGATTGTCAGCGGGTGCAGCCGCGTGCCCGCGCCACCGGCCAAAATGATGCCTTTCATGTCCCCCCTCTGAGTCACGGCGCGCCTTTTGCGCCAGCCCTCGGCCCCGGCTTTTTCGGTAGCCTAACAGGTGACCGAAAAAGCCGGGGGTTTCCCGGACCTGACCTAGTGGGAGCTTGCACGATGCCCCAAGACCTCTCCATCCGCAGCACGGCGATCCCGGGATTGGCGATCATCTCCCTGCCCGTCCATTCTGACAATAGAGGTTGGTTCAAAGAGAACTGGCAGAGAGCCGCGATGACGGCCTTGGGGCTGCCCGACTTCGAGCCGGTTCAAAACAATGTCAGCTTCAACGCGAAGCGGGGGGTGACACGGGGCGTCCACGCCGAGCCCTGGGACAAATTCGTCTCCGCCGCCCAAGGCCGCTTCTTCGGCGCCTGGGTCGATCTGAGAGAGGGCCCGAGCTTCGGGACGGTCGTGACCGCCGAGGTGGACGAGGCGACCGCCGTCTTCGTCCCCCGCGGCGTCGGCAACGCCTATCAGACCTTGACGGACAACGTGTCCTATTCCTATCTCGTCAACGAGCACTGGAGCGCCGCCAAAACCGCTCAATACGCTTACGTCAACCTGGCCGACCCGGCCTTGGCCATCGGTTGGCCGATCCCGCTGGCCGAAGCCGAACTGTCCGACAAAGACAAAGCCCACCCTTTCTTGGCCAAGGCCCGCAAGGTCAGGCCGCGGCGTCCGCTCATCCTCGGCGCCAAAGGCCAACTCGGCCGGGCTCTGGCCGCGGTCTTCCCTGAGGCCGCCCAGACCGACCTCGACGAGCTCGACCTGGCTGATCCGGAGCAACTGGCCGCCTGGCCGTGGGCCGACTTCGACATCATCCTCAACGCCGCCGCCTGGACGGCCGTCGACGCCGCCGAGACGGCGGCAGGCCGGCGGTCCGCCTGGCAAGCCAACGCCGCCGTCCCCGCCGCCCTTGCCAAGATCGCTTTAGCTCACCGGCAAACTCTGGTCCATGTCTCCAGCGACTATGTTTTCGACGGCACGCACCCGCTCTGGCGCGAAGACGACGGTTTCGCTCCCCTGAGCGTCTACGGCCAAGCCAAAGCCGCCGGCGACCTAGCCGTTTCCGTCGTGCCCCGCCACTACATCCTCCGCACCAGCTGGGTCGTCGGCGACGGCCGTAATTTCATCGCCGTCATGGCTGACCTGGCCCGGCGAGGCGCCAACCCCGCCGTCGTGGGCGACCAGACCGGGCGGCTCACCCACACGGCCAACTTGGCCGCCGCCATCAAACACCTGCTGGACAGCAACGCCCCCTACGGGACCTACAACTGCACAGACGGCGGTCCGGCTGTCAGCTGGGCAGACGTGGCGCGGGGCGTCTTCGCGGCCGCGGGCCGCGACCCCGCCGACGTGCGGGCCGTCACGACCGCGGAGTATTACGCCGGCAAGGAGCCCATCGCCCCGCGGCCCCTTTCCAGCCTTCTCGACCTCGCCAAACTGGAGGCGACCGGCTATGCGGTTCCCGAATTCCCGCTGGGCCAGGCCTAAACGGCCATTTGAAAAACCCGCCGTCTTAGGACAGCCAACTGCAAGATGAGGCCTTGTCTTACCCGCGCCGCGCTTACCCGCGCCGCGCTTGCCCGCCGCCCTGCCACAGCCGTTGCAGACGGCTGGGACGGAGAATCCCGCCGGAGCCGCTTGCAACCGCCCGGGACGGCCGGCTGCAAGCCCTGGGCTCAGCTGCAGGCGGTGACCTTGTAGAGCACGGCGTGGCCTTCCCGGGCCACCTCTTCGAAACCGGGGGCCGTTGCCAGATTTTCCAGCCCCGGCAACGGGTTTTCGCCGCCGTGGACCTCTTTGGACCCGAAGTCGAGGGCGTAGCCGACGCCGCGCTCCCGGACAGCCGGGCAGACGCCGGCCGGGTCGCTGCCGACCTGGCTGAGGCGGTTGTCGATGACCGCTTCGGCGGGACTGGCCTCGTAGGCCACGTGTGTTGTCGTCGTCAGGACGCCGACGAGGGCGTAGGCCATCGAACTGCCGTTCCAGGGGTTGACAGCCACTCGCACGCCGGCCGGCACCAGTTCTGGCAGGCGCTCGATGAGACGGTATTCATCGCTGTCCACGAGCGGCGAGTCAGCGTTGATCTGATAATCGTCGGAGACGACGTCGATGGCGGCGTTCATCCCCGCGGTGGCCTGGGTGCCGGCCGTCAGCGCCGCCGCGACTGCGACAGCCAGGGCGGCCGCCGCCCAAACCGGCTGGCCCAGGCCCCGCCGCCGCAGTCCGGCGTTGAGCCAGCGCAACGCGTACTCCAGGCCGACAGCCGCCAGCGGCAGGCTCGGGATGGCCAGGAGGGCGGCGAGGCGGTAGGGGTCGCTGTAGTAGCCGCCGACAAACCAAAAACGCAGCCCGTCTTGCGGCCAAGCGGCGGCGGCTGACCACAGCAAACAGCAGATGGCCCAAGCCCCGGCCGACCAGGCCAGCCAGCGGCGGCGGCGGCGCAACGCGGCGATCAGCCCGCCTGCGATCAAAACGCCCAACAGCCAAGAACCTTGGATACGCAGCGGCCCGGCCAAAAGCGCCTCCCCCAGCGCCGCCTCGGACGATTCGACGGGCGGCCAGCGCAGCGACGCCCAATAAGGCGGCCGGATCTTGACCCA
>JAIRXC010000131.1 GCA_031268515.1 Propionibacteriaceae bacterium
AATACTCGGCAGCACTTTCACGACATTTAGCCTCGATTGGCTACTCATAAGTGGGTTGAGCCTACTTTGTGGTTTCGTCGGCGCTTTCCTCTTCCGAGCCTGCCATCGCCCCGCTAAAAATTAGCCTACCGCCGACGCCAAGGAGCTGTCATGACCGATCGATGCATTATCCTTATTGGGCCCAATGCCGCGCAATGCGAACGCGCCCGATCGCATAATCTCGTTGTAGTCGTTTTAGACGCTCCCGCACGCCTCGCTCCCGGAGTGATAGATCTCGCTGATCATTTACTGCTCACTGACTACACGGATATCGGACTTTCGGCCGATCTGCTACGCCCGTTCCTTGAACGCTACACCGTCGTCGGCGTGCTCTCATTGACGGAGTCCGGTCTGCTCGCTTCTGCCCGCCTGAACGCGCTTCTCGGTTTCGCTGACAACGCTGTCGAGGTAGTCGAACGTGTCGTCGACAAAGCCCAAATGCGCGCATGGCTCGCTTCCGACAGCCGATACCGGCTTCCCGCCGTGGTCGTCACAACTCCCGCCGATCTGCATGACTTTGTCAAAGAGATCGGATTCCCCGTCATTCTTAAACCAATCAATGGGACAGGAAGCGCCGACGTTGTCTTTCTTGATTCCCAAGACAATCTCAACCGGTGGCTGTCGTCGCTCCCCCGCCTGCCTATGCTCGCCGAGCAATTCGCAGTAGGCGACGAATACTCCGTTGAGGCGTATTCCCGCGATGGCGCCCACTCAATCGCAGCAGTGACCAAAAAGTTACTTTACAGGCACAGTGCCGCCAATCCCTTCGTCGAATTAGGACACTGCGTCCCCGCTCCCCTGGACGACGCTAGACGCCTTGCCCTCGAACAATACGTCCGCGATTTTCTCTCGTTGATCGGAATCCGTTGGGGACTGAGCCACACCGAAATCATCGCCTCCAAGACCGGCTTCGTGATTATTGAAACCCATCCTCGCAACGGGGGCGACCGCATCGTCGACCTTGTCCGGCAAGCAACTGGCATCGACCTACTTGACACGGCTATAGCCATCAGGTCGGGACTAAGCCACAAGTCCGAGCCACTTTCTCGGCCGCAAGCTGCGGCTATGCGTTTCTTTATAGTCGAACCCGGCGTGATACAGGCAATTGATGGAGTCCACACAGCACGCACAGCGCCAGGAGTCATCGATATTGAGATTCAAGCAAGCCCTGGAGACCGTATAACAGCGGTGAACTCATCCAATGATCGCCCTGGCCTGGTCGTCGCGATCGGCTCCAGCGCCGAAGAAGCCACAAGACGCACGGAAAAGGCCGTCTCAATGATTCGGTTCGTCATGCGCGCCGAAGGGCTGCCGAGCCCGGGATTGACAGACGCCGCCAACAGGGCCGCGCCCAAAAGCGCTTGAATTGTTCAACCGACCTTCTTCGGACCGGCTCAGAGCCAGCTGACGTGAGGCTTCAAAGCAGCGTAACCAACGAAAGCGGCGATGTCGATGAGCGTATGGGCTGCGACCAGCGGCAGAACACGGCCCCAGCGGCGGTAGCAACAGGCGAAAACCACGCCCATGACGAAGTTGCCGATGCCGCCGCCGAAACCTTGGTAGAGGTGGTAGGCGCCACGGATGGCAGCGGACAACGCGACAGCGGCCCACGGGGGCCAGCCGCGGTCGGCCAGACGGGTCAAGAGATAGCCGAGCATGACGATCTCCTCGACCAGGCCGTTGGCGAGAGCGGCGGCGATGAGCGCCGGCGTCGTCCACCACTGGGCCGTCAGGTTGGCGGCGGCGACAGTTGTGTTGAAACCTAGTTCCCGGGCCGCCAGATAAAACCCCAGGCCGGGCAGGCCGATGGCGGCGGCGACGATAAAGCCAGATGCGAGGTCGCGGCCAAGGCGTGTTCCGTCGAAACCGATCAGACGGCGGGCGCGGCCGTGGGCGAGGTGGAGGAGGTAGAGGGCGAGGAGGACGTGGGCGAGAGGGAAAACGGTGTTGGCGACTTGGTAGGCCAAGTCGAGCCAAGGCCGGTCCGGCGTCACAGTGTTGTTCATCTGGGTTGTCTGATCGGCCAGCGGCACGCCCACGGTCAAGCGGTTGACAAGGTTGAGAATGGACGAGACCGCCGAGCGGCCCAACCCGAGGGACAAGACGATGACGATTTCCCAGCCCGTCCACCGCTTTGAGGTTCCGGCCAGGCTCGTTTCGGAGCCGCTGCTGGGGCCGGCTGTCGAGACGGCCTGGCCAGACTGGGCGGCGGACAAGCCAGACCGGCGGGCAGGGCGGCCAGACTGGGCGGCAGCCGGGTCAGCAGCGCCGGCAGCGGGCTTGTCAGACCGGACGGCGCGGTCCCCCTCTTCGGCGCCGGAGCCAGCTAGGCCTTGGCCGCGCTCCTCGCCGGACGCCGGCCGGGCCAAACTCTGGTCGGCCATGGCCGCCGGTTTCAGCTACGCCCGACCAGGGAGCGTAGGAAAAATCCGACGTTGGCGGGACGTTCGGCCAGGCGGCGCATGAAGTAGCCGTACCAATCCGGGCCGTAGGGGACGTAAACCCGCACGCTGTAACCCATGCTGGCCAGGCGGCGTTGCTCCTCGGGGCGGACGCCGTAGAGCATCTGGAATTCGAGGTCGCCGAGGCCGCGGCCAGCCCGGCTGGCCAGCTCTTGGGCGATCTCGATGAGAACCGGGTCGTGGGTCGCGACGAGCGGCAGGCCCTCGCCGCGGACGAGCGCCTTGAGGCAGCGGACGTAGCTGAGGTCGACTTCCCGGCGAGCGGTGTAGGCGAGGTCGGCGGGGACGTCGTAGGCGCCCTTGCAAAGGCGGATGCGCGAACCGGGGCCGTCGAGGCGGCCGCAGTCAGCCTGGCTGCGCCGGAGGCCGGCTTGGAGGACGCAGCCGACCGACGGGTGCTCGGCCCGCAAAGCCTCAGCCAACTCGATGGTGGCGTCGGTCAGCTGGCAACCCTCCATGTCGAGGGTGATCGTGGAGCCGACGGCCTCAGCCTTGGCGGCGATACGGCGGGCCTGGGCCAAGGCGACAGCCGGGCCGTCCGCCGGCAGAGCCAAGCCGATGGCGGACGGCTTGACCGACACTTCGGCGGCGCCGGCCAGCCCTTCGGCGGCCAGGCGGTCGAGCAGGCCGAGGTAGTCGTCGGCCAACCTTTCCGCGTCGGCTGGGCTGGCCGTGTCCTCGCCCAAAATGTCAACGGTGACCTTGAGGCCGCTTTCGATCAGTTGGCGGACCTTAGGCTCAGCCTCCTGCCACGTCGTCCCCGCCACGAAACGTTCGACCACGTTTCGGGTGGCGGGAAAGGCCATGATCAAACCGCGGACGCGGTCATTGCGGGCGAGGGCGAGCAGGAGACGGCGGAGCATGAGGACCTCCCGTTGTCCGAAGCGTGCTGAAGTCTGGTCAGAGCTTAGCCGCCGTCCGCGCTGTCGGCAGACGGGCTGGCCGAATCCTTGGCCGGCCGGTGGACGTGGTCTGCGCCCTGGGCCTCCAACGCGCCCCGGATCGCCTGATATCGTGATATCAGGCAAAATTCGAGCGGAAGGAGACGCCCGCGTGCCCGATCTGCTGATCAGGGGTTTGAGCAAGGCAGCCATCACGGCCCTCGACCAGGCGGCGAAACGGGCGGGGCTGTCCCGCAACGAATACCTGCGGCGCGATCTCGAAACGGCCGGGGCAAGGGAGAAAGACGCCCCGGTCTCGGTGGCGGATCTGATCCGGTCCGGGGCGGCGGTCGCCGACTTGTTAGACGCCGAGGTCATGGGCCAGGCCTGGCGATGAAGGGCTGGCT
>JAIRXC010000005.1 GCA_031268515.1 Propionibacteriaceae bacterium
TCCCAGCCGGACAGACCGGAAGGCCAGTGAGGTTGTGGTTCAGACCCCGTCGTTACGCGGGCATTTTATCTGTGATGCACGGGCAACTTTTCGCGGGCACTTGACTTTGAGGCACCTCGACCCGGCCCGGTCCGCAGCCGGTCTCGTTTCGGCCGCCGCCGGCGGGGCAGCCGAAACGAGACAACAGGGCTATTCGGCTTCGGCGGCGGCCGCTTCGACCTTGCGAGACGGATCGATCTGGACGCCAGGGCCCATGGTCGAAGCGACCGTCACCTTGCGTAGGTAGCGGCCCTTCGAGGCGCTGGGCTTGAGGCGGAGGATCTCGTCGAGGGCGGCGGCGTAGTTCTCCATCAGCTGGGCGGCGCTGAACGAAGCCTTGCCGATGATGAAGCAGAGGTTGGCGTGGCGGTCGACGCGGAACTCGATCTTGCCGCCCTTGATGTCCGTGACGGCCTTGGCCACGTCCATCGTCACCGTGCCGGTCTTGGGGTTGGGCATGAGGCCGCGGGGGCCGAGGATGCGGCCAAGGCGGCCGACCTTGCCCATGAGGTCGGGCGTGGCGACGACGGAGTCGAAGTCCAAGTAGCCGCCGGCGACGCGTTCGATCAACTCGTCGGCGCCGACCTCGTCCGCGCCCGCGGCGATGGCGTCGGCGGCCTTCTCACCCGTCGCGAAGACGAGGACGCGGGCTGTCTTGCCTGTGCCGTTGGGGAGGTTGACGGTGCCGCGGACCATCTGATCAGCCTTGCGGGGATCGACGCCGAGCCGCATGGCGACCTCAATGGTCTCATCGAATTTGGCCGAGGCGGCAGCCTTGACCTTGTCAATCGCCTCGCCGGCGGTGTAGAGGCTGTGGGGGTCGCGTTGAGCCGCGGCCGTGCGATACGCCTTGCTGCGCTTCATGGTTCTGGGTCCTTTTCTTAAATCGTAAGAGATGTTTGGGCCACCGCGCGTGGTGGCCGGCCAGATGTGGTGCGGGGCGGCGTGCCCCTCCCACGACGAGGGCTTGCGGCCCCCTCCGCTGTCAGATTTCCTTTACGTAGGCCGTCACGGGCAGGACAGCGGTGCTGCCGTGACTAGGTCTCGCCCTAGGCGCCGACTCGTCAGCGCCTGAAGAAAGGCGACCCCAAGAAGCCCCCGTAGGCGCGGGACCGACAGAGCCGAGACGGCTCAGTCTGCGACCGTCACGCCCATCGACCGAGCCGAACCCTCGACGATCAGCATGGCCGCGTCGATGTCGTTGGCGTTGAGGTCGGGAAGCTTCGTCTGGGCGATCTCGCGCACCTGCTCCCGGGTCAGCGAGCCGACCTTGACGCTGAGCGGGTTTGAGGAGCCCGACTTGATGCCAGCGGCCTTCTTGATGAGGTCGGCGGCCGGCGGTGTCTTCGTGATGAACTTGAACGTGCGGTCTTCGTAGATCGTGATCTCGACCGGGATGACGGAGCCACGCTGGGCTTCTGTGGCAGCGTTGTACTGCTTGCAAAAGTCCATGATGTTGACACCGTGCGGGCCGAGAGCGGTGCCGACCGGCGGGGCTGGCGTGGCCGCCCCGGCGTTCAGCTCGATCTTGACGAGGGCCGCGACCTTCTTCTTGGAGGGCATGGTGGTTGAGTCCTTGCTTCCTTGATTCTGAGGTGCGCCGCGGACGGTCCACGGCGCGGGGCTTAGGGCTAGATCTTTTGGACCTGGTCCAGTGTGAGGTCCACGGGCGTGTCCCGGCCCATGAACTCCAAGGTCGCCTTGAGGCGTTGGCTGTGCACGTGAATCTCGGTGATCGTGGCGTGCACTCCGGTGAACGGGCCATCGGTCAAAATGACCGAATCGCCGATCCGGAAGTCTACGAGTTCGACCTTCTTGCGCCGCGGCGCGGCCTTGCCGTCCCCGGCTGTCGCGATGGCGATGGCGCTCGGCAGCAACATGCTGACGACCTCGTCGAGGGCCAAGGGCACCGGGTCGTTGGCGTGGCCGACAAAGCCCGTCACGCTCGGCGTATGGCGCACCGCCGCCCAGGAGTCGTCCGTCAGGTCCATCCGGACGAGGACGTAGCCGGGGATGACCGTCCGCGTCACCGTCTTCTTCTGGCCGTTGCGGATTTCCACGACGTCCTCGGTCGGGACGACGGCCTCGAAGATGTAGTCCTCCATGTTGAGGGTCTTAACCCGCGAGTCGAGGTTTTGCTTGACGCGCTTTTCCATGCCGGCGTAGGTGTGGACGACGTACCATTCGCCTGGCTTGCCGTCCATCTCGGCCCTCAGCTTGACCTTGACAGCCGCCGCGATGTCGTCGGAGTCGTCAAGTTTGACGCCGTCCTCGTCTTCGCTTTCCGATGAATCGTCGCCAAAATCAAGGTTGAGGCCAGCTTCCGGAGCCGCTTCTTCCTCGTCGCCGCCTAGGTCCAAGTTGATGTGGATCTCGTCTAGGGCGGCGGCGTCGGGAGCCGCCTCTGCGGCGGCCTCTAAAGCCACAGCCTCCAAGGCGGCCTCAGGGGCCGCGGTTTCCTCGTGGGCATTTGCCACGTCAGGAGTCCTTCCTTCCATTGGCTAGCTGCCGAAGAGCCTGAGGACGCCCCAGCCGGCAACGAGGTCGAGGACCGCGACGAGCGCGATCATGAAGATTACGAACACGAGCACGACTGCGAAGTACTGCCCGAGTTGGCCGCTGGTCGGCCACACTACTTTCTTGAGTTCTTGGACCGACTGGCCGACGAACACGGCCGGCGTCGTCCGCTGGGGCTTGACGGCAGCCGTCGTCGCTTCGGTCCTCGACGGGGTCGGCCGGTTCTTGCGCGCCGCCGCCACACGCGCCGCCGCAGGGGCAGCAGCCGGGACGCGGCGGACGGGCCGAGCCGAGGTCTTGGGCTGAGCCTCATCGGCTGCGGCGGCCGGCTGCTCGAGGTTGTCTGTCACAGCGTCAGCGGCGTCCTCAGCCGCTGCTTCTTCGGCCTCGTCCTCGTCGGAAGC
>JAIRXC010000054.1 GCA_031268515.1 Propionibacteriaceae bacterium
AACCGGACTAGGAGGCATTCGTATCTAGGGTATTTGACTATTGAGGAGTTTGAGTTAGGATATACGCATATAGACCAACTCGCGGCATAGCGAGTGTCCACTTTATCGGGAACACTCCACTGGACAACCGTGTGCCGGCAGTCACGGTCGCAACACCAGCAAAGGCCTGCCGCCACGAGACCGGAGAATCCTGAGCGTCCGTCAAAGGGACCATCCAGCGGGCGGTCATCTCGACGCCAGGCAGAGCCCGACACGAGCGTCAGATCAGCGCCGAAGGGCGGCAAACACGAGTCAACTACCGGCAACATGTTACTCTCTACTTTCGAATCGAGCGCCAAAAACTTATCCTGCTATCACCTTGCGGCATAGGATAATCATCGTTCAGAGGCGCCGCATAGACGATACCGACTACGACTGTGGCCGCCGCTGGCAGTGCCGGGACGGTGACGGCCAATCCTGTCTCCGTCTGTTGCCGGTGGCACGGATTCACTTGTAAGACACATTCCACAGGCCCGTGAGCGTCTTGGCCACATGCCACACCACCGGAAACTCTGCCGCCTCATCCCAGGTCACCCACCGGTAGTCTTGATGCTCGCGCGAGAGACGAACCACAACTAGCGTGCTCACGGGCTGTAGCCGATAAGTCACGGTGTGGAACAAGATGTCTCGGCCACCCGTGTCCAAGTTCATAAACCGGCTTAACTCCTCACCCAGCCGACAGTCGATGCCCACCTCCTCCTGACACTCGCGCACAGCCGCTTCTCCTGGGGTCTCCCCGGACTCCACGGTCCCGCCGGGAACATCCCACCAGTCGCCGAGGTAGCGGCCGGAACCGCGTTGGATCAGCAGGAACCGTCCGCCGGTTTCGATGACGCCGTGCGCCACATAACGCTGCTCGTCCATTATGAGTTCCTTGCCGTTTGCCCAAATCAAACTGTCGCCTTTGGGCTAGGCGTTAGCGGCAAAGGCCACCCAACCGGCCGAATCAGACGGCGGCTGAATACTCCGTGTCGCCGTCGTCGGGCTGGTCGGGAGCGTCAGCCGTTACGACGGGGGCCGGCTGGGCGGGAGCCCGGCTGGCCAGATCAATCGTCCGGGTGGTCCTAGGAGCCGAAGGCTGCGACAGATACGTTGGCGGAGGTATCGGCAAGGGATCCCACAAAGACAACTGAGACTCGCCCGCGGGGCCGACTAGGACTTCCCGGCTGGCGACAGCCGCGGCAGCTTCAGCCTGCGGCGGCTGTATGGCGACGGTGGCTTCGCTGCCACCGCGGTCGGCGGCCGCGCGGTAGCGGTCGAGGCGGCGGTTGACCCTGACAACGTTCCAACGCGACAAAACGAGGCCGGCGACAAGGGCGGCCAAACCGGCGACAAGCGTCCACCAGGACGTCAAACCAGCCAAGCCGGCCACGGCGGCAGCCAAGGCGAGGGCGGCCAAGGCGACGAGGGCTCGACGGCGGGCGCGGGCGGCCCGCCGGGCCAAGAGCCGGATCTCCCGCCGCAAAGCACGACGGGTCAAATCGGTGGCGACGGGCAGATCCAACAAGCCAGCGGCGCCTAATTGCCCATTCGGCTCGGCTTCGTCTTCCCCGTCGGGTTGGGGGACGCCGTGGTGGACAGTGATCGTAGGCTCTGGCGTCGTCGCCGCGTCGAGTCCTTCCTCGACCACGTCAACGGTCCGTCGCGCCAGGTGCTGGGGGATGAGATAAGCCACCCAGATGCCGATGACGACGACGAAAATCAGCCCAGTCGTGTCCACGGGGCCACGGTACGGGCTGGCCCCGGCCTCCCGGCGGAGACGCGCCGCAGCGGCGCCGCCAGCGGTTTCGAAGCGGCCGGGCGAGTGCAATCGCTTACCAAAATGACACAACCAGAGATGGGCAACCACTGATGCAGCCAGGCGGGCGGGGGCCTCTCTAGGCAGGACTAACGCCCGCCTTCGGCAACGAGGCGGCCGAGCGGACAGGAAGTCTTCTGGAAGCGCAAAACTGACCGGTGTTGGCGAAGGGGGCGGCCGCGCGGCCAGGAAGTCCTCGCAGGGGCCGTCTAATCGTCGTCTTTGTACACCCCCGGAGCGTCGTAAATGATCGCCGCCCCGGCGGACGGACGGGATTTGGAGGAAGCCAGGAGGCGGGCCAAGTGATAGACCGCCACGGTTGTGATCGTGCCAAGAGCGATGCCGGACAAGGAGAAATCGCCGATGACCAAGGAAACGTCGCCGATGCCGATGATGAGGCCCGCGGCCAAGGGCACGAGGGTGGCGGGATTGCCGAAATCGACCCCGTTCTCCTTCCAAATTTTCGCCCCCAGGAGGCCGATCATGCCGTAGAGGACAACCGTTATGCCGCCTAGGACGCCACCTGGAGTGGCCGAGATGACGGCCCCGAATTTAGGCGAGAAGCCGAACGCGATGGCGACGACGGCAGCCACCGTGTAGGCCGCCGTCGAATAAACCCGGGTGGCCGCCATGACCCCGATGTTCTCCGCGTAGGTTGTCGTCGGACCGGCGCCGACGAAAGTGGCGAGCATTGAGGCGGCGCCGTCGGCGGCGATGGCCCGGCCCATGGAAGCGTCAAGGTTCTCCCCCGTCATCTCCGCGACCGCCTTGACGTGGCCGGTGTTCTCAGCGATCAAGGCGATGACGACGGGAAGGGCAATGAGGGCGAAAGCCAAGTTGAAGGTCGGCAGGTGGAAGCCGACGACGCCGGCGGCCGCGTCGCTGACCGGCGGCAAGCCGATCCAGTCGGCCGCCTGGACGGCTGACCAGTCGACCCGCCAGTGCGGGGCTATTAGGCCGGAAGCGGTCTGAGAGGTGATCTGGCCGAAAAGACGGTCAAAAAGCCAGCTGATCACATAGCCGACGACAAGAGCAACAAAGATGGCGATACGGCCGATGAAACCGCGGAAACCGACCGACAAGACAACGACGACGATCATAACGAGGAAAGCGGTCCACTGGTCTTGCGGCCAATATGTCTTGGCGACGACGGGCGCCAAGTTGAAGCCGATCAACATGACGACAGCGCCGGTCACAGCTGGCGGCAGCACCTTGTGGATGACGCGGGCGCCGGCGAAATGGATTATCAGCCCGACGATGAAAAGCGCGGCGCCAGTCACAAACAAAGCCCCGGTCAGATCCGAGGCGTCGCCGCCTTGGGCGTAGATCGCCGTTGCGACGCCGACGAAGGAGGCGGAGGAGCCAAGGTAGGAGGGGACGCGGTGTTTGACGACGATGATGAAGATGATCGTCGCCACGCCGGACATCATGACGGCGAGCTGGGGGTTGAGGCCCATAAGGAGCGGGAAAACGAACGTCGCGCCGAACATCGCGACGACGTGCTGAGCGCCGAGGCCGACCGTCTTGCCCCAGCCGAGGCGTTCGGTCGGCTTGACCACCTCCCCGGGGGCCAGCGTGCCGTTGCCGTGCAGTGTCCAGATCGCCATGGGCGGGTCCCCTCTTCAGTGCGTCCTTAAAACCGGAATCGTCGGCCTGATCCTAGTGTGGCCCGCAAGAACTCCACAGCCTCTTTCAGCCGCTTGGACAAACCGCCGCGGCCGGTTCCGTAGGTCCGGCCAGTTTCGCCGAGTCCGCCGCGCGCAGCGCCGCCGCCCTCTGCTGTCAACCTGCCATGGCTTTGTCCCAACAATCTTTGAAAAGACCGCCCTGGTCAGGGCCGTAGGAAACTGCGCCGTTGTCGAAATCGGCGTAGAACTGCTCGAATGTGACAGTTTCCGGCAGTCCCTGACGGTCGAGCAGGCACTGCCAGATCTGCCGGGGCAGGTATTCCGGGTCCCGCTGCTCTGGCCCGCCGTAAAGATAAGCGTAGAGAGAATTGACGTCGCCGGCGTGACGCATTTGGCAATCACGGATGATCAAACTCCAGTTTTTGAGGTCTCCCTCAGTCATCTCTGAGCTATTTGGGAAATGGCATTCATTATCCACTCGGGCACCGTCGTAAGTCACTTGGCAAACCATGTCTGGAGCAGCGGCGGAGACACATTCCAACATGTTATAATTAGCTTGCTTCCAGTTTTCTTCCGAGATTTTCCCAGTTTCTCGCGCTTGCTCGATGACAGCCCGCTGGAAATCATCCATGCCGCTGGCGTCAGCGCTGGCCAAAATATCATCGATATGGCTGACGGCAATCGGGTCAGCTGTGCTCTCCGTGACACTCGCCGGCGACGACAGCTGGCTGCAACCCGTCAAAGCTGACACGGCGGCCACAGCGAGGACGCCAAAACACGGCGCTTTCCTTGGCTTATGGCGAGGCCGCTTTTCACTGCAAGGTGACATCATCTCGACCATAAACTCCCAACGGAACAGATCACAGGCCGCGGACCGCGGCAAACGCCAACCCTTTTCCCATCCGCTCGCCGCGCGCATTTCCGGGGCCGGTTTAAGCCGCGTCGCGCTCGGCCTTAAACGCCACCCTAGAGGGGCGGCCTATGGGCAAATCAACTCCTACCGCGTAACGATTTCATAACGAAAACCGGCCCCCGAGCGCTGCCGCCAGCGACGGGCCGCGAACCAAAGCCAAACCGCAGCGGCGCCTCCGAGCGACACCGCCCAGCTGCCGAAGCCGCCCCTGCGTCCCTGCCGCTGTCAAACTAAACCACCCGGCCGGACGCCAACGCCCCCGCCGCCGAGGCTAAGAGTTCGCAAAGCCGACGTCTTGCCAGCGCAGCTCGGCCAGGCCGCTCGGCCCGAAGTTGGCGAGGTTCGGAACAGCCGCCCAGGTGTCGGGGGCGCTGTAGAGGGGGAAGGCCACGGCGTCGCGCCACAAGGTGGCATCCGCTGCGGCGATGAGGTTGTCTTGCGCTTCGAGGTCCGCCGTTTGACGGGCCGTCGCCAAGAGCGAGTCGACGGTGGGATTGCCGTAGCCGGTTTGATTGGCCGGGCTGCCGGTCGAAAAAGCCGCTTGCAAACGCTGGGCTGGACTCAGGCCATTGGCCCACGTCACCGTGACGAGGTCAAGGCCTTGGGTCGACAACGGACCGGCGGCAACCGTGTCTTGGGGAGCGAGGATCACCTCGACGCCGATGGCCGCCAATTGAACCCGCAGCTGGAGGCCCGCCGATTCGCTCAACGGGTCGTCGGCGGCCACCCCGTAAACCAAAGATAATTTTTCGCCGTCCTTCTGGCGCTGACCGTCTTCCAATGTCCAGCCGGCCTCGTCCAATAACGTGGCGGCGGCGGCTGCGTCCCCCGGCAGGCCGGTTGAGGCAGCCAGATCGGCGTAGCGGGCTTGGCCGGGCTGCCAAGCCAGAGAATCGGGGGCCTCCGGGCTCCAGGCCAGACCCGGCAAGTCGGCTCCGGCCAAGGCGGTCCGGTCGAGGGCGTCCACGATCGCCTGGCGGACATGGCGATCTGACAAGATTGAATTGTTTTGGTCGAGGAGGAGGACGCGCCAGCTGGGGCTGGGGGAACGGCGTAACTGGAGGTTGTCGGCGATGCTGGCGGCGGCGTAGGCGGCGGGGTCGGTTCCGATGGGCCAAGCGTCATATTCGCCCGCTCTCAGCGAACCCGTCAGTTCGCCCGGGGCGAGCCGATACGCCGTGACCGAATCGAGCAGCGGCGCGTCGCCCCACCACCAAGGGTTCGCTACCAATGTCATGTTGCCGCCGTCGGGGGCCATTGCGACGATGGTGTACGGGCCGGCTTGGCTGTCGCGGCAGGCAGCCGGGTTGTCCCAGACGGCGAAGGGGTCGCCTGTAGCCGGGTCAGCCCGGACCGGGCCGTGGAGGAAGGTCAGGGCCCAGTCGGGGTAGAGGCCGGTGTAGACAACGACGATATCGTGCGGCGTTTCCCCTTCTTCGATGGAGACGATGGCCTCGAAGCCTTGCCCGGCCGAACAGGGGCGATCGGCGGCCGGGTCGGCGCAGCCGTGCCAAGCGGCCTGGAAGTCGGCCACGCCGACGGGGCGGCCATCGCCCCAGACGGCGGCCGGATTGAGGTGGTAGACAACGCGGGTGACCGGATCATTCTCAACCGTCGGCACGCCGTCGAGCCAATCCGGGTTGGGTTGCAGCTCACCGCCGCCGGTGACGTTGAAGAGGCGGGGGCGGACGGCGTCGAGGATCTTTGCCAACTGGGCGGGCAAGGCGGCCGACCAGGGGTTCCAGTCGGCGGTCCACTCGGTCAAGCCGATACGGAGGTGGCCGCCGTTCGCCAACTGGTCACGCGGCGTCTGGTTGACGTTGTCGACCGCTTTCCAGACGACGGCGTCAGGTGGGGCTGTGAGGTCGGGCACGGGCGGCGGTTCCGACGTGCAAGCCCCCAAGAGCGAGACCACAACAGCGAAGCTGAGAAGTCGTCGCCAGGTCACGGGTTGATTATGGCGAAGCCAACCGACACGGCGCCATCGGCCGTTACGGTGTGAGCATGACTTTGACCGCTTGGCGCTGGTCCATCGCCTGGTAGCCTTCGGCGGCCCGGTCGAGGGGAAGGACGAGGTCGAAAACCTTGCCGGGGTTGATCTGGCGGTTCCAGATCCGCTCGACGAGGTCGGGCAGGAAGCGGCGGACGGGAGCGGGGCCGCCGTGAAGGTGGATGCCCGCGCCGAACAGTTCATTGCCGGGGATCGCCACGCCGTGCGAGACGCCGACGAAACCGACGTGTCCGCCGGAGCGGCAAGACCGGATGGCTTGCATCATGGCTTCCTGGGTGCCGACCGCCTCGCAAACCGAGTGCGCGCCCAGACCGCCGGTCAGGGCTTTG
>JAIRXC010000069.1 GCA_031268515.1 Propionibacteriaceae bacterium
TCGTGGAAACCCGTGGTATAATAGTATCTGCGGTCGGTCGCCGGAAGTATTTTAGGCATAATTTATTTTCTCGCGGCCGGCCGTCTCCATCAATCTCCCAGACGGCGTGTCCCGAAATCCCTAAACTCCATTATGAATATCCCTTCAAGTACTCCCTGCGTAAGCGGTGGCATTCCCTGACGCGGCGGATTACGTGCGCCGTTCTCCTAAATTTTTGTCGGGGTTGGTTCGGTCCGGTAGTCTGCGGGCCAGGAAGGTCGGGCGGGTGTGGTTGGCGCCCAAACGGGAGTTGGACCGCCTGTTCGGCGGTTGAGGTGCTACCATGCTGTCACGCAGAGCGACCCCTGTGCTGGGCTTGAGATAATAGCCGTCGATGAAACATCGAACTGACCGCGCAGGCACCACCGCTCTGCGTGTTAGCCGTACCCGCGTAATCAGGGGTATTCGCGGCGATGGTTTTGATAAGGATCTCTCTCATCCTTGGAAAAGATGTGATCGGCATGTCAACTGGTGGCGAAATTAGCCTTAACCTGGCCGCCGCCGTCCCCCAGACTGAAGTTGAAGCCTGCCTTCGGGAGCTAGTCGGCGAGTTCGAATGCTATCCGTTCTGTGCTTTCCCAGGTTGGTCCTACACGATCGAACTATACGGGGCCGACCCGGATGAAACCGCCGCCAGCCTGGCCGACAGGCTCGGCGTGCGGGTGGCCACTATCGCCAACTGTTCGTCCCTGAGCTCTAAAGGCGCCGGCGATGTCGGAGAACCCCTAGTGGTCGTCCCTGCCAGCACGGGGCTCTTTGTCGCCACACCAGACGCTGACAGACAATCCAACTTATAATCGGGCGGCTAACCCCCGCTACCTACTCCCTGGCTTCAAATCGAGGGTCGGTTTTGGACCGCCGCCATCCAGGCTTCTACTGCGTCCGGGTGCCGGGGGAAGGCGGCCGTCAGATTGCGGTGTCCGTCTTCGGTGATGAGGATGTCGTCCTCGATGCGGACGCCGATGCCGCGCAAACGGTCTGGGACTAATTGGTCGGAAGACTTGAAATAGAGGCCGGGCTCGACCGTCACGACCATGCCGGGGGCCAGACGGCCGCGCCGGTAATTCTCCTGGCGGGCCGCGGCGCAGTCGTGGACGTCGAGGCCAAGGTGGTGGCTTGTCCCGTGCGGCATCCAGCGGCGCCATTGGCCGCCCTCGGGCGACAAAGCTTGGTCGACGCTGACGGGCAGGAGATCCCAATCGGCCAGCCGCTGTACGATGACGCGGGCCGCGGCGTCGTGGATGTCGGAAAAAGCGGCGCCGGGACGGGCGGCCGCCAGTCCAGCCGCCTGGGCTTCGAGGACAGCTAGGCAAACCTCACGTTGGGCGGGGCTGTAGCGGCCGGAGACGGGCAGGGTGCGGGTGACGTCAGCTGTGTAGAGGGAATCGACCTCCACTCCCGCGTCGAGCAGCAGGAGGTCGCCGTCGCGCAGGTCGCCGTCGTTGCGTATCCAGTGCAGGGTGCAGGCGTGTTCGCCCCCGGCGGCGATCGAGTCGTAGCCGACCGCGTTGCCGAGGTGGCGGGCCTGGAGGCCGAAGACGCCTTCGACCCAACGTTCGCCTCGGCCCCGGCGGACCGCCTCTGGCAAGTCAGCGATGACAGCCTCGAAACCGGTCAAGGTGGCGGCGCAGGCGCTGTCCAATTCACCGATCTCGAACGCGTCTTTGACGAGGCGCAATTCGCTGCAGGCGACGGCGAGCTCGGCGTCGGCGGCCTGGTCGGCCCAGCCTCGTAAAGCGTCGGCCAACGAGGTCACAGCGGGGTCGGCTTCGCGCAGCACCCTGAGGCCAGGCCGGCGCCCGCCATCAGTTCCGGGAGCCGCCAAGGCGGCCGCTAGGTCTTGCGAGTCTCGGACCCGCAGCCCGGTCAGGGCCGCCATTTCGCCGGCCGAGAAACGTTGGCCGACCCACATCTCGCCGTAGCGGCTGGAGGCGTAGAACTCCGGGTCGGTCCTGGGCACTCGGGGGTGGAAATACAAGGTGTCGGTCTCGGCCTCCGGGCCGAGGACGAGGACGGCGTCCGGCTCGTGATCGGCGCCGAGGCCGGCGAGGTGGGCGAAAGCGGAGTGGGGGCGATAGCGGAAATCCGTGTCGTTGCAGCGGACTTTGTAAGGGCCGGCCGGGACGATCAGACGGTCGCCGGGAAACAGTGCCCGCAGCCTGTCGCGCCGTGCGGGCGTCCAGGCGGCGGCGGGAAGAGAGGCCGGCAGGAGGTCCGAAGGCGCCGCCCAGTCAGAGGCGATGAAGTCCTTGAAAGCCTTGGAAAAGGGGACGGTCCTGTTGGGCAGTTTCCCGTCGGCCGGCGTTTGTTCGCTCATCGGATCTCCTCGCAATGTCAGAGCCCCTCATTTTAGGGGGCAGCGCGAATCGGAACGGCGTCCGCCTAAGGATATAAAAGTTGCCCCGCTTTGGCTGACGGCCGCGTCAGACCCCCGCTACCATGGGCTCTCAACAGTGAGGAGCACCAATGAAGGCGGATCCAGCGAGCCAGCGGCGGCTGCTCGGCCTCCAACAGATCGACACGGCGGCCGCCCGCCTGGAGCGCCGAGTCCAAACTCTGCCCCTGCACGAGACCATCGCTTCCCTGGCCGCCAGGCGGTCTGGCGCCGCTGACGACGTGACAGCGGCCGAAACCCGCCGTAGCGACGCCGAGGCGGCCCTGGCCAAAGCCGAAGACAGCGTCAAAGCGGTGCGCGAGCGGTTGACCCGGGACCAACAGCGAGTCGAGTCTGGCCAGATGGACGCCAAAGCGTTGGCCAGCATGGTCGATGAGGTTGACCATCTCAAGGGGCGCGTCGGCGTCCTCGAAGACGCTGAACTGGCCGCCATGGAAGCCCTCGAACAAGCTGAAGCCGCTGTGGTCGCCGCTGCGGCGCGCGCCAGAGACGTCGAGCAAGGCCTACGGACTGCCGTGGGCGAGCGCGAGGCCGCTGTCGCCGCGGCCAAAACCGAGATGGCGGGACTGCGCGGGCGCCGGCAAGCCGCCGTGGGAGATTTGCCGGGTGAACTCGTGACGTTGTACGACCGGCTGCGTGGCCGCTACAGCGGCGTCGGCGTCGGCGAATTCCAAGGCAACCGTTGCACAGCCTGTGGCCTGGAGGCGACGGCGGCCGACCGGGCCCGCTATGACGGCGCGCCAGCCGACGAGGTCCTACGCTGCGCCGAATGCGAGCGCATCCTCGTCCGCCCAGCCTCGTGAGGCCATCTTGAAGCTTGCAGGCTTGAGGACGTCCAACTGGTTTTCGAGCCTGCTGTCCAGTCTCGCCGCCGTTTGAAAGCCCCGGCGCCGGCCCGTCTAGAGAAGTAGTAGGACGCCGGTGGCCAGGAGGATGAGCGCCGCGATGATGAAGAGCGGGTGCGACCAGGCGATCTGGTAGGGGTGGTCGAGCACGGGAGCCCCGGCGGCCGGCAGGGCCCGGACTTCGGAACGCCGAAGCGCGAAGATGGCGACGGCCCCGGCCCCGCAGAGGACGTAGAAGATGAGGAAGACGGCCTCCGGGACACCAGTCAGGCTGAGCATAGCCAAACCATTATTGGCAATGTGGAGCGCGAGGGACCACTTGAGCGAGAAGCGGCTGGCGGTGTAGGCCAAGATGATGCCGACGGGGATGGCGTAGGCGGCCTGAAACAAGATCATGTGATAGAGGCCGAACATGACAGCCGACGTGATGATCGCGAAATTCTTCCCGTACGGCTGCAGATGGCGCAGGACCGCCCCTCGGAAGATGAGTTCTTCGAGGAAGGGGCCAAGCAAAACAACATAGACAAGTCCAATTGGGGATGCGGCGATGCTTTCGATGCCGCTTTCGTAGGAGCCTGTGATGTCAATGCCAAGCCATGACAATACTGCTGTCATGAGGCTGGCGAGGAGTTGGACGGCCATCATGAGAACGAAAAGCTGCCCGATCACAGGCAGCCGGACCCGTTCTCCGACAATGGTTAAGTCTGAAGTCACGAGGCGTTTGCCACGTATGGCGAAGAAACACGAGGCGCCGGCGACGAGGCCTGCGACCGAGGCCAGACCGCTGTAGCGGCTGAACGCGTCGATGATGGTTTGGCTGTTTAGATCGATGCCGCCGGAAGAGTTGGCAATCATGTCGTTGATCATGTCCCGGACAGCGGGGTCGAAAATGACAGCCACGCCGCCGACGATGGCGCCGACAATTTGAATGACGACAAGGCAGCCGGCGTAGGCAAGGACGAGGCGGCGGGTGTCCCGTCGAAGCCCGGCTTTCGTCAAGGGGGCCGGCGCGCCGGGCTGGCCGATTTGAGGCGGGAACCAGGGTTGGCTGGTTTGAGGCGGGAGCCAGGGTTGGCCGGCGGCGGGGGGATATGGGCTGGCCGGCGCTGTCGGCGGGCCAAGGTAGGGCTGGGCCGGGGCAGCGCCGCGGAGCGAGCCAGCAGCGCCGGCGGCGGCGGACGGGTGGGAGCCCGAAATGGCGTCTGCAAGTCCTGGCTCCGGGATCGGCGGCGGGGCCTCTCCGGCGGGGCCGTGCTGGTCGGAAGTGGTCATGTCTTGAGCCTTACGTTGAGAAGTCAGGGAAGGATCGCACTTAAAGATTAAGATTACAGCAATCGTAATCTGTCCCTCTCAAGCGCAAGACAGCGCCTGAAACACCGCTGGAAGGGTTGCGGCAAGCCATTTGTCATGACAGCTGCAGGACAGGACCTTTGGCAGACGGCGGGCCGGCTCAGCTGTTCCCTCCGCCAAGAACTCAGCGGTCACTCCGCAAGAAATTTTCCTACGGTTGGTCCGGGGTTTCCACTGCTCCGGGACGACTTATTGCCAAACTGGCACGGCTAGCGGCGGGCTGGGCGTGGCGTCGTCTCTTGGATAATGTGACTTGTGGATCGACGCTGAGCCGCCTGATGGCCTCGATGGACCTTCTCGGCTGCGGCAGCCGCTGGATACGGAGCTTATGCCGTGGCTCGGGCCGTCTTCTCGGACGTGGCAGCTTGTGACGTGGTTCCCAGCGTCTGTAGGCGATGGCGTTTCAGGCGGCCGGCATGTCCAAAGCCGGTTGGATGGAAACGGACGAGCCGGCCTATAAGCCGGATTCTGTCGCCCCGGTGGGGCGGGCGGCCATCCATCTGCGACCCGTGTTGCCACGGGCCTTCGCCTCGCGGCGTGCGGCCTACCCGTCGGCTCGGGCGAGCAGCCCTCGAACGCCGACGCGGCCCGCCGAGGCGGACCTTCTTGGCCTTGCTCCAGGTGGGGTTTGCCGAGCCGCCCTGGTCGCCCAAGGCGCTGGTGGTCTCTTACACCACCCTTTCACCCTTACCCCAAAATAGGGGCGGTCTGCTCTCTGTGGCACTTTCCCGTGGGTTTCCCCAGGTGGGCGTTACCCACCACCTCGCTCTGCGGAGTCCGGACTTTCCTCAGGCCCGGCGGAACCGGACCCGCGGCCGCCCGGCCGGCTCGTCCGCCGGCCAGTCTAGGGGATGGCCGGGGAGGACCGGCGCGGCGACGGGACTCGGCCTGCGAGATGGACTGTCTGAGGAGAGCGATGGCAAACCGCCGCCCGGCGGCATGGACCTGCTCGTCGTGTGAGCGAGGGAGCAGTGGCACAGGCGTTCGGCAATCCTGGCTATGCGGCTCAGGCGCGCTAAACCGAGCTGGCGCCTTAGATGATCGGGCCAGTGATCGGACGCGCGCGAAACCGGGGAAGTGTGAGCAGCCGATCACGGGACCGTGCCGCAGATTTGACAAAGCCTCACCGGCCATCTAGTTTTTCCGGCAGCAAAGCACCACGGCGATAATGCCAGTGATGGAATAGCGAAAGGAGACCGAGAGATGCCCAGAGCAGCGATCATTATCATGTCTCCGGTTTTCTGCCGACCGGCCGCCGCGCGAAGCCGCGCCGCCGCCTCCGGAAATATCGACCAGTGTTGTCGCACGGTCTGAAACTCGCCTCCGAAGACTGTAACCGCCTCTCCTCTGGAAGTCCGCCTGAGCGTTTGCCAAGCGTCCTTAGCAGGATCTGACCAGCGCTTCTGCAACTCTGTGGAGACACTTTCGAGGCCGTCGGAGCATCATGTTCAGACCGTTTGCTGAAATTCCTGACCGGCTGTTTGGCTCGATTGGCCAGATTATCTTGGCGTCTGTCTTGGCGTCCTCATCAGGCCGCGCCTGCCCATAATTTTTCCATACCTGCGCCTACCCATTTGTTTTCCGTTTTCCGCCGCGCCGACGGGCTGCGTCCACGCCCGCTCGGCTGGCTGTCTGAAAGGTTTTGCCATGTCTGCTTGGACTTCCCGTGATCGTTTCTCCGCCACCTTGGCCGGCCAACTGCCCGACCGCCCTCCGATCTCCGCCTGGCGCCATTTCACAGAGCATGAGCACGGCGCCGCCGAGTTGGCTGACGCCACCGTCGGTTTCGCCCGCCGTTGGGGTTGGGACTGGGTCAAGATCAACCCTCGGGCGACCTACTACGCCGAAGCTTGGGGCAAGGTCTATGACGCTTCTGATTACCGCGATGTCCTGCCCCGCCAAGTGTCGACGCCGCTGCGGCGGCCGGCTGATCTTCACTCCATCGGCCGGCTCGACGCCGGCGCCAGTTCGCCCTTCCACGAGCACATCGAAGCGGCCCGGTTGGTTCGCGCGGGCCTGCCTGACCTACCGGTCCTCCAAACGGTCTTTTCTCCCCTGGGGGTTGTCTTGGAGCTTGCCGGCCTGCCCAGCTTCGCCCAGGGGGCGGTTTACGGCGCGGCCGACCCGATCCCGCTGCTTGAGCTCTTGAACGCCGACCGCAGCGGCCTTCACCGAGCCTTGCGGGCTGTCGCGGAAACCTTGGCTGACTACGTCAACCGGCTTCTCAGCCCGGCTGTCGGCCTCGACGGCATCTTCTACGCCGTCCTCGGCACCGCCCAGTCCGGCCTGCTCGATCCGGCCGCCTTCCACGAACTGTCACGGCCGTACGACGAGATTGTTTTGGCCGCCGCCGACGGGGCTGTCCGCATCCTCCACACCTGCGGGGCCCGGTCTCACCCCGAGTGGTTCATCAACTACCCGGTCGACGGCGTCAATTGGGACCAGCAGGCTCCCGGCAATCCCGGCCTTGTGGCTCCCTTCAGCCGGATCGCCGTGGGCGGAGTCAGCAACGAACTCATCGCCACGGGCACTCCGGCGGCCGTCGCGGCCCAAACCAGGGAGGCTCTCCGCGCCGCCGCCGGCCGGCCCTTCTTGCTGACTCCTGGCTGCGCCGTCCCCATCGCCGTTCCTGACGCCAATCTGGCGGCCTTCCGTTCCGTCTTCGAGGAGGAGCCCGCATGACTCTCCCGGCCGCTTTGGCAGTCGCTCCAAGCGCTGCCGCGATCACCAACGCAACTGTTGCTTCAACTCCTGCAATCACCACCCAAGATGTCACAATTAACATTGTTGGAACCAAGTCGACCGCCGGCCGGCCGCTGCCCGCGTCGCCCGCCCGCCTTCGTTGGAGCCAACCTGACGGGACCCCGCCCCGCCCAGTCGCCCTCCCTCCGGCCAACCCTCGGCGCTCCCGGCCTTCCCGGGCCGTCTTCGGCCTCGTCGTCGCCCTCGGCCTCGTCGCCGCCTTGGCCGCCTGCTCCGCCTCGTCCACCACTCCGTCTCCGGCCGCCACCGCGGACAGTCCCGTCTATTTCGGCGTCTCGGCCCCTCTGACCGGCCAGAACGCCGAATACGGCCGCCTTTGGCGGCAGGGCTTCGAACTCGCTTTGAAGCAGGTCAACGCGGACGGCGGCGTCAACGGGCGGCCGGTCGAACTGAAATGGGAGGACTCTCAAACTGATCCCAAGCAGACGGTTCCGATTGCCCAGAAATTCGTCGACGACTCGGAGGTCGTAGCCGAGTTGGGGGACTTCTCATCGACCGCTTCGATGGCCGCCTCGCCCGTCTACCAACGAGCCGGCTTGGTTCAGTTTGGTTTCACGAACTCCAGCCCTGACTTCACAAAGGGCGGCGATCACATGTGGTCGACCAGCTTGACCCAAACGTATCTCCAGGATTTCAACGCCGGCGTCGTGGCGAAATACGCCAAGCGCGTCGCCGTCATCTACCTTCAGACCGACTGGGGCAAATCCGCTTTTGACGCTTTCTCGGCCGGGGCCAGCCGGCGGGGGATCGAGATCGTCTACTCGTCCGCTTTCCAGGCTGACGCGACCGATCTCAGCCCGATCCTCATCAACGCCCGCGACGCCGGTCTCGACGCCATCGTCCACTTGGGCTATGGCCCGGACGGCGCTTTGGCTGTCAACCAGCTCCGAGACAAGGTCGGCTGGGCGGGGCAGTTCTTCGGCGGCCAGAACACTCCCGAGTTCTTGGAATTGGCGGGGGCGAACGGCGAAGGCGACATCATTCCCGGCGCTTTCGCAGCTGCGAATCCTGATCCCGACGTCCAAGCTTTCGTGGCCCGCTTCCGAGCTGAGTACGGCGAAGAACCGGGGGATTTCAACGTCTACGCCTACGACGCCCTTAACATCTTGGCAGCCGCGGCCCGGGCCGGCGGGCCGACCCGGGAAGGGATTTTCCAGGCCTTGTCGGATGCCGACGCGGTCTACGAGTCCATACAGTTCAAGAGCTTCTCCTTCGACCAGGAAACCCGCCGCCCAGTTGACGCCGGCCAATTGGAGCTGATCGACCGTGACGGTGAGTTCGTTGTCAACTCCTGATCTGGACAGGCTGCGGCCGGCCGGGGCGCTGTGATGGCAGACACCATTTTCGCCGGTTTGATCCACGGCAACCTCTACGCTCTCGTGGCCCTTGGCTTGTCTTTGGTTTTTGGCGTCACGAACGTCGCCAACTTCGCCCACGGCTCGGTTTTCGCCCTCGGCACGATGACGGGCTGGTGGTTCGCCGCCGGGCAGGGTTGGCCGTGGTGGGCCGCTCTTCTTGGCACGGTCGTCGTGACGGGCCTGGTCGGCTTGGCTGTCAATATTACGGTTGTCCGACCGCTCGGGCACGCGCCGCCGGTCGCCACGCTGCTCGCCACGGTTGCGGCGGCGATGATCTTGGACAACCTTTCTCAGATTGTTTTCGGAACCCGGGCCCGGGTCTTCCCCCCGGTTTTGCCGACGCATGATTTGAGGGTCGGCGGACTCAGTTTCGGGACATCGGACATCGTCACGTTCGCGGTCACGCTGTCGGCCATGGCCGCCTTGGCCTTCTACCTCAAACGCGGCCGCTCGGGCCAGGCTATCCGGGCGACGGCCCAGGACATCGACGCGGCGGTTCAGATGGGCATCCCGGCGCCCCGGATTCAAAACCTCGCCTTTGCCATCGCTTCGGCTCTCGGCGGGACGGCGGGGTTCTTCATGGGCCTGTTCAACTCCACGGTCTCTCCGACCTCGGGCGCGTCCGCCGGTTTCGCGGCTTTCGCGGCAGCCGCCTTGGGCGGCCTCGGTTCGATGCCTGGCGCCGTCGTCGGTGGTTTCGCGCTCGGACTGGCCGAGGCGGTCGGGGTGCGTTTCTTCGGCGACGGAGTCCGCGACCTCGTCACCTTCGGCAGTCTTCTCGTGGTTTTGATGATCCGCCCCGGCGGCTTGTTCGGCCGGGTCCCGCTCATCGCCCAGGAGCCTTTGACCGGCTCCTTCCTCGCCGGCGGCCGGCCCATCCGCCTGCGTTGGCAGCAGGGAGCCTTGGCCTTGGCTGCGGCCGCCGTTTTTCCGGCTGTGGCCTCCTCCTACGTCCTCGCCGTCTCCAGCCAGATCGCCCTCTACGCCATCGCCGCCGTCGGCCTCAGCCTCATCACCGGCGGGGCTGGCCAGGTCGTCTTGGGCCAGGCCGGCTCCATCGCCATCGGCGCCTACGCCTCTGCCCTCCTCGTCGGGCGGGCCGGTTGGCCTTTCCTAGGCGGCCTTGTGGCCGCCGGGCTGATCGCCGCCGTCATCTCGTCGGTTCTGGCGTTCCCGGTCTGGCGGCTGGCGGGCCATTCGGCCGCCATCGCGACGTTGGGGCTGGGGACGGTCACCGTCGCTGTCATACGCAACTGGGATTCTCTGACTAAGGGGGCTTACGGGTTGTCGGGCATCCCTTTTCCCAGTTTCTTCGGCCTCAGCGTCGACACGCCAGTCGGAATCTTCTACCTCGACCTTGTTTGCCTTGCCTTGGCCGTCGTCATCGTCACCCGGTTGACCTGGTCGCGCTTGGGCCGGGCCATCGGGGCGGTCGGCGCCGACGAAGTGGCGGCCCGTTCGGCCGGGGTGGCGGCCCGCGACCACAAGGCCTTGGCTTTCGCCGTCGCCGCTTTTTTCGCCGGCTTGGCCGGGGCTTTGTCCGCCCACCAATACACCTACATCGATCCCACGAGCTTTCCCCAGTCCATGTCCATCCTCGTCCTCGTCATCGCCGTCTTAGGAGGTTTGCGTTCGCCGGCCGGAGCCATAGTCGGTTCTGTCATCCTCATCGGCGGACCCGAAATTTTGCGCCTTGTCCCCGGCCTGCCCGATGTCCGCGTCCTCCTTTACGGAGTCCTCCTGCTCGCCATCATCCGTTTCCGCCCTCAGGGCCTGTGGACAAGGCGGTCCTGATGCCCGGCAGCGCTAATCCGGCCTTGGGCCTTCAGGGGGCAAGAAATCCCGGTTCCTCTTTGGGTTTCCAGCCTTCAGGCGGCGCTGCCTCGAAAACAGCGGAGCCCGCCACTGGTTTCTCGCAAGCTATTTTGCCGGATGAGGCCGCCGCGGTCCTGCGGGTCCGCCACCTGGGCCGCCGTTTTGACGGCGTCCAGGCCGTCGACGATGTCAGCTTCGACGTCGCCGCCGGCGAAGTCGTCTCTTTGATCGGGCCAAACGGCTCCGGCAAATCCACGACGCTCAACCTCATCAGCGGCCTAGTGCCGGCGCATTCCGGCCGCATCGAGTTGGCGGGGGAGCCGATCGCCGGCTTGGCCCCCGAGCAGATCGCCGAACGCCTGCTCAGCCGGACTTTCCAAAACGGGCGGGTCTTCGGAGCCCTCTCCGTCGAAGACAACGTCCGTATCGGCTTGCAGCCCGTGCTCCGGGCCGCCCGACCCTGGCCGCGGCTGCGCCGCTTGCCGCTGCTGCGCTGGCTGCCGCTCTTGGCGGAGACCTGGCTGGCCTTGGCCCCCGGCCCGGCTTGCCGCCGGGAAGCGGCCGCCGCCGACCGCCGGGCAACGGCTGAACTGGCCCGCTTCGGGGACCGTCTGAGCCCTCGCCGGCGCCGCCAGGCCCACACTTTGAGCTACGCCAACCGCCGCCGCACCGAGGTGGCCAGGGCTCTCGTCAGTTCTCCCCGGCTCCTCTTGTTAGACGAGCCGACGGCTGGCATGAACCAAACCGAGACGGCCGAGGTGCTCGGCCAACTGCTGGCTCTCAAGGCGGCCGGGCAGGCCATCCTCCTGGTCGAACACAAGATCGACCTAGTCTTGGCCTTGTCCGACCGGGTCCTCGTCCTCGACAATGGCCGTATCATATCGGCCGGTCTGCCGGCTGCCGTCCGCCAGGACCCGGCCGTCATCGAGGCCTACCTCGGCCAGCGCTTGGCCGCCGGCCCTGGCGCGCCACCTGCCTCGGCCGTCCCCCGGCCTGGCGCCGCCCTCGCCTCCGCAACTGCTTTCGCGCCGCCGCCCGGCCTGGCGCCGCCTTTGCTGACGGTCAATGGCGTCGACGTTTTCTACGGTCCCGTCCAGGCTCTCCGCGGCGTCTCCTTAGAAGTCCGCCCCGGCGAGATCGTGTCGCTGCTGGGCGGCAACGCCTCGGGCAAGTCGACGACGATGAAAACTATCCTCGGATTGTTGCGGCCGAGGGTCGGCGAGGTGTGGCTGGCGGGCCGCGACATCACCTTTTCGCCGACGCCGCAGCGAATCCGGCTGGGTTTGGCCAGCGTCCCCGAAGCCCGCCGGATCTTCGCGGAGATGACGGTCGCGGAGAATCTGCTGGCCGGCGCCTACGTCCGCCGTGACCGGGCCGGCGTCGCCGACGACCAGGCCCGCCTCTTCGACCATTTCCCCCGCCTGGCCGAGCGGCGCCGACAGGCGGCCGGCTCCCTGTCCGGCGGCGAGCAGCAGATGCTGGCTTTCGCGCGGGCGCTCATGAGCCGGCCCCGCGTCATGTGCTTGGACGAGCCGACGATGGGGTTGTCGCCCCTGTTCGTAGAGCGCGTTTTGGCTGAGGTCGCCCGCCTGCGCGACGAACTCGGCGTGGCCGTCTTGATGGTCGAACAGCAAGCCGAACTAGCCTTGTCGGTCGCGGACCGGGCTTATGTTTTGGCCTCAGGGCAGATCGTCTTAGCGGGCGACGCCGCCGACCTCAGGGACGACGGTTCTGTCCAAGAGGCCTACCTGGGCAAGGCTCCCGGCGACTCGCCCGGCCGCTTCCGGGGCCGCCCGCCGGATTACATCATCTGAGCCGTCTGGACCGCCGCCTGGCTGCGTGCGGCTTCGCCGCCCATCTTCTGGACGGGCTGGCCGCACGCGTTGGATGAGCTTGCCAGGTGTTATACGCTGGCTCGCGTGCGTCGGCTCCGAAGATCGCAAGGGCGCAATGACTTCGCCGTGAAGTGGCTGGTCAATCCTCGGATGCCATTCCGACCGATTGAACGGATGTGTGTATTGTGACTGCTGAATCGCCCAAGTACCCTGGCCTTCCCGATGTCATCAACGGCAACGGCGCTGTGGCCTACGTCATGAAACACGTTTGCGGGGGCGTCATTGGCTATCCGATCACACCGTCGACTGAAATATCCGAGATTTTCGAGGCGGCCCGGGCCGAAGGCCAGCTCAACGTCTTCGGCCAGCACCCCTTCTTCGTGGAAGCCGAGGGAGAGCATTCGGCCCAGTCCGGCGCCTTGGGGGCGGCCTTGACCGGCGGCAACTACATCTCGAACGCCTCCTCCAGCCAGGGCATCCTCTATGGCTTGGAGTCCCATTACGTCACGGTCGGCAAGAAGATCGGCGGCTTCGTCCTCCAGGTGGCGGCTCGCGTCGTCAGCAAGCACTCTCTCAACGTCATGGCGGGCCATGACGACATCTACGCCCTCCTGCCGGCCGGCTACACGATCTTGTTCGGCTCCAACCCGCAAGAGGCCGCCGACCTGGCCGCCATCGCTTACCGCGTCGCCGCCGACTCCCTCATCCCCGTCGCCAACACCTTCGACGGCTTCGCGACGAGCCACGTCATGTCAGAGCTGCTTCTGCCGGAACCAGAGTTGCTGCGTGAATTCCTCGGCCACCCGGCCGGCCGCCTGCCTTGCCCCACAGTGGCCCAGGACATCTTGTTCGGGGCCAAGGGCCGCCAGTTCCAGTTGGCCCGCTGGCTCGACCGCCACGCCGATGATTTCGACCCGGCCGACCTGGCCGCTTTGAAGGGGCATCTGGCCAGCCTCGGCCAGGCCGTCGAAGCCGACGACGCCGGCGACCTTGTCGGACAGACGGCCGCCTGGTTGCCGGAGGACCTTCGGAGCCAGTGGCGCCGCCAGTGGCTGGGCGCCTGGCCTCAGGGCACCCGCCAGCGTGTCCCCGCCCTCGTCGACCCTCACAATCCCGGCTTGACCGGCCCGGTCCAAAACCAGCCTGACTTCCAGGCCGGCGCGGCCGATCACAGGACCCACTTCGCCAGCGCCGTGCCCGGCTTCGTCGCCCAGGCGATGCGGGAATACGCCGACCTGACCGGCCGGTCCTACAGCCCGATCCAGACCTACGGCTGCGAGGACGCCGACTGCGTCATGGTCGGCCTTGGCTCGATCACCGACGATGTCCGCGCCGTCTTGCCGTACTTGCGTTCTCAGGGCCACAAGGTCGGCGTCATCTCGGTCAAGCTGCTCCAGCCTTTCCCCGAAGCCGAGTTGGCCGCCGCCCTTGGCCAGGCCAAGGCCGTCACCGTTTTGGAACGCTCCGACGACACGGCTTTGACTCGGCTCGTCAACCAGGCTCTCTGCCGGGCCCGCTCGAACGCCGACAGCCCCGGCGCTTTCCCCGGCCTGCCCGCTTTGGCCGCCTTGCCCCGGCTGACGACGGCGATCTTCGGCCTCGGCGGCCACGATGTCCAGCCGCGCCACCTCGTGGCCGCTTTCGAGCACATGCGGTCGAAGGCCGGCGCCCCTCTCATCTACCTCGGCTCCCAGTTTTTCAGCGCCCATCCGACGCCGACGGCGGCCGCTCTCCAAGACCGTCTGCGGGCCGCTTACCCTGAGACCGAGGCCATGGCCTTGGCGACGGGGGAGAACCCTGACCTCCTGCCGCCGGAGGCCTTGCGCATCCGCTTCCACTCTGTCGGCGGCTACGGCACCGTCGCGACGGGCAAACTGCTCACTGACATCTTGTCCGGCGTGCTCGGCCTGCACTCGAAGTCGGCCCCGAAGTACGGCTCGGAGAAATCGGGGGCCGCGACCAACTACTACATCACTTTGTCGCCCGAGCCGGTCCTCTTGACGAACGCCGAACTCGAAGACGTCGAGGTCGTCGTCGCCCCCGACCATCAGGTTTTCCATCACGCCAACCCGCTCAAGGGCTTGGCCCAGGGAGGCGTCTTCATCCTCCAGTCGAACCGGCCGCCTTTGGAAGTCTGGGCCTCCTTGCCCCGTCACGCCCGCCAGGCGATCCGCGACAAGCAGATTCGCTTCCTCGTCTTGGACGCCTTCGCCGTCGCCCGCCGCCACGCCCCGACCCCGGAGCTGGAAACGCGCATGATGGGGATCGCGTTCATAGGCGCCGTCGTCGGCCACGTCGACCGCATCGCCGGCGGTTCTTCGACCGCGGCCGTGACCGAGAAGGTGCGCGAGGAGATCACGAAGAAGTTCGGCCGCAAGGGCGCCGCCGTGGTCGAAGGCAACATGGCTGTCATCCATGACGCCATCGAGGCGACCTGCGCCGTCGATTACTTCGACCCGGCCTTCCTCGCCCTTGACGAGGCTCCGGCGGTCTCCCGCCGCCGGACCGCCGCCTTGTCCGCCGCCTTATGCCCGGCCGCGGCGACTCCTCGTGTCTCTGGCTTGTTCGACCCGGGCTACTACGAGGATCTAGCCGCCCGCCCCTTCCGCGAAGGAACCATCGCCGAAGCCCCGGTCTATCCGGGAGCTGGGCTGTTCATGCCCGTCGGCACCGGCGCGGCCAAAGACAAAGGCATCTTTAGGCGTACGGCGCCGCTGTTCAACCCGGAGGCTTGCACGGCCTGCCTGGAGTGTTCTTTCGTCTGTCCCGACCAGGCCATCCCCAGCGCGGTCCACGAGATCCACGACCTTCTTTTGGCCGCCATCGCCGCCGTCCCGGACATCCCGGAGGCGCAGCGCGAGGCCCTGAGGGGGCAGGTTTATCCCTGGTCGGCCCTCATCCGCCAGGGCTATCGCGACGCCGTCGGCGACCCTTGCCTAGCCGACCTGGCCCAGGAAGCCGCGGCCGCCTTGCCAGAGGACCGGGCCTTGGCCCGCCATCTCGACGCCGTGACGGCTCAGTTGCGGGCCTACCCGGTGGCTCGCACCCGTCCTCTTTTCACCGCCTTGGAGAAGACCGCTCCCGGCACGGGCGGTTTGTTCGCCGCCGTCGTGGACCCGTGGAAGTGCACGGGTTGCCTCCAGTGCGTCGAGGTCTGCGGCCCTGGCGCCCTCGTGGAGACAGAGCAAGACGAGGCTGTGTTCGACCAGTTGGCTGTGCGCTTCGAGCGCTTCGGCAAGCTGCCCAACACGCCGGCCCGTTTCACGGCGGAGGCCCTGAAAGGCGGCGGCCTCAAGCAGATCCTCCTCGACCGCCCCACTTATTACGCCATGGCCGGCGGCCACGGGGCCTGCCGGGGTTGCGGCGAGGTGACGGCGACCCGCTTGCTGACATCGCTCAGCCGAGCCGTCAAAGAGCAGCGGCGGCGCGCCCACATCCGCGAGCTGGAGGATTTGATCGGGCAATTGGAGGCCAAGCGAGCCGAGGCGGACGAGGCTCAAGCCAGCCGGATCGGCTTGACGCTGGCCGAATTGGAGCGGGCTCTTTTCCTCTACGAAGGCGGTCCGACCGGCCAGGGCCCGGCCCCGACCGTCATCGCCAACTCGACGGGCTGCTCGTCCGTCTACGCCTCGACCATGCCTTTCACCCCCTTCCTCGACCCCTGGGTCAACTCGCTCTTCCAGGACGCCCAGGCTCTCGCCGTAGGCCTTTGGGAGGGGTTGGCCGCCCGTCTGCTGCCTGAGGTCAAGGCGCTGCGCCTGGCTCGCCTTGAGCTGGCCGACGCCTACGGCCCGGCCGCCGAGGACGGTCTTGCCACCTTGGGTTGGCGTGGCTTCACGGCGTCCGAACTCGACCTCATGCCGGCTGTTTTGACTGTCAGCGGCGACGGGGCGGCCTACGACATCGGCTTCGGCGCCCTTTCGCGCGTCCTGGCCAGCGGCACCCCGATCAAGGCGGTCGTCCTTGACACGGGTTCCTATTCGAACACCGGCGGCCAGGCTTCGACTTCGACCTTCATCGGCCAAGACGCCGACTTGTCCCGCTACGGCCGTGCCCACCACGGCAAGACCGAGGCCCGCAAGGAACTCGCCCTTTTGGCCGCCTTCCACCCCCATGTCTTCGCCGCCGCCACGACGACGGCCCTCCACAGCCACTATCTCGAAACGGCGTTGGCGGTCTTGGGCTTCGACGAGGGAGCGGCGCTGCTCCAGGTCTACACGGCCTGCGGCACCGAGCAAGGCGTGCCGGAGAACCTGTCGAACGCCCGCGCCCAGCTGGCCGTCGATTCTAGGATGGCGCCGGTCTTCGTCCACGACCCGCGCCTAGGGGAAACGCTGCCGGAGCGGCTCAGCCTCGACGGCAATCCCGACATCGACGCTCCCTGGACTCAGACGACCATCGAACACGTCGACGCCGAGGGCCGTCTCCAGCTTCTCAGCGGCCCGCTCACACCGGCCGAGTTCGCCTTGGGCGAGGCCCGTTTCGCCAAGCAGTTCAAGCGGTTGAAGGAGGACGGCCCCGACCTCGTTCCGATCGCCGACTTCGTCGCCTTGGATGAGGCCGACAGGGTCGGCCGGACGCCTTACGTGCTCGCCACCGACGCCAGCCGCCGCCTCATCAAGGTAGCTTGTTCGAAGGCCATCGTCGCCTTGGTCGAGGAGCGCCAGCGCCACTGGCAGATGCTGCGCTTCCTGGCCGGCCGCGACGCCGCCCAGTTGTCCGCCGCCAATCGGGCCGAGTTGGAACAGGCCAAATCCGAATACGCCGCCGCTGTGGCGGCCCGCGAGGACTCGCTCGACCAGATCGCAGAGGCTATGGCCAAGCTGGCGACGGCCAGGTCGCCGGGTGATCCGGTTGTCGCCGCCGCGGTCCGCGCCGCCGTCGCCCCAGCGGCCCCGGCCTCCGCCTCAACCGCTGCCCCAGCGGCTGCCGTCCCGGTTGCCCCCGCCGCTCCGGCGGCCAGCCCCGCTCCGGCCGGCGACCGGCTGATCTGGCTCGACCCGGCCGACGTCCCCCGTTGCAATGACTGCGGCACCTGCTACCAAGACCTGCCACGGTTGTTCGAGAAGGCGGTGATCGTGGTGGACGGCAAGTCCAAGACGGTCGGCCGGATGCGGGAGGGGGTCCTCGACGGGCTTCAAGCCACGCCGGAGCTCATCGCCAAATGCGCCAGGGTCAAGGCTGTCTGCGACGCGGAGATCATCCAATGACGGCCACGCTCGAACCAGCCTCAGGCCTTCTGGCCGGTCAGCTGGCGCTCCTGCGGCGGCGTTTGGCTGACGACCCGCGCTCCTTCCGGGACCTTTTCATCGCCGACGGCATGGCGACCGTGGCGGCTGAGTTCGCCCAGGGGGCCGAACTCGACGCTGTCGTAATGAACCGCCTCTGGGAAACCTTGTTGCAAGGCGGCGACCCGGCTGTGTTGCTCATGCGTTTTATCTGGAACCTGCCGGTCGGCCGCAAGCGCATTTTCTTGCGGGGCGTCGACAAGCACCTGTCGGACCGCTATCCGATGTTCCGCGGCCTGTCCCAGCAATGGCCGGCTGAGAACGGCATCGGCCCTTACATCCGCTCTCCTGAGCAGCGCTGCGACGATTTCGGGCTTGTCAACAAGGGCTACATCGGCTACCTCGACCTTGGCTATTCGCTGCGCGAAGTCGAACTGTTCGTCTGGCTCGAAGCCATACGCGACAAGCAGTGCGCCGAGCGGCCCTGCGAACTCGGGGCCTGCGGGCCGGGCCAACTCCTACCCAAGGGCGGTTGCCCGGTCCGCATCCACATCCCCCGCATGTTCGAGTTGATCGGCCAGGGCCGTTTTGACGAGGCGTTGGCCATGTTGGAGTCCTGCAATCCGCTGCCTGACGTGACGGGACGGGTCTGCCCGCAAGAGCTCCAGTGCCAGGGCGTCTGCCTCCACAAGTTGCCCATGTCGATCGGCCAGATCGAGTGGTTCTTGCCCGAGTGGGACAAGCGCGCCCATCCCGGGGCCGCGGCCGCCCGCCTAGGCGGCGTGCGCAACCCTTGGCGGACCATGGCCAAGCCGCCTGTCGCCATCGTCGGCTCCGGCCCTTCGGGCCTCATCAACGCCTATCTCTTGGCCCGTGAAGGCTTCCCCGTGGCGGTCTTCGAGGCTTTCCACGAACTTGGCGGCGTCCTTCGCTACGGCATCCCCGAGTTCCGGCTGCCGAACGAGCTGATCGACGACGTGGCTGAAAAGATCAGCTTGCTGGGCGGGCGTTTTGTGCGTAATTTCGTTGTCGGCAAGACGGCCACGCTCCAAGATTTGGCGGACGCGGGTTTTTGGAAGATTTTCGTCGGCACGGGAGCGGGGTTGCCACGTTTCCTCAACGTCCCCGGCGAGCACCTCCTAAACGTCATGTCGGCCAACGAGTTTTTGACTCGCGTCAACCTCATGCGGGCCATGGACCCCGACCACGAAACGCCCTTGCCGGAGACGGCGGGCAAGAACGTCCTTGTCGTCGGCGGTGGCAACACGGCCATGGACGCCGCCCGGACGGCCCGCCGTCTAGGCGGCAACGTCACAATTGTTTATCGTCGTACCCGGCGTGAGATGCCCGCCCGCGTCGAGGAGTTGCACCACGCCCTCGAAGAGGGCATCGAGTTGGCCGTCCTCCGCTCGCCGACAAAGTTCCTCGGGGATGAGAAAACTGGCTTTGTGAGGGCGGCCGTCCTCGAGGTCATGGAGCTGGGCGACCCGGACGCTTCGGGCCGCCGCTCGCCCGTCGCTACGGGCCAGACCGAAGAGCGGCCGGCCGATCTCGTCGTCATGGCCCTCGGCAACACGGCCAACCCCATCATCAAGGACTCGGAGCCGCGTCTTAAGGTCTCCGACCGCGGCACCATCGTTTTGCGGGAAGGGTCGCAGCAGAGCAGCCTCGACCTCATCTACACCGGCGGCGACGCCGCCCGCGGCGGCTCGACCGCGATCCGGGCGGCCGGCGACGGCCAGTCGGCGGCGCGCGAGGTGTTGGGCGAACTGGACATCGATCCGGCTGAGGCCCCCGAGCGGATTCGCCGGGCCCGCCGCTTCGTGGACTTGGCCGCCGCCGAGCCTGTCATCGAAGCCAAGCGGACGCTGACCCCGAACATCGAGGAGTTCATCGTCCGGGCGCCCATCATCGCCCGCTCGGCCGCGGCCGGCCAATTCGTCCGCGTCTTCCCCCGGGCCGGCGACGGCGAGCTCATCCCGCTCACCTTGGCGGATT
>JAIRXC010000083.1 GCA_031268515.1 Propionibacteriaceae bacterium
GAAGCCTCGGCCCGGTCGTCAAGGGCGCCGCCGGAGTAGACGCCGTCGGCGGAATACGTCCCGCCCGCGGCCGCGCGGGTGATGTCGGCCGTGACCGCGCCGACCTTCTGGGAGCCGACCGCCTGGGCGTTGGCCATCGCCGCGTCCACGATCGCCTTGACCCGCGTGAGCGTCGGCGAGGCCGCGGTCTCGGCCTCCGTCGGCACGGGGAGTTGGGCTGCGGGATCGTTGGGGTCTGGTTCCGTCGCGGCCGCTTTGACGTTGGTTTGGCTGTGGCTGACGACCGTTCCGGCCGTCTTGTCGTAGCTCAAGCTGACAACGCCGAGATTGGCCCCGTAGCAGCCGGTTTGGAGGACCGGCCGGGTCTTGTCGGTCCCGGGGACCGCCGCCTCCCAGGCGTAGGCCTTGTGCGTGTGGGCGGTGAAGATGACGTCGACGGAGGCCGCCGTGTCCTCGACGATGTGGGCGAAGGTCGCCGACACGGCGATTTCTTGCTCCAGGGTCGCCCCTTCGGGGGAACCGGCCGGGGCGCCGTCGTGGTATTCCGCCACGATGATGTCAGCTAGGTTTTCAGCTTTGATCCGGTCCGCCACCCGGTTGACGGCTTCGACGGGGTCGCCGAAGTCGATGGCGGCGACGCCGGCGGGGGAGACGAGGGTCGGCGTCTCTTGGGTGACCGCGCCGATGACGGCGACCCGCAGGCCGGCCGCTTCGACGACGGCGAACTCTTGCAAGGCCGGGTTCTTCGTGCCCTTGGCGTAGACGTTGGCGCCGAGGTAGGGGAAGTCCGCCGCTTCTTCGAGGCGGCCCGACAGGTCGTCCCAGCCGCGGTCGAACTCATGGTTGCCGACAGCCGAAGCCGCGAGGCCGAGCGTGTTGAGCACGTCTAGGGTGGGCTGGTCGTCTTGGACGGCCGACGCGAACAGCGAGGCCCCGACGTTGTCGCCCGCCGACAGCAGGACCGCGTTGGCGGGGCCGGCGCTCTGACGCAGCCGATCGATGACGGCCGCGAGGCTCAAGGTGTTCGCCCCGGAGTCGGAGTCGGGGGCGCTGGCGATCCGGCCGTGGAAGTCGTTGATGTTGAGCAAGGTGACTACAGCCAGGTCTTCGGCCCGCTCGGTCGGGTCGGCGGCGGCTGGGACAGCGGCGCCGAGGAATAGCAAAGCGAGGCCAGCCAAGCCGGCCATGGGTGTGCGGAAACGGGACATTTCGGGGCTCAAACTCCGTGAGGCTGGCTGGGGCGGTTCGGCGCGTCGCTGTCGCCGTCCCTGGGGCTTGGGGCGAAGCCGGGGGCTCATTCGTCCGCCAGCCTAGCCGTTGGAAGAGGTGGTCGTGAACGGGGCCGGCACTTGGCCCAAGGGGGCATCTTCGACGCCCTCGGCCGGGCTGTCTCCTGGCCGTTCTGGCGTCCGCGGCTTCGGCCATACGACCCGTGCCCGCCCGACCGACGCCCATCCGGCGAGGCTTATTCAGTTGTGGTTCGGATACGATCTGTGCCCGCCCGGCCGACGCGGGTTCACTTCATCGGCTGGCGTTGGCGCGTGCACGCCCGGCCGACTGTTACGGGGCCGTTTTGGCGTCCGAGGCTTCGTCTCCGCGCCTGCCTGGCTCGTCCAGGGGTCGGCCCATACCGGCCTGCGGCGGCGTCCGCAATCCTTGGCCGTTCGCCTACGGCCCCAAGAAGCCCACCGGTTACGGCCAGTGGCTGAGGCGCCGCGGGGGCAGGGACCGAGGCGGCCGTGGTGACGTTAAAAGGGTCAGGCCGCGCGGGGGCGGCCGGAGACAGGAGTTGGCCACAACGGTCCGGAATCGCCGTAAAATGTCATAATGTGCCTTATCGGACTAACGGCAGGCTGGCTGGCCGACCCGGGGCAGGCGGCGACACACAGACACGTCGCCGCAGCGCGGGCGCTAGGTCCCAGAGGGGCGCGCTCTCAGGTCGGCCCAGCCGGCCGGCCGATCTCCAGGCTCAGTCCTTCTTGAAGTGGACGGCCAGATGGTCAAAGAGCTGAATCGACGTGGTGATGCCGCAGATGATCGTCTGGAGAAGCTGGTTGTCGCTGAGGCCGTGCTCGAAATCCACGACCAGATCGCTGAAAATACGGACCCGGCCCTCGTCGTTGACCCGGGTGTAGCCCTTGGGCCAGAGCCGCTCCATGTGCCACTCGTCGATCACCGCGCGGGCCTCGGTCCGCTGTTCGATGCTAAGAGAATGGTGCCAACAGGCCCGTAGGAAGAAGATTTCTTTTTGCTCGCCGGCTAGGAAAAAATAGAATTGATTGTCATCCCAAATACCGCCGATGTCGCCGTCGGAATCAATTTGATAAGACCAATCCTTGCTCTTGAGAGCGCTTTCGATGCGGTCGCGGGTCAGCGGCGGCAGAACTTCGGGGCCAGAACTGTCTTGCTTGCCAGTCTGCGTGAAAAATCCCATGGTTTTCGCTCCTTGAAAGCTGCGGTGAACTAAAACGCGGCAATTAGCCGTCATCTTACAGACATCCCTGACATTGGCGCCTTGACGCGGGCCGGCGCCTTAGGACAGCGTCACCTCGACCAGGTGCTCCCCCGGGCCCGTCGGGACGGGCAGCACCGCCATTGAACGGCCTGTCTGAGGGTCGGCCACAAGGCTGAGGGGTTGTCCGTCGAGGAGCGCCTGGGCGACCCCGGAACCGCTTCGGCCGGGGTTGCGGACAGTGATCTCAAAGTCCGCGCCGCGCCAGCGCCGCCGCATCTGGAAACCGTCCCAGTCGGCCGGCAGGCAGGGGTCGATGACAAGTCCGTCGAACGCCGGCCTGACTCCCAAGATCCACTTTGCCGCCGCCTGGTACATCCAGCCGGCTGTGCCGGTCAGCCAAGGGTTTTCCGCCTTGCCATAGCGCGGGTGGTCGCGGCCGAAGAGGAACTGGCAGTAAACGTAAGGCTCCGCCCCGCGGACCTCGGCCGCGTCGTTGAAACGGGCCGGAGCGAGGGCGTCGTAATAGGCCATAGCCCGGTCGCCACGGCCGAGGCGGGTTTCCGCGATGATCGGCCAGGCGTTGGGATGGCTGAAAATGGCGCCGTTCTCTTTGACACCGGGATAAACCCGGGTGACGTAGCCGATGGTGTCGTCGATCTGCGTGTAGGCAGGCCAGTTGAGGTGGAGGCCGTAAGGCGAGGCCAGGTTTTCCGCGACGGCGTCGAGGGCGGAGCGGCCGCGCTCCGGACTGGCTGCCCCGGCGATGACGGCCCACGGCATGTGCTCTAAGAAGACCTTGCCTTCCGGCGAACTGGCCGAGCCTATTTTGACGCCGTCGCGGGTGTAGCCGCGGATGTACCAGGCGCCGTCCCAAAGTTCGCGCTCCGCCGTCGCCGCGGTCCGCTCGGCCAAGCCGGCGTAGCGTTCCGCGTCGTCGTCTAGCCCCAGCGCCGTCGCCGTCTCGGCCAAGAGCCGCGCCGCCCAGACGTGGAGGAAGGTGACGAGGGCGGTCTCGCCGCCGCCCAAGTTGAGGCAGTCGTTCCAGTCGGCCCGCAAACCTTCGGCGATGCCGTGGGGACCCGTATGGGCGGTCGTGAAGTCGACTGCCCGCTTGAGATGCTCCCAGACGGAAGCGGGCCCGCGCTCCGCCGGGGCCTCGACCCGGGCCGCCGCGTCGTCGGAAAGGCCGCTGTCCGCGAAAGGCACAGTCTCAAAGAGAAAGGCCAGGTCGCCTGTCTCCTTGACGTATTCGACGACCGCCCCGACAAGCCACAGGTGGTCGTCCGAGCAGGCGTCGGCCAAGCCGTGGACGAGGCTGCCGGCGTCCTGCGGCACGACGGTGGGCAGCTTGACGCCGACCGGGATGTCCGGCCGCCGGTTCTCCTCGAACAGGAGCGGGTCGAACAGGTGCAACCCGTAGCCGCGGGACATCTGCCCCCGCAGCAGCTCCCAAAGGCGGCGGCGGACCTGGACGGGATTCGTGTGGCAGGCCCCGATGACATCCTGGGCGGTGTCGCGGTAGCCAAGGCCGACCCGGCCGCCGACCTCGACGAAGCTGGCGAAACGAGACCAAACGACGCAGGTTTCCATCTGGAACAAGGTCCAGGTGTTGAGCAGAGTGTCCATGGCGGCGTTCGGGGTCTTCACCTGGAGATTGGCTTTTTTGCCGGCCCAGTAGGCCTTCAAGCCAGCGAAAGCCTTGTCGACGTCGGCCGCCGTCGCGTAGGCGGCCCGCATCGCCTTGCCCGCCGCCTTGTCGCCGTAGCCGAGCAGGTAGGCCAAGCGGACCGTCTCCCCCGGGGCCAACTCCAAGCGGTGGCAAAGAGAGCCGCAATGGTTGCCGGTCGTCCCCGTCGAGCCGGAGCACTCTCCCCGCTCGACGGCCAGAGGGTTGGTTTCCGTCCGATACGGCCCGATGAAGGTGTCGCGGAGGGCGTCGAAACCGTCCGGAGCCTTGTTGCTGGTGAAGTAGTGGTAAGTCCAAGGCTCGTAGTGGAAATCGTATTCGATGACGCCGTCGTCATAGGACGAACCCGCCGCATATAACGACATTTGGAAATTCTGATTGTCAATTTGAACCGTGTGGAAGGAGAATTCGACGTAGCTGAACAGGCTGATCCGGCGGGGTCGGTCCGAGCTGTTCGTCACGGTCACATCCCAGATTTCGACATCGTCGCCGACGGGGATGAAAACCCGCTGGCTGGCCTCGACGCCCAAGTAGGAAGACTCGAAAACCGAGTACGACAAGCCGTGCCGGGTCCGATAGGCCGCCCGCGGCCGGGCTGCGGCGCCGTCGGCTTCAAAGGCCTCAGCGGCGTGGCCGGCGCCGGCTAGCGGTTTGCCGACCGGCTGCCAACTGGCCGACCAGAAATCGCCGTCGGCGTCGTCGCGCAGGTAGAGGTAGTGGCCGGGCCGGTCGAGAGACGTCCCGTTGGGCCGGAAACGAGTCACCCGGCCCTGCTCGGACGAGCGGAAAAAGCTGTAACCGCCGGCGTTTTGGCTGATGACCGTGCAAAGGTCTTTGACGCCAAGGTAATTGATCCAACTGGCCGGGACGTCCGGCCGGTCGATGACGTATTCGTCACGGGCGAGGTCAAAATGGCCGAAGCGCATTGCGGCATCCTCTG
>JAIRXC010000087.1 GCA_031268515.1 Propionibacteriaceae bacterium
CCTGAGGGCGGCGGGTCATGAGATTGGCCGACTCGACAATTGGGGCCTCGGCGGCCAGCGGGGCGGGGACGGCGGGGATGTCGGAATCGGGCGGAGGAGCCGGATAGGCGTGACGGCCGGAACGCTGCCCGGGCCGAGAGTCGAAACCGGCGGCGATCACCGTCACCCGGACCTCGTCGCCCAAAGCGTCGTCGATGACAGTGCCCCAGATGATGTTGGCCTCGTCGTGGGCGGCCTGCTCGATCAGCTCGGCCGCCGCCTGGACCTCGAAGAGACCGAGGTCGGAACCGCCGGCGATGCTGAGAAGGACGCCGCGGGCCCCCTCGACACTTGATTCCAGCAGCGGCGACGAGATCGCCATCTGGGCCGCGACGCTGGCCCTGTTCTCGCCCCGGGCCGCGCCGATGCCCATGAGAGCGGAACCGGTGTTCTGCATGACGGCTTTAACGTCGGCGAAGTCGACGTTGATGAGGCCAGGGGTCGTGATGAGGTCGGAGATGCCCTGGACGCCTTGCATGAGGACCTGGTCGGCTTGGCGGAAAGCGTCAAGGATGGAAACTTGGTGGTCCGTCATCTCCAAGAGCTTGTCATTCGGGATGACGATGAGAGTGTCAACCTCGTCTCGCAGCGCCAAGATGCCGTTCTCGGCCTGGCTGGCGCGGCGCCGCCCCTCGAAGCTGAAAGGCCGGGTGACGACGCCGATCGTCAAAGCGCCCAACGAGCGGGCGATCCTGGCCACGACGGGCGCGCCGCCCGTGCCCGTGCCGCCGCCCTCGCCTGCCGTCACAAAAACCATGTCGGAACCCTTGAGCACGTCCTCGAGTTCCTCGGCGTGGTCTTCGGCGGCCTGGCGGCCCTTGTCCGGGTCCGCGCCGGCCCCGAGGCCACGGGTCAAGTTGCGGCCGATGTCGAGCTTGACGTCAGCGTCGCTCATGAGCAGGGCCTGCGCGTCCGTGTTGACGGCGATGAACTCGACGCCGCGCAACTCGGCCTCGATCATGCGGTTGACGGCATTGACGCCGCCACCTCCCACACCGACAACCTTGATGACGGCAAGGTAGTTCTGCGATGCGCTTCCCACGTGAACCTCGATCATGTCGGCGGTCGCCCCACTGGCGTAGCCCAGGTTATGCGACAGGGTACGAGATGGCTTCCGGCCGCGCCATGTGGCGGGGCGAGCCTGAGGCCAACCTCGACTTCGACTAGAGAGTCGGCCAGGAGATATCCACGTTGCCGACTTGGGCTTCGCCCGACGGCCGCCGGAAGCCGCCTGGCCCGTCCGGCCGCCCCCACGGTCAACGGGTGGCCGGAGAGTTGGGGGCGGAAACGTCGTAGTAGGAGGCGGCGACGCCGGCCACGAGGGCCGCCGCCACCTGGCCTTTGAAAGACGAGTCGTCGGCGCTGCCCCACAACACGGTGGCGCCAGAGGCAAGCGACAACTCAATATGATCGACCGAGGCGGCGTTGAGGGCGGTGACCGAGGAGCGCAGAGTCTCAGGCAAGGCAGTCACGACGACGGCGACAGCAGCCCGCAGCCGGTCGCTGGAATCGGCCAGGGAAGCGGTCAGGAGGCCGTCGGGCACGGCGGCGACCTCGGCGTAAGCGCAGCCTGTCGCGTCGACCAAGCGGACCGCCGCGCCGTCCAGTTGGCCGTAGACGGGCTGGCGTTCGACGACACGGATCTCGACCGTGCCGCCGAGGTGGCGGACAGCTTCGGCGGCGGCCACGGCCGGCAGCTGCCGGACACGCTCGACGACAGCGGCGGTGTCAAGGCGGACCATGGGCAAACCCAGGGGGACGGCGGCGGCCGCGGCCACCTCGTCGGTTGTCAGCAACTCGGTCCCTTCGACCGTCACGGCGGCCACGGCGAAGACAGGCGAGAAGCCGACCAGCCAAACTGCCCCCCCGAGCAAAAGGACAACGGCGGCCACGGAGACGGCCAGACGCCGACGGCGACGCTGCCGCCGACGGCGGGAACGGCGCAACTCGGCTGTGACATCGCGGACAGCCGGCGTGGCGGTCATGGCACGCCGCCTTCCAGAAGACGCAGGAGAGCCGGACCGACAGTTGTGACATTTCCGGCCCCGATGGTCAAAACGAGGTCGCCGGGAACGGCCAGCCGGGCCAGGAAAGCGGGCACGTCGGCTAGGTCCTGGACGTAGTCGGTTTGAACGCCGCAAGCGGCCGCCGCGGCGGCGGCTGACTCCCCCGTGACGCCGGGTATGGGATCCTCGCGGGCGGGGTAGACATCCGTGACGACGACCCGGTCCGCCGCGGCCAAAGCGGCCCCGAAGGCGGCGGCGAAATCGCGGGTGCGGCTGAAAAGGTGGGGCTGGAAACAGGCGACGACACGGCCGGCCGGGTGAACGTCGCGAGCGGCGGCCAAGACAGCCCGGAGTTCGCTCGGATGATGGGCGTAATCGTCCACCACGAGCACGCCGGCCGCCTGGCCGACGACCGAAAAGCGGCGCTCCGCGCCCCGGAAACAAGCCAAGGCGGCGAGCAAAGCGGCCGGGTCGGCCCCCAGCCGCCAACCTACGGCGAAGGCGGCGGCGGCGTCCCAAAGATTGTGGCGGCCGGGGACCTGCAACCGCAGGCGGCCCGTCCAAGCCGGCCGGGCTGGCCCCGGGCCGCCGGGAGCGGGCCAAGACGGCGCGGCGATGACGGCGCTGGGGTGGAAACCGGCCGTGTCAAGGGAGCTAAGGCGGATGTCGGCGTCCAAGCTCTCGCCGTAAGTCAAGACCTCCCGGCCCGCCGCCTTGAGACGGGCAGCCAAGGCGGCGGCGCCAGGGTCGTCGGCCGAACAGACGACGGCCTCAAGGCCGGGGGCACCGGCAAAAGCGGCGAAGCCTTCGCAGTAGCGCTCGGCTGTGCCCCAGTTGTCGAGGTGGTCGGCCTCGACCGAGGTGACGACGGCGAGACGGAGGGGATATTGGAGAAAAGAACCGTCGGACTCGTCGGCCTCCAGGACGAAAAACCGGCCTCTGCCAAGCCGGGCCGAGCGCCCTGGCGGCAATCCCGCCAATCGCTGCTCCACTGTCTTGGCCAGTTCCCCCGCCGAACCGCCGCCGACGGCGCCGCTCCCCCGCTGGCCGGCTCTGCCCGCATCCTCCGGCGAGGCGGCAGGCGAGGCGCCTTTAAAGGAGCCGGCCGAGGAAAAGCCGTCGCCGACGGTTGAAGAGGCGGCTTCCAAAGACTCGTCCGGCCAAGGCCTGCCAGCTGGTCTTAGGCGGCCGCCGGCGCCGGCCGAAGCCTGATCTGAAAAGGCGGCAGGACCGCGCTGCGGGCGGCCTTGGACCAGCGGCTGGCCGGCGGCGGCCGGCGTCTGAGCCGAGAAAGCGGCCAACGGGGCGCCGATGACATAGCTCGGGTCAAGGCCGGCGCCGGCCAGCGCGGTCGCGCACATGGCTGATGTCGTCGTCTTGCCGTGGGCGCCAGAGACGCCGACGCCGTCGCAGCCAAGCAAGAGAGCCGCCAAGGCGGCGCTGCGGTGCCAGACCCGAAGACCGCGGCGGCGGGCTTCGAGCAACTCGGGATTGTCTGAGCGGATGGCGGAAGAAACTACGACTGTCTCCGCCGCGGCGGCCAATCGGGCCGCGTCGTGGCCGACCCAGACGACAGCCCCGGCCGCCGCCAGAGAGCGCAGCGCGGGCGAGTCGGCCTGGTCGGAACCGGAGACGGCGATGCCGCGTTCAAGGTAGAGGCGGGCGACGCCGCTCATGCCGGCGCCGCCGATGGCGATGAAATGAACCCAGCCGAGCCGGTCGGCCGGAATCAAGGCGACAGGTTCGACCAGCATCAGGGCCGCCGGACTGAGGCGGCGCGGACGGCCGCGAGAGCGAGAGCAGCCAACTTGTCGGCGGCGTCCCTCGGCATGAGGGCCGGCCCGGCCGCCGCCATCTGGGCAAGCCGGCCGGGGACGAGGAGGCCCGCCGTCTCACACAGCAGGCGGTCGGCGTCGAAATCGGCGTCGGGGACGAGGACGGCGCCGCCGGCCAAGACGAGGCCGGCCGCGTTCTCAGCCTGCTCGCCGTTGCCGTGGGGCAAGGGCACGAGGATGGCGGGCAGCCCGAGGACGGCCACCTCCACGACCGTGGCCGCGCCGGCGCGGCCAAGCATGAGGTCGGCGGCGGCGTAGGCCTGCTCCATGGCGTCGAGGTAGGCGACAGGGCAGTAGCAAGCCCCCGTGGCGGCGTCACGGCAGGGAGCGCCAGCCGCGGCGAAGTTAGCCGGGCCGGTGACATGCAGGACGGAGACGCCTTGGGCGAGGAGGCGGCCGAGAGCGCCGGCGACGGCCTCGTTGAGGCGGCGGGCCCCTTGCGAACCGCCGCTGACGAGGAGGACCGGCCCGGTTTCGGGCAGGCCGAAGGCGGCGCGGGCGGAAGGACGGCGAGCGGCCCGGTCGAGGCCGGCCAGAGCCGGCCGCAAAGGCAGCCCGATGACTTCCGCGCGCGGCAGCCTGGCGGCGGGAAAAGCAACGGCGACATGGGCGGCGAAACGGGCGGCCACCCGGTTGGCCAGGCCAGGGACCGCGTTGGCCTCATGGCAGAGGACCGGCAGCCGACAGGCCC
>JAIRXC010000137.1 GCA_031268515.1 Propionibacteriaceae bacterium
TCAGCGGCCTGGTTGGCGGGAACGGATGACGCCTCGATGGCCTTCGTCGCGGCCTACGACGCCGCCCGCAAAGCGCTGTGGGCTATAAGCCGGCCTGGAGCCGGCCCACCGCCCAAAACCAACCGTCACCTCTATTGGGAGTATGACAGGACGCTGTACAGACGACGGAACGTGGCCGAACGGTTCTTCCGCCGTGTCAAATAATTCCGTAAAGTCTTCACTCGCTACAACAAACTCGACGTCATGAGCCTCGCCATAGTCATGATCGCCCTCGTAACTATCCAACTACGTAGTTATAGACACGCTCTAATAGGGACGCTCCATCGGATGAGTGTGCTCTGGCTTCTCTCAGTCGGGCCGTCCTCTGGTCATTAGCCCCCATGATTAAGAGGCACAAGGCTGCACGCGTCTCTACTTACGCCAAATGCCGCCTTCAAAACAATAAGGCACGAATACGAAATCGATCATCGACAACCAGATTGAAGCGAATAGCAAGATCCAACGAATCAGGACTCGAGTCGTCATGCTGGTGCTTCGACAGGCGTCGGAGCCTCCACCGGGCCGCCCCAAAGGGCAACGTTCACGGACGCCTTCTCGGACAACTCGGCAATGGCGACCGCCACCGCCCATAACCGAGTCCGAAAGTCTGCCGCCACTTGGCCTTCGTACTGGTCAGCCAACGCGCACGCGACTCGATCGGTCTCTGGCGGCTCAGCCGAGACCCGACTCGCCGAAAGAGTCGCTGGATCGACTCGAACGTCAAAGCAGCGCCGCTCAGGCGAAGGCACGATCTCCACCACGGCGCGGGCGCCGTCTCTGTTGACGATCTCCATCACCTGCGTAATGAACGCCTCGCTCTCAGCCGTCGTCAAGATTGCGGCCGCCGAGCCTGGCGCTCTTGCCGAACACCGATCAAAAGTTTCCGGTTCCGCCGAATCCCCCGGCGCCGCGCACCCTGAGACCAAGCCGGCAAACGCCACTACGGTCGCCACCACACGGCTGCCACTGCCCACATCCAAACTCCTTTGCCACTGTAAGGCCCCTGCCCGCGTTCACCAGATTTGACGCTCAGTTCAAATCCTCGCCACGGCCGCAAGACGATCTTCATTCCGCGCTCAAGTGTAAACCACGGTTCTTAAGCTAGACGCAAAACCCGCCAAGCTTGAAAAATACGAATGAGCGCTGCTCGTCCCTGAGTTCAGTCCGTTTGGAGTGTTACCCAAAAACGCCGGCCCTCCAGAGTCGCCCGCCGACAGTATGGACGTACTCGTTCGTATCAGATTCCCGACAGTCACGCCATCACTATATGTGATAATTACTCCGATGGCGTCAACCGTAGAACAGCCATACCCCCTGTCATGCCATACTTACACATTGAGCTTCCGACCGCTGGATCTGCTGATGCCGTTTGTGTCCTAACAGTGGAGCTTGATACTCGAAACGTCTTGGTGACCGTATTCCCGGAAGCAACTTGAAAGACGCGGCCATCGCCCAAGGCGCCATAGACAGAGCCCAAGCTTGTCAGAATATTGTTCCCCTCATACGGTTGTGACGATGAGCAGTGACCCGCAGAGAATACTCCCAAGACGTTTCCCTGGGTTCGTGACGTAAAGCCCGCTGTACACGTTGACAATGATCCTCCACCAATGACACTGACGGCTGGTTTGGGAGGTTCGATGGCTTCACTCACGAGTCTCACCGAAACGGCACCAGAAATCCCCACGCTGTCTACTAGCCTCTCAATTCCTTGAACACGTGTGTCGGAATTATCTGCGTCACTCGCGCGCTCGCCTCCTAGGGCGGGCGGGATTGAAGATGGGTCCACTGACACCACCAGTTGCCCATCGATAGGCATGGGGACTATCTGCATGATCGTTCCCGGAGCATTGGCTTGAATGGTCGCCATGATAGCCCTCGCAGTAAGCTGCAGTTCGACACGTGAGTATCCAAGATGCGTCCTCACTCGGGTTTTTGATACCCCTGAGAATGATGCGAGAACACCATTTGCTTGTTCGGGAGCCAAGCCCCTGAACCCAATAATGTAATAGCCGTTTTTTATTTCGGCTCCAGCATATTCATCCGGTGCCAAGTCTCCGATTCTGGAAGTCAGAACTGACCATTCTCCATCGAATTCTGCCGCCTGAATGCCAGTCTGTTTCAGCAGCGCTGCGTGATCGATTTCAAGAGGCGAGGAGCGATCTTTGCCATCAGAATCTGCTCTGGCATCAGCTATCCAGCCAAGGAACAACACACCTACCACTGACACTGCTAGTAGTCGCCGACCCAAACTGCTCACGCTGCAGCTTCTTTCTCGTTCAGTTACATTCATCGTAATGTGCGACAATGATGAAGAAGTGATGCCGTCGTTCGGATTCTGGTCGGTCCCGATGGTTAAAATGTGAACGGCAGTGGGACTGGACGTCTCTGCTGTCGAAAGCCAATCTCTGATTGTTGTCGGTGATGATGCAGATGACAAGCAGGCTGTAGCGGCCGCGGCAGGCGGCCTGAGGCGCCGTTTTGAGGCGCCAACGGCCGCTGGGCGGCTCTTGGCCATTTAGAGGGTGAACCTCGCCGGGAAGTGTCCGAGGCGGGCCGTAAAGTCGTCCGCATGAAAAAAGCGACGGGATTGGGGCTGCTGGCGTCAGCGTTCGCGCCGCTGGCCGCCGTTCTCGCGCTTGTCCGGCTTGACCTGCTCGGCTGGGTCAGCTGGGGCATTCTCGCAGTCTGTCTGAGCGCCGTCGTGTTCTTGTGGCTGGTTTTACGGAGCGTCTCAAAGATTCAAGAACGGACGGTTGTTTCAACGGTGGTCCGAAGAGCCGATGAACGGGTTGTCGGATTCACTTCGAGTTATGTCGCCCCAGTCGTGGTCGCCGTCTTCGGCACACCTGCTCTGCCATCGCTCGTCGCGACTCTTGGGCTGTTCGTTTTGATGGTCATGATCTATCTGCGAGCCGGCCTTTACCACCTCAATCCGACACTCGCCTTGATCGGCTACAGGCTTTACGAGGTCACTGCTGATAACGGTGAAATTGTCATGGTGCTCACCCGCGCTCGACGCCTTCCCCAACGAGGAGAGGTGCACGGGGGGCATCTCAGCGAAGACATCGTCATCCAGCGGAAAGGACGCGCATGACTGTGGAATCGGCCCGGAAGGCCCTGGCTGAAGCCATCGCCGCCGCTCCCGCCACTTTGAACAACCACGTCCTGCGCGGCAGTTCTCTAAACGACGCCGTCATCACGCGTTTTGATCTTGTGAGAGACATGGCAAACGATGTCATCCGAGATGTGCTCCACGCCGCCGAAAACATGGTTCGCAAACAATTTCTTGCCTACGACCCTTCGTATCAAACCAGCAGCTCCCAGGTGCTCTTCGAGAGCCTAGACGCGATACCAGAGTTTGCCGTGGTCGATTCTGCGATCCGCGCGGGCGATGTGCCAGAGGACCGCGGCGGCGGCAACGTCGTCGCGATGGCCCATTCGACCGGCGTCGGCGCAAACCGCCTGACCGCCTACCGGCTGAAAGGCTCTGGCATCGCGACCAAACGAGCGCAGGGGATACTGTTGGCGCCGCGAGATGGCATCTATCGGCCTGTGCGAGGCGACATTCTCTACTACGAACCACGGTTCGACGCGTTGACCGTCAGCGGTCTCGTTTTTTTCAACGCGGTCACGCTCGTGCAGACCAAGCTCCATGCCCCTGACAAGGCGCGTGCGCTCGCCCGCGACACGCTGAAAGCTGTCACCGCCAAAATCCACATCGCCGGATACGCGGACCTGGAGAAAGCCGTGATGGATGACCCGACGATGCGCGCCAAGATGGCCTACGTCGCACGACGCCTGCAGGACGACCCTGGCTACGCCGAGAATCTGACGACAAAGAAGCTCGTCGCCTTTGTTAAAAAACATCCCGAATACGGCATCGCGACGCTGCGGGTTGACGGCCACGAGGCTTTGCAGTTCAATTCTTCGCCGCAGCGTCGGCACAAGATCCCACGGCTGCTCGCGGATGACTATCTGCACAGCCGCTTGACGGGCCTCAGCTACGAGGCTGGATCCAAGCAAGACGCCGCCTCATAACCGATCAGCGCAACGAGGCGCCACGGCTTTTTCAGCTTTCCTGGCGCCGCCTCGCCACCCTCTGGTGTTTCGCCTTCGGCCGGGCTGGCCTCACTCCGGCCTGCTCGAATGACCGCTGAATTCCACTGTGGCTGCTTTCTCCAATGCCGCCGGATCATCGACTTCGAAGAAGGGCCGGACGGTGAATCCGAGCGCCCGGGCCACAAGACTGGCTGGAAACGTGTTGACCTTGATGTTCAGATTTCGCACCGTTCCGGTGTAGAACCGCCGCGCCGCCTGGATTTTGTCTTCGGTGGTCACCAGTGAATGTTGCAACTGCAGGAAGTTCTCGTTCGCTTTTAGTTTAGGGTATTGCTCTGCCACGGCCAGCACTGAGTTGAGAGCGCTGCCAAATTCTTCGTCCGCCAGCGCCATGGCTTGCGGACCGCTGTCAGCGGCGGACATGACCGCCGACCGCGCTTCCACGATTCTTTCCAACACCTCGCGCTCGTGCGTCGCGTAGCTTTGCACCGACTGCACCAGATTCGGTGTCAAATCACTACGGCGCTTCAACTGGACCAACACGTCGCTCCACGCTTCGTCAACCCGCACCCTCAGCTTAGTCAAACTGTTTTGAGTCGACCACACGAACAGGCCAATCAAAATTGCAACAGCCGCCACACCGATCAGCACCCAAAACCAGATTCCCATAATTTTATCTCCCGCCCGGCAGTTCCCGCGCCCCAATAGACTTCGCCATGTTAGCGGACCGGCTGCCGTCACGCCATCAGCTGATTCGCCGACCAGCTGAGGCCAGTGAACACAGCCATGGTCCACTCGGCGAAACCAGGGCTGCGGCCGTCACCAGCTCGGGGCTGAGGAACACGCCCCGTGAACCGCCTGCCGCGGTCCGCCGTTGCCATCCCTCAACGTTCACGAGCCGAATAGCCGCAACGCCAAAGATATCCCGTAGGCGATCAGCAGGACAGTCCCCACAGCGACACTGGCCTTGGATCGAGATTTAAAATGCAGCCGCCGCCGCGGCGTCATTCCGCCATTTTCAACCGCCCGGTCGTCTTCATACGACTCGACCTGGTTAGAGAATCGCGATTCCAGCGCCCCCATCACTTTGAACAATGCGAACAACTTGACGGGGTCTTTAAACGGGGCGGCCGAGCGAGTGTAGACAAACAACCACTCGCCGACCAGTTCGATCTCCGCGTCGCCAGCCAAATCCAGACAGGCCGCCATCACGTCCGGGGTGAATATTTGCAGAGCGTCAATCTCATAGCCCGTCGGGCAATATAACAAGAACGTCTCGGAAAAATCACCTTCCAGCTCCAGCTTCACGGCGCCTGCGAGTTGAGGCATCAACACAACGTCCGAGACACGGTTCTTCAGGACGATATGCGGCACTTGCCGCGGCAAACGCGCCGCGCCGAAAGTGAATGGCCGGTAGATCCGCACTTTATTATCGTTACCGTCGTTGTTGATCTGATGCCAGCCAACCGTCGCTTCTTTGTTTGAGATCATCGGACGTGTCAGAGAATGCCGGCCTGAGGCGAATGGCGCACCCGCCAGCCTCGTGTTCTGAACCTGTTCCTGGAAAGTCAGCCCATTGGCTCGGCAGACTTTCCAGAGACGGACGTTGCGCATCATGTTCCGCGGCGCCCAAATAATGCCGGCAACAATAACTGGCAGAACGACCGTAGACGCCACGAAGACAGCCAACCGGAATGACTCTTCCATAATGTGCGGCAGGACCGCCAAGTCAAAGGCGGCCACTGCCAACCCCATTAAAACTAAAATTGACAAAACAACGCTCAGACGCCTCCATGGCTGAATGCGTTGGGCGCTGTAATAGCTTTGAAAATCGGCGCGCGACAACGGCTGAGCCCAGCTGGAGACATCGATTTTCACGAGGCGATGTTACCAGCTTGACGCAACCTGCCACCAGTTGCAGCCAAAGCCTCCTCGGGGCCGCTGCAGCCGATATCTTCATAGGCGTCGCAAATACAGTTTTGCCAGTGCGCCTGCAACTCCTGGAAATCTCCCGCAAACCCGTTCCCTACGACAAACCACGCTGCCTGGACTCGAGCCGAGTCACACCGGCATCAGAGGCGCTGATCACCTGATAGTGCTGATCACCTGATAGTAAGGTGATCGCCATGCCTGACTTCAATCCGGCAAACCCCGGCCCAGAGCCGTCACATGATCCGACCTGCCGGATGCCGGAGCAAAGACTCTCAGAACTGCCGGCGGACAGCCCGGCGCTGGGTTCGCTCATCTTGCGGCAAATCGCCTTGGGCGCCGTGGCCGCCCAGGGCGTGTCTTTGGCCGACCAGGTTGTCTCAGCGGTTCTGGCAGGCGTCGGCAACAGCTTCGCCGTGTGGCGTTTGCAGCTCCGCAACGGCGAATCTTTGGCGCTGCGACTGACACGCCGCCGCATTGAAGACATGCCACGCCCGTTGAAGGCCGAATTCGCAGCGCTGGAATTAATCCCCTCGGACATGGGCCAACGGCCGCTGGCGATGGATGAAAGCCAAGCGAACGGCCTTGGGCATCCCTGGCTGCTCACAAACTGGGCGCCGGGTGAATCTAAACCGCCGGACAAATGGAACGACGCTAATCTGACGGCTTTGAGCGAAACTTTGGCTAAGTTGCACGACTTGAAATATGAGGGACATGGGCCGGTCAGCGGCCCCTGGCGCTCTAGGTTAAGCATCCTGGAGCATTTCACGACGGCTTTAAACTGGTGGCACGCCAATCACCCGGAAGTAGCCGACCAGCCCCAGCTGGCGGCGCTAGGGCGAGCCGTATTGTCATGGCTGCAACCGTTTGAGGTGGATTTTGCCGCGTTGCGACGCTTCTCGTTTGTCCACGGCGACCTGGTGGCTGGCAACGCGGTCTTTGACGCTTCCGAGCGCTGTTCGCTGATCGACTGGGAATGGGCGCAGATCGGCGACCCGGCCATTGACCTGGCTTTGGTAGGCGGCGCCATCGCCGCCGGCCCGAGCTACGTGCCGCTGACCAACACTCAAACCAACCTGTTGACAACCGCCTACGCGGACGCGTTTGGCAGGAAGACAGGCCAGGCCGTCGACGTGCAGGCGTTGGACCGCCGCCGTAGGGCCTGGGAAATGTGCAATCGGTACGCGACATCACTTCACTACCTGACGCTCGCCCCACCCGGAGCAGCAGAAAGCACCTGGTCGGAAGCCGCCAGCAGACTGCTCGACGGCATCAGCGCGCTCACCTGACTGGCGGCGGACGGCAGGCGCGGCAGCAACTGACCACCACCTAGTCTGGCAACGCGGTAATATCTGTGAGGCTCAGTGGGCCCCGTCCAACCCGGAGCAAGGCGTTGGCCGGCGATAACGGCCATGGGTTTACAAGGTGCAAGGCGGCCAGCCTTTGGCAGGCCGCCCCAGCCCTTTCAGCCAGGCGCCGCGGCACTCGTGAAGGCGAACTCAGGAAGGACAACAGCATGGTTGCAATAGCGGGCAAGGCGGCGCGCCCGTGATCCGGGTCCTTGTGGTCGAAGACGACCTCGACCTCAACCGTATCGCCTGTCGGCGTCTGGAAGAACACGGCTATTCCAGCCAGGGGGCCAGCACGGCCGAAGAGGCGTTCACGGCTTTGTCCGAGGGGCATGTCGACTTGATCGTCTCGGACATCATGCTGCCTGGGATGGACGGCTTTGCCTTCGCGGAGTCGGTCCGCCGTCTCGACGCCGAGATCCCGATCTTGTTCATGACGGCCCGCGACGACTTCGCCTCGAAGAGGCGTGGTTTCCGGCTCGGCGTCGACGACTACATGGTCAAACCGGTGGACTTAGACGAACTGGCTTTGCGAGTGGGAGCGCTGCTCCGCCGCGCCAAAATCGCCGCCGACAAACGTGTGGCGGCAGGAGACCTTGTCCTTGACGCGGACGCGATGACGGCGACGGCCGGCGGCCAGGACGTTCCGGTGACCGTGCGCGAGTTCAACCTCTTGTTCAAACTGCTGTCCAACCCGAATCGGGCTTACACCCGTGCCCAGCTGATGGACGAATTCTGGGACCCGGAAGCCACAACCGGGCTGCGGGCAGTCGACGTTTACATCACGAAGCTGCGAGACAAGTTCGCGGACTGCGAAGGGTTCGCCATCGTGACAGTCCACGGCCTTGGCTACAAGGCGGTGTTGACATGAGCCGGGGCAAACCGCCGCCCGATCCCCGGTTGCGGCCGCGGCGCCTATCGTGGCGCGGCTTCCTCCCAATCTTCGGGGTTCTGCTGGCGCTTTCCTCAGGCCAAGCCATGATCCGCCCGGCGTTCCCCGACAAAGACCTGGCGACTGCGGCCTACGCGTTGGCGCTGGCCTCCTACTGGGCAGTGGTCTCTGTGGTGTTCTGCCTTGTCGTCGCCCGGCAGCGGCGGCGGGTCTTCGACCTCCCGATGCGGGAACTGTCAGCCGCGGCGGGCCGGGTCGCCGGCGGCGATTTCACAGCCCGCTTGACGCCCGCCCACCCGCGCGATGAATGGGACTACGTCGATGTCATGTTCGACGATTTCAACACCATGGCCGCCGAACTCCGAAGCATCGAGGCGATCAAAGATGATTTCATCGCCGACGTCTCACATGAGATCAAAACACCGCTGGCGGTCATCGCCAATTACGCCGACGCTCTGCGCCACGCCGAACAGCTGACGCCCGAGCAGCTGCGGGAGCATTCGGAGACCATCGCCAAGGCCACCCGCCGCCTCGCGGCGCTGGTCGCGAACATCCTCAAATTGAACAAGTTGGAGAACGGGCGGATCGCGCCGGCGCCTCGTCCGTTCGATCTGGCCCGCCAATTGTCCGAGGCGGCTATAACCTTCGCGGACGCCTTCGACGCTAAAAATATTAATTTCACCGCTGTCCTTCCGGACCAGGCCCAAGTCGAAGCGGACGAGGGGCTGTTGGAGATCGTTTGGCAGAATCTGTTGGCCAACGCTGTCAAGTTCACGCCGCCAGGAGGGAATGTCGAACTGTCTTTGACCAGCGCGCCCGAGGCCGTGTCAGTGACGGTGCAGGACTCAGGCTGCGGCATGACGCAGGCTGTCAAGGCGCGCATTTTCGACAAGTTCTATCAAGCCGATCCGTCAGCCGGCGGCGGCGATGGGAACGGCTTGGGGTTGGCGTTGGCACGGCGGGCCGCGCAAATGGCCGGCGCCTCCATGGCCTTAAGAAGCGCCCCCGGCCTGGGATCAGCCTTCACCGTTGTCGTTCCCCGCCGCTTCGGCAAACGCTAACATTTCGCAAACATCTCCGCAGCATCTCTCCAACAATGCGACGGCACGCTTGAAGGCGTGAAACAACGACCAGAGAGGGCGGCGGTCATCGAAGTGGACCGTCTGACCAAGGACTACGGCCACGGCCGGGGCGTTTTCGGGGTCTCTTTTGAGATCGCCAAAGGCGAAGTGTTCGGTTTCGTGGGACCGAACGGCGCGGGCAAGACCACCACTATCCGGCACCTGATGGGGTTTTCCGCGCCGGCGGCGGGCCAGGCCTCGATCCTGGGCCTGAATTGCTGGAAACATCCCAGCCAGATTCTCCGGCGGGTCGGCTACCTGCCCGGCGAGATCGCCCTGCCCGAAGGGCTGACCGGAACGCAGTTCATCCGGTTCATGCAGGGCCTGAGAGGCTCGCACGACGAGGAACGCCTGAAAAACCTGCTGGACCGCTTCCAGCTTGATCCGCGCGGCAAGACAAAACGCATGAGCTTGGGCGACAAACGCAAACTCGCGGTCGTCGTGGCTTTCATGGCAGACCCAGACGTCCTGCTTCTCGACGAGCCGACCAGCGGACTCGACCCGATCATGCAGGAACGCTTCGTCGATTTCATGCGGCAAGAAAAGCAACGCGGCAAAACCATACTGCTGTCCAGCCACCTGTTCAGCGAAGTCGAGGCCGTTTGCGACCGGATCGCCATCATCAAAGACGGCGAGATCGTCTCGACCGTGCGGACGACGGACATCCATCACAGCGAGTCCAAGACGTATCGCATCACGTTCGGCGCGATGGTTGATTTCCGGTCTTTCCTGACCAGTTTTGAGCAGGCGGTGACCTTCGCCGACCAGGACGAAGAATGCGTCGAGGTGCAAATTTCCGACAGCGACGCCAACCACCTCATCCGGCAATTGGCCGGCTGTCAGGTGACGGGTTTCAAAGAGCAAAAGACGAGTCTGGAGGATTACTTCCTCAGTTTCTACGAAACGACAGCGCAGGAGGGCGGCAATGGACCACATCATTGAGATCACCGGCTTGACGAAAGACTACGGCGACGCCCGGGGGGTGTTCGGCGTCGACCTGGCGATCAAGCCGGGCGAGGTTTTCGGTTTGGTCGGAATCAACGGTTCTGGCAAAACAACCACGATACGCCATCTGATGGGCTTCCTCCGTCCAAACGCGGGTCATTGCTCGATCCGGGGAATGGACTGCTGGCGCCACGCGGCCGAACTGAAACGCGGCATCGGCTACATTCCCGGCGAGGTGGCCTTCCCCGACGTCAAGACCGGCCTCGACTTCTTCCGGCTGCAAGCCGGCTACCTGGGAATACGTGACTTGGCCCGGGTCCATGAGCTGATGGACCGTTTCAGTTTGGACGCCAGCGCGCCGTTGAAACGTATGAGCAAGGGCATGAAGCAGAAGACGGCCATCGTCGCCGCGTTCATGGCGGACGCGCCCATCTTGCTCTTGGACGAGGGGACCACCGGTTTGGATCCGCTGATGCAGAAGGCCTTCACCGACCTGGTCCGCGAAGAGAAAGCCAAGGGCCGGACCGTGTTCATGTCCAGCCACATGTTCGACGAACTCGAAGCGGTCTGCGACCGTGTGGCGTTCCTCAAAGAGGGGCACGTGATCGAGGTGGCCGACGTCAGCCAGTTCAGCGGCAACGAGCCGGTCAAAGAATACAAGATCGAGTTCACCGGGCCGGCGGATTATCAGACGTTCTTGTCACGTTCCGCCACAGTCTCCCGGCGCCAGGAGAACCTCAACCAGGTCACCGTCCAAACCGCCGACCAGGACATCACCGCCTTGTTCACGGCCCTGTCAGACCTAGAAGTGCGGTTCATCACGCAGGTCCCCAAGACCTTGGCGCGCCATTTCATTGAAAAATACCAGGAGACGGAAGGCCAGTCGCATGTTTAGCATAGCCCTTATGAAACAAACCATCCGGGAGAATATTTCTCTTTGGCTTGTCTTGACCGTGGTCCAGTGCGCGATGATAGCCACCATCGGTTTGACCGCCCCGATCGCGGCGGCTGGCGTCGCCTACTACAACCTGCTCCCCGGCATCTTCATGGGCATCTACGCCATCGCCATCGGCAATAAACTGGTCTCCGCCAAGATCGACCGGGGCACGCTGGCGTACGTGCTGTCCACGCCGGTGTCGCGCCGCGCCGTGGTCGCCACCCAAGCCTTGTTCTTCGCCGGTTCCCTGACTTTGATGTGCGCCCTGACCACGGCGGTCCACTCTGTGGCGGCCATGTTGTCCAGCTACGGCGCCGACACCGCCGAAGTCCTGATCATCGTCAGGCTCAACCTCGGCTTGTTGACCCTGGCCCTGGCCTTCTCCGGCATCTGCTTCGCCGCGTCCTGCGTGTTCAACCTCTCCAAACACACGATCGCCATCGGCGGCGGTTTGATCTGCGCGTTCCTGCTGGCGCCGATAATCGCGATGTTCGGCGACAACTTCGCCTTCCTCCATAACTTGACCATCGTCACGCTGTACGACGTCACCGACATCATGGCTTCCGCCGCTGGCTGGGTTTGGCGGCTGGTCGCCCTGGCCGGGATCGCCCTGGCTACCTACGTCGCCGGCGCCATTGTTTTCACCCGCAAAGACCTCCCGCTGTGACGAACTGCCCCAGCCAAGACCTGGCTTTCCCCTTACAACCTGAAAACCCCGCCTGTCCTTCCCGCTCCGGGACGGACAGCGGTTCGACCGACAAGGACACCCGACCATGCGACACAAACTAGCAACGACCATCGGTTTCACCGTCATCGCCATCACTGTTTTCTTGTGCTGGCAGCGCCGACGAGCCTGGTCGCAAGGGCACTAAGGGCACTGGGGACGCTGTGGCGGAGCGGGCAGACCAGGCAGAAGGCAACCCGGCCGGACCAGGCGTAGCTGCGGGTTTCCGTAGGCGGCGGTCGGCGGCTTCGTCCCCCGCCCTCGCCTCCCGTTTGGCCGATGGCCCCCGTAGGCAACAGTTGGCGAACCCGTTCATCCGCTTCGCCCCCTGGCTGGCCAGCGGCCCCCGTAGGCGGCTGTTGCTGTCGGCGTTGGCGCCTTGGCGGTTCAAACGGACCGACTGGGCGCTGCGCACCCGCGCCACGGCGGCCTTGAACGCCGTCTTCGACGCGGTTCTCGGGCTCGCCTCGGCCATCGTGGGGGTGGCCGCCTTGACCGTCTGGTATATCTGCAGCGCCGCCTACTACCTGGCCCTCTGCGGCGTCCGCGCCTACCTCCTTAGGCAACCCTTCGCCGCCGGAGCGGCAGGAGGGCCGTTTGGCGCCGGCGAGCGCCACGTCTACCGGCGCAGCGGGCAGCTTCTCGCGGCGACGGGCGCCGCGTATGTGGCAGTCAGCGTGGCAACCGTCTTGACGGGAAAAGGGCCCGTCCACACTGGCCTTGCCGCCTACGCCATCACCATCGCAGCCTTTGTCAAATTCAGTTGTGCCATAGGAGGGTTGCTTGCCGCTAGACGCTTTGGCGGCCCTGTTTATATCGCTTTGAAAACCGCCAATCTGGCGGACGCCTTGGTCTCCCTCGGCGTCGTCCAATACGCCCTGATGAGCGTGATCGGCGGCCCCGACCCGGTGGGCGTCGCCGGCCGGGTGGGCCTGGGCCTGGGCGCTGTCATCACCGTGGTAGGTGTGGCAATGGCCGTCAAAACAACCTTGCCAGACAGTGAAGACGACCCGGCTGCCCTGACCAAGGCCTGAGCCGACACGGTTATTTAGGAGCACGCCCCGCGCAGCCCGAGCGGTCTTCTCCACGGCCTGCCGCCACCTGTCTTCCCGCTCCCCGACGGCATGCCGGCAATACACTCGACACGCGCCCGGCAACGTCAATCGCTCTCAAGAGTCGACCGCAATAATGACATTGCCATTCATCATTTACCGCTTAGCACCTTACAACCCGATCCAGAGGAACCTCGTGCTCGTGTCAGTCAGAGTCGAGCAAGACCTGGGCGGCAGCGACGCGCAGGAACATACGCCGGCCGCCTGTGATCCGGCCAAAACCAAAGTGCTCGTAGAAACTAGCCGCCGCCTGATCTATGGGGTCTGCCACGATGAGGCGGCCGCCGCCGATCCGGGCCGCCGCGCAGATCGACTCGATGGCGTCGAGCAGCAAGAACCCGCCGTAACCCTGGGTTTGGAGGCCCTGGTCGAGGGCCAGCCGCGCCAACAGGTAGGCCGGCACGTCGCTCAACCCGCCGGAGGCTGACCGGGGCAGACCGGCTCGCTGGACCATGGTCGGGGCGATCGCGTAGTAAGCCACTACGACGTCGTGGTCGGACCAAACGTAGGTTCGCGCGCTGCCCTGACGGTTCGACCGCCAGGCGTGATGGCGCAGCCAATAGTCGAGTTCGGGTCGCCCGCAGGAGAACCGATCCAAGATCAAGTCCGGACCCAGCGGCCCGCTCCGCCAGCGCGGCGTCGTCACCGCGCGTACGGTCGAGGCCGGGCGGCCAAGGCGGCCAGATCAGGCAACGGCTCGGCTTGGTCCAGTGACAATATGATCTGGTCGAACTGCTCGGCCGGGATCAACGTCAGGTCGGTCCGCCCGATCAGCCGGGCGGCGCGCTCCTCTGCCGCCTGGACGACGAACTGGGAACGGGTCTCTCCGACCAGACTAGCCGCCCGCGTGATGAGGTCGTCGGCGGCAGGCGTCAGCCGCGCCTCCAAACGACAAGTCTTAACTGCCACAACCATGGGATGACTGTACTACGGATGTACGAGGGGAAGCGACCGGGTTCGGTCACTCTTAAAACAGCGAAATCCCCGCCGGAATTACTTTCGACGAGGCTGAGGCGACCTCGTGATTGAGATGACCCCCGTTTATCAGTCCGGGTGATGTGAGGGTCTTGACCCGTCGAAGGGAGGAAAGCTGTGAACATCAAGTATCCGAACGCCTCGCGGCCTTCAGCGCTTCGGCGTAGTCTGCGGCACGGTCTGAAGACAGGTCATCGGCCACAACCTGGCGGGTGGCTTCCGCCAGAAGCGCTCGCTGTTCGGCGCGGCGACGCTGCTGGAAAGCAAACACATCATCTAGTCGCAGCAGCCGATGCCGGCGCGGCTGCTCGTAGGGAATCTCGCCGTCCTCAAGCAACCAGATAAGCGTGGGGCGAGAGACTCACAGCATCTCGGCAGCTTGACTTGTGGTCAGCCGCATAGACACCGGCGCGACCGTGACTGCCGCCCCCTGAGCCATCGCCGCCATCGGCCAGGAATCAGGACGGCATTCGGCGTCAGATGGAACTGAACAACGGCGTCGAGGAATCCTCCACACCGTTCCACTCCGCAGTATTTGGAGTGCTTTGGAGTGGCCACAAGCGCCAGACGGATGTCAGAGAGGAATGACTGCCACGTCTGCGACGGCTCAACTCTGATGGTGTGTTTGCGGACACTCCGATCATCCCAACCGAGGCTTGGAAGGAGGGGGCCGCACCCAACCCAGCCGGAGATCAGTCCAGAGATAACAGCTCAGATTGCCGCACTCTGGGAGCGCGGCGAGCGGAGCTAAGCCGAGCGGCGCCGAACCAAGGTGACCGGCAAGGTGACGGAGGGGACAGGGGAGGCCGGGTCTTGGATCAGGGACAGGAGCGTGCGAAAGGCCCATTCACCGGTCTCGCGCAGGGGCTGGCGTATGGTGGTCAGTTCCAAGGCCTCCGCCAAGGTCGAATCGTCGAAACCGACTATGGCTAAGTCCTCGGGCACCCGAAGGCCCCGGCGGATTGCCGCCAACCGGGCCGCCGCCGCCAGTTCGTCGGTGTGCGCGAAGAGGCCGTCCGGCGGCTGAGGGGAAGCCAAGAGTTCGCCTACGGCCGCGGCCGCCGCGGCGAAGTCCCGCCCTGTCAAGACAGCGGCGGCTGGGTCGAAGTCCCGCCCCGAAGCCTTGAGCGCGGCCGCGAATCCGCGCAACCGCCGGCGGGATGGTGATTCGAGGGCGGCTTGGAGCTGCTGATGACCCAAGAAGGCAAAGTGTTGCTTGCCTGCCGCCAGCAGGGCTTGGGCCGCCAGCGCGCCGCCTAGCTCGTCATCTGACGTCACTGAGGGAAAGCCGAAACCCGTCCCGTCTACGAGTACTGTCGGCAAGCGTCCCTTCTTCAGCGCCGCCGCGGCTTTTTCGCTGATCGGCGTGGACATCAACATCACCCCATCGAGGGAGCGCAAGGCTGGCAAGCCCTCGAGAGCAGCCGCTGATTCGGCGGCTGATCGCACGTCGCACACCACGACGCCGATGTTTGATCCCCGGGCCGCGGCCAGGACGCCCGCCAGCCGTTCGCCGAAGGAGGGATACGACGTGAAGGGCGCGAAGACGCCAATCCGGCCGGCCCCGCGCCGGGCGCGGCAACTCGCGACTTCATCCGGCGTAAAACCAAGCTCGCCGACCGCGTCCAACACACGTCGTCTGGTGAGTTCTGCGACTTTGCCCGGGGCGTTGAGCGTCCTCGACACCGTGCCGATGCTCACACCCGCCCGCTCGGCCACGTCGTAGATAGTGGCGCGGAGCCTGCTCTCCGACATGTCCGATCACCGTCCTCGCAAACCTGCAGAAGCTCGTCTCGTCATCGACCCGGCCCATTTTCCTTCCACTCGAAGCTTCGGCGGGGGCCAAGCGACAGGCGTTACGGGGCGAGGGGCACGCCAACCTCAGAGGCGCAGACACGCTCCCCGAGCGGCAGGCGTTGCGGGGCCGAGCCTCGGAGACTATTCTAACAAGTGCTTTTATGAAAGCTCTTACAAACGCCGCGGGAGCCGCCAGCCAAAGGAGCACGACGGAGGCCAGGCCGGCGACCGCGGCGGCCAGAGCCAAGCCCTTGCCAGCCAAAGAAGGCGCGCGGGCGGGGGCGGCCCAACAGTGATCGGATCGCCGACCCCGATCCGGCTCGGCCAGCTACTGCGGTGACCGGGCCTTACAGTGTCTGAAAGGAAACTTCAATGGCGATCGACCAGATCATCAAGCAGGCCCACCGCGACGCCAGGAAAATCGCGGGGAAGACCGCCCGTACGCCGTCGGCTTGGCGCGAGCAAGCTTTGCGCGTCGACCGTGAAGTGACCGCGCCTCGGATGGCGCCAGCGCCCGAGGCCGTTGTTGTGCGTCAGGCGCAGATCGACGTGCCGGGCCGCTCACCGGTGGAGGCGCGCGTCTACATCCCGTCCGGCCAGCGGCGTAGGGCCGCTTTCTTGTCTTTCTTCGGCGGCGCTTTTAAGCAAGGCAGGTTGGATTTCCCCAGCATCGACATCTCCAACCGGACCCGGGCGCATGAAGCTGATGTCGTCGTGGTGGCCGTCGAATACGCCCTTGCCCCTGAACACCGCTACCCGGAGGCGGTCGAACAGGGCCAGGCCGCTTTGGAGTGGCTGCGCGCCAACGCCGACTCGGTGATGGCAGACCCCGACCGGCTGGCGCTCGGAGGGCAGTCCTCCGGCGGCGGCATCGCGGCGGCCGTGGCGTTGCTGGACCGAGACCGGGGCGGCCCGCCGCTACAACTGCAGCTGCTGGAGGTTCCCGCGCTCGACTTGACGGGCGGGCATCTGGCGCGCAAGGCAGCCTGGCAGCTGGGCATACCTCCAGTCTTGATGGCGCGCGGCCTCAAGGCGGTGGCGCGGGACTATCTGGGCGACCCAGCGCTGGCGCGACAACCCTACGCCTCTCCCCTATTGGCCGAGGACTTGTCAGGCTTGCCAGCCGCCCACATCTTCACCGCCGAATTCGACGTCTTCCGCGGTGACGGCAAAGCCTACGCACAGCGGCTAGAAGACGCGGGCGTTCCGGCCACGCTGCACGAGTTCGCGGGGCAGACGCACGATAGCGCCTTCTATACGGCCGTCCTGCCCGCCGCCCGCCAATGGCAGGCCGAGGTATGGGCCGCATTGCGAGCACTTTGAGGCCCGCGACAAACCGATCAGCGTCCTTCCGCCACTGGGACTCAAACGCCAACCCTTGAGTCGGCAAGACACATATGTGCTTGTCAGATGGTATTTCTGGGATCTCGGCCGCGGTCGTGGAAGAGACCGAAATTGACGCTTGGGGGTCGATGGCGGATCCAAATGGAGCAGGCGTCTCGCATCCCTCAATACACCGCCTGCTCGCGGTGAACTGCCTCTCGTGAACTGTCGGCGGCGGATGGAAGGATGGGTTCATGAGCGGATCGAGGCGGCTTGGCCAGGCGGATGCTGGCTGTGTAATTCGCCAACAGGCTGCTGGCGAATTGGCGGACGGCGGTCTCAAGGGGTACGCGGACCAGATGCCGCGATCGGCAGCCTTGTGGGCGAACGCCGCGGCGACGCGCGGACCGGCGGCGGCCAGGCCAGACACGGCCGGCGCCGCCGGGTCGGACAGGCGCAGGGCCAGCGAGTCCGCGCAGCGGCACGCCCCGGAGCCGGCACGCGAACCAGTCGCAAAGCATCATTTCTCAGGGCAGCCCAGAGCCGTCACAGCGAGAAGCCGCTGTCGGACGTGATCACCTGGCCCGCCACCCACCGTCCCTCGTCGCTGGCCAACCAGGCCACCAGGCGAGCCACATCGGCCGGGGCGCCAAAGCGGCCAAGCGGCATCACGGCGAGAACCTTGTCTACGACCTCGACGGACCGATCCGCCACCGCCGCGTCCAGGTAGCCGGTGTTGACGGGACCCGGATTGACGGCGTTGAGGATGATGCCCAGCCTCAAAAGCTCCGACGCCGCCGTAGGCACAAGCCCGGCCAACGCGGCTTTGCTCATCGCGTAGGCGGCCTCCCCCGGCATCGGCCGCGCTTGGCCGGACGTGAGCCAGACAACCCGGCCGGTCGTACGCTCGTTCACTGTCGCGTTAGCGGCGATGACGTCGCCAGGCGCGGCAGATGGCCCGTCGGCCAGGCCGGAGAAAGCTTTCGCGAACAAACTGGTGAGCAAAACAGTGGACCTTGTGTTGACGAAAAAGTGCCCGTCGAGCATGTCCGAGGTGACATCCAGCAGCGACCCGTCGGAGCCGCTGCGCGCATGGTTGCAGACGAGGATGTCAAGGGAACCCGTCAGGGCGAGCGCCGCTTCCATAAGGCTGGCCGGCGCAGCCGGATCGGCCAAATCAACAGCCATGTCGCCCATGGCCGCACCCTTAGCCAGGTTGCTCGCAAGCTCGCGCCGAACCGCTTCCAGATTGTCGCCGCCCCAGGGTTGGAGGCTGTCATGGGGGGCCCAGTGGGCAATGAAGACGCTGGCCCCGTCCGCAGCCAGACGCCGAGCGATGGCAAAACCGATGCCTCGCCTGCGCGACACCCCGGTGACCAAGGCCGTACGCCCGGCCAAAGGGGCCGGCCTCGCCGCATCGGGGCCGAGGGACTGGGAGCGCCCGCCGAGTGCTGGCGCGACGTCATGGGAAGCTGTAACGTTCACAATAAATCCTTCGCTGAAGGTAGCCCAATCTTATCGGCCTCGGCCCTGCAATGCGGACGCCAGAAGCTGGTGGCAGCCGGTCTCCTAGGTGATGCTTGCAGGCCTGTGGAGTGTTTCCGGAAAAGTGGACACTCCAGAGCTGAAAACCGTGATCCCGGAACGGTTGATCGGGTGCGCGCGGCGGCGGCGCAGCATCGTCGATCTTGACGAAGTAGTGTTGTGCGCCGACCGATCCGACTCCATGGCGTCCTCCGTGATCTACGCCTACAGTTTCGCCGCGGTGATGGCCTCTTTCCCGGTCGTCACGACCAGACTCGTGTGTTTCGACACCGCCACAGACCAGCTCGCCAACCCAGTTATGTATTGTTTGGCATACAACTAGGCGGCGGCAGGGACATCAACCAGGCGGTGGCCTGCTGCCAGGAGCTCATCAAACAGCCATCGAAAGCCCACTTGATCCTCCTGGCCGATTTGCACGAAGGCGGCGATTCGCTAGGCCTGCTCCGCCGGCTCGCCGCTTTGACCCGGTCTGGTGTGGGCGTGGTTGTCCTGTTGGCGCTGACCGACCAGGGCAACCCGGAATATTCAGAGGGGATGGCCGGGCAAGTCGTTGCGCTTGGCATTCCGACCTTCGGCTGCACACCGGACCAGTTCCCAGATCTGATGGCCAAAGCTCTGCGGCGCGATGGCATCGCAGAGTGGACCGCCCAGGAGGACATCCGGCTGGTCCGCCCCGGCCTGACCCTGGATTTCGCCGTTCGGAAGCCTGTGGCGCGGTCTAAGCCGATAGCTGACTCGATAAGTGCACTCAATACACGATAGCCAACACAATAGGAACACAACAGGTGACGGGGTATCGTGTGCCTATCGAGTTAGGAGGCGTCGTGTCGTTGCAGAAGTCGGTCGATGAGACGGTGAGCCGGTTGCGTCTGGCTGGTACGGATGTGGCCGCTGTCGAGGTGAAGAAAGCACAAGGCGGGATGCCACAGTCGGTTGCGTCCTCGGTGTCGGCGTTCGCCAACGGCGACGGTGGCCTGATCATCTTGGGGCTGGCCGAGAACGAAGGGTTCCGGCCGGTGGCGTTCGACGCGCGCGCCACTGCGGTGGCGACGGCTGGGGTGTGCCGGGACGAGGTCGTCCCGGCGGTGAAAGCCGAAATCGATATCGTCCAGGTTGATGGCATGCCGGTTGTGGCGGTGGCCTTGCCGCCCGGCGAGCGTGAACTGTTGCCGTACTACGTGAAGTCGCAGGGGATGGAACGCGGCTCGTACCTGCGAAGCTGGGACGGGGATCGCCATCTCACCACTTATGAGGTTCACGCTTTGTTGGCCGGGCGGGGCCAACCCCGAGATGACACGGCCGTCGTACCCGAGGCCGGGTTGGCGGATTTGGACGACAAAGCCGTGGGCGCGCTCGTGGAGCGGCTGCGCGCCACCCGAGGGAAGGCCTTCGCCGAGGCCACCGACGAGGCGGCGTTGGAGTATGTGCGGGTGCTCGACCGTTCCGGCGGCAGGACGCAGGTGACTCTTGCCGGGTTGCTGGCATTGGGCAAGTATCCACAGCGGCATTTCCCACAACTCAACGTCACGTTTGTCGCTTTCGCCCAACCAGATGGCTCGCAGCTAGCTGACGGCACCAGATTCCTCGACAATGTGGCCATCGACGGCCCGATACCCGCCATGATCACGCA
>JAIRXC010000056.1 GCA_031268515.1 Propionibacteriaceae bacterium
GCAATGTGGTCGCCGGCCAGCCAGTCCCCGACTTGGAACGGCCCTGAGCCTAAGGCTGTGGCGGCGAGGTCGCCGGCGGCCGGATCGACGATGATGCCAGCCGTCGAAGCCATGTCGTAGATCCAGCGGTTGCTCGGGCGCGTCAACGTCACCTTGACGGTGTGGGCGTCGACGGCGACGGCTTCCTTGACCACCGCCATGTGTTCTTTGAGGGTGGCCGAGGCGGCGTCCTTGACTCGCTCGATGCTCGCTACGACAGCCGCCGCGTCAACTGGGCTTCCCGAGGCGAATTTGGCCTTGGGGTCAAGGTCGAAGGTGTATTCGAGGCGGTCCTTCGATTGTTCGTATTGGAGGGCCAGCAAAGGCCTGATCCGCCCGCTGGCGTCGATCTTGACGAGGGTCTCGTAGACGTTGTAGAGGAGGACTTGGCCGATGGCGGCGTCATCTGAGGCGGTGAAGTCGAGCGTGACCGGCTCGATGGTGGCGCCGATGGCGATGGTCTTCGGCTGCGCCCCGGTCGGGTTGGAATCCGCCGGACCAGGACCAGAACAGGCGCCCAAACCAACGAAGCACGTCCCGACTAGGATGAGAAGCGCGGTGCGAATGGTTTTCCGAGCTGTCCGTCGTGTCTGAACCATGGCGGTCCCCTTTCGGCGTCTGCCCGCGTCAGTTGGCGCGGGCCGCGCCTCAGCCTCGCGGGCGCGCCTTAAGTCTAGTCAGACGGAAGACCGCTTCCCGTGTCTTTTCCCACAACACCAGAGCCTTGAAATCAGCCGGTTGCGACAGCCCCAGCCGCCGTCGCCGTTTCGCTTTTGGGGGTTTGTGCGCCGTCCGGCCTTTGGGTATGGTTAGCTACCGCGCCCGAGAGGGCACGCGGACGTGGCTCAGTTGGTAGAGCATCACCTTGCCAAGGTGAGGGTCGCGGGTTCGAATCCCGTCGTCCGCTCGGAGGAACACGGTGGAGTGGCCGAGAGGCGAGGCAACGGACTGCAAATCCGTGTACACGGGTTCAAATCCCGTCTCCACCTCGGGCGGCTGGCGCAGTGGTAGCGCGCTTCCCTGACACGGAAGAGGTCACTGGTTCGAACCCAGTGTCGCCCACCAGATAATCCCGACTCTGCCCAAATGGGCAGGGCGGGCGATTGGCGCAGTGGTAGCGCGCTTCGTTCACACCGAAGAGGTCACTGGTTCGAACCCAGTATCGCCCACCAGTTCCCGGCAGCTATGTTCTCTTCTAGAGAACCACCATCGCCTGCCGTCATTTTGCGGTGAGGTTGACCCTGATTCCCTGACAGGTGGTTGTTTGGCCAGGCGGCCGCGAGGGTCGTCTGGTTGGCCTGTCGGGCCAGGTGGCGTTCGCGCTGCAGCGGGCTGATCAGCATGGCAGCTCCATCCCTTGGGGCTGGTCGCATGCCGCCACTCGCCAACCGGCGGCCGCCTCGACCCACTGGACCGTGTAGACATATTGGACTCGCGACGGCCCGGGCGGTGGTTGTGAACCGTTTGGGTCTACCACTAATCCGGTTGGATTGTCGGCGTCGCATTGAGAGATTTTGATTTGCCGAATGCCGTTGACGGTTCGCTCTTCGCTGACGGTCCGGGCCACCGGGATGATGTAGGTTCCATCGCTGAATTCGAAATGCCAGTCAGCCTGGATGAATCCGGCGATCAATCTGAGGTCTTCGCTGTATTGAGTGGCGGTTGTGATGTCGAGGAGCCGGTGAGTGTCGGCGTTGGGTGGGTCGGCGAGGAGTTCGCCCCGGACCTGGATGTAGGCGTCCACAATGTGGGCGGCAGCGAGCTGGTCAGCGCTCCAAGACGGATCATCCGGAGCCCAAACCAACTCCGTCGTCGCCGGACTCGCCGCCGGAGCCGGAGTCCGTTTGACGGTCGGCGGCGGCGACGGTGTCCAAACCGGCTCCGGTCCGCTGTCGCAGCCGGCCAGACCAGTCAAACCAGCTGCTAAAACTGGGATGGCAAGCCAGAGAATCGTCCGGCGGCGGCCACCAACCAAGTTACGCCGCCGGCGTTTCACCGCTGAAAGCCGGTTAGACGGCAAGAATTGGCAGGCAAGCAGCCGGGCGGCCGCCTTCAAGTCTGGTGTCGGGTTGCTCTGGTCTGTCATAGCGGCCTCCGGGGGTTCATCAGCTAGATCGCCATCCGAGGCACGGCGGGGGGAGTTGCGTGAAAACTTGTTCCCGCCGACCTGGACGGCCGGACAGGAACCATTCTGCCACAACAACACCGGATCAGGCCATTGCCCGACTACTCCCTGTGGATAAAACCTTTGCCGCAAGCGACCAAAGCCCTTGCCGGAGCCATCGGGGACGAGCAGACCGTATGCGCGGAAGTTTGGCGACACTGAACGACAGGTCTGTGACGGCCCGGCGGCCGCCGAACTCGACAACGGCGACGCCGAGATGACGCGTCAGACGGCTCTCTGGAGTCCACGATGACAAGCGACGGCCGCAGGTGGCGCCTTTTCGCGGTTGACGCGAGCGCGCGACGAACAGGAGAAAAGCCGGCCGCGCGTCATCGCAGTTCCCTCCGTCGGAAGACCAGCACGGCCGCGGCAAGCAGCGCGCCTGCGAGCGCGAGCCCGCTCAAGACAGGCTGCCACAGCGTCTGGTCGGCCTTTTGCGTCCCTGTTGCGATCGCGTTGACCACGGTGGCAAGCCCTGCCGGAGTGTGTTCGGCAAGCTGCGGCACGACACTGAGGAGCGCGAGGAGGAAGAAGGCCCCGATGCCGGCGCCTGCCGCGCCGGCGTAGGCGTCAAACGCCGCAGAGGCAAGAAGCGCAGCGCTGATCAAGACGGCGGCGAGCACCGCCCAGACCGCCGTGGCGGCGAGAACGGGGCCCAGCGGGGCCGGGCCGAAGACGGCTGCGGTGACGAGCCACGACACGACAGCGCCGAGGTGGGCGGCTAGCGCCGTGAACGCGATGAGCGTGAAAGCGTGGCTGAGGACGTAGCTGACGCGGCTCGCGGGCTTCGTCAAGATGAGCGCGGCGACGCCGGAGCGGACTTCGCTGTTGATCGCTCCAGCGGCGATGACAACAACCAGCAGCACGGCGATTTGCGTGAGATCGTTCGCCCACCGGGCGTATGCGTCACTCGCTACAGGGTCAGCGAGCAAGATGGCGTCTGCTTGGCCGGCGCCGAGGGCGGCGACAAGAATCTCCCTTGTGAACCGTGTGATAACCGTCCCGGTCGCAGCCAGGAAGACCATGACGGAGGGAAGCACCCAGACCCGCCAAGTGCGGAAGATATCCTGCGCTCGGAGTCGGAGGAGCGGCGCAATCGCAGTCATCGGCCGGCTCCTGTCAAGCCGACGAAAACGTCTTCGAGGCTTGCTTCGCGCGGTTCGAGGCGACGAAGCAGCAACCCGTGCAAGGCGACTGCCGCGGGCAACAGCGCGGCAGCCGCATCAAGATCGGCCACCGTCAGCAGGAGCGTGCCGGGCGCGACCTGCTCATCAACGTTCACAACCCACTTCTGATTGGCAAGCGCTTTGCGCAACCGGTCCGCGTCGTCGACTTCGACGAGCAGACGCCCCTGGACGCCGCCGGACTGAGCACGGACCTGGTCGAGCGGCCCCGCCGTCACGATCCGCCCTTGATCGATGATGGCGACGTTGTCGCACACCCGTTCGGCGTCAGGCAGGAGGTGCGTGGAGAAGAGCACGGTGGCCTGTCCTCGTAGAGCGGCCAAAAGTTCCAGCACTACACGCCGGCCGAGCGGGTCAAGGGCCGAGGTCGGCTCATCCAAAATCAGCAACTGTGGAGCGTTGACCAACGCTTGGGCGATCCCGAGCCGCTGGCGCATCCCACGGGAGAACCCGCTCACACGGGACTTAGTCCGCGCCAGACCTGTGAGCTCTAGCAGTTCGCCGACGCGACGGCGTGTGAGCGCTGGAGTCATGCGGAAGAGCCTGGCGCTGCTCTCCAACACGTCGCGCGCTGTCATCCACGGCAAGAATCCGGGCACGTCAGAGCAGTATCCGACCAGCGCGCGGACCTGGGCGCTGCCAGGATCGCAGCCGAGGACGCGGAGGCTCCCTGTCGTCTTGGCCGCCAGACCGAGCAGGATGCGCAACGTTGTCGTCTTACCGGCGCCGTTGGCACCGAGGAAACCGAACACCGATCCTGCCTCGACGTGAAGATCAAGCCCGTCAAGCACCCGGCGCCGGCCGTACACCTTGACAAGTCCGCTGACGCAGATGGCAGCGGTCATCCCCGGCCGTCTCCGTACAGATTCCCGACCACGCGGGCAACACCGTCGCCCCGAAACTCTGCCCCCTGCGCGTCATCAACCGGCGCCGCACGGCGTCCGACCGCTAGGAACACGATTGAACCGATCATGTTGCCGAACACGACGATCAGAAACCACGGCCACTTCCGCTCGAAGACGAGCCGCCCGCGCGGCGCCCGGAACAAGACGACTAAGGAGATGGCTAAGAGCGCGATTTGGGCGGCGACGAGGACCGCGAGCGCGATCACAACCGGGGCCGGGAGGATGGAAAAGTCAAGGTTCACGGTGTCTCCTCCTGAGATGAAGCGCCTTTATTTCGTAAATCAGAGGCTGCCTGCCAGGTTTGCCGAAGCCCCGAGCGCAACGGCCCGACAACGACGGCCAGAGAGCCGGCGCCGGCAACGGGTAGCGAGGCGATTGTGAGAAGCCCCCAGCGGCCGCGCGGCCTACGGGCTTGAGCGACCGTGGCAGCCACGACACCCGCTGAGATCAGCGAGAGTGACGTCGCTCTCGCCACGCGCACGAGACGGTCTTCGACGGGCACGCCCCTTCGTTGCGCCCAGAGCGCCGGGCCGGCGCCGAGCGCGACAGCGCCGAGCAATTTCCACTTGGACGCCTCGCCCCGTGGCCGCCCCGCCAGGTTGAATCCCGACGCGACAGACGAGGGCAGAGAGCGCCAGGCAAGAGCCAGAGCCGCTGCCGTTGCCCCGGCGATCGCCAACGGGACAGCACGAGCGGCGCGGATGTCGCGTTTGGGGATGGAACAAAGAACGGCGTCATCGGTGTCGTCGGGACGGATCAGGCCCGCCCTCACAGCGATCGCGCCGAGGTTGACGGACCAGCCGATCCCGAACAGGCGAGGTGTGAACAGCCGGGGATTCGCCGGGTCCCACGTCCGGGAGCGGACTTCGGCGTTGACTGGCCCACGCGTCTCCACAGGGACGCCCAGGATGCGCCAGCGCGCCGAATCCGCTGACGTCTCATGACTGAGCGCGTCCAATAGGCGGGCCGCGTAGGTTGCTGGCTCACCCAGCGCGGCAACGGGATCGCCGCCGACGTCCGCGAGTTCTTGAAGCTGGGCAGACAAAGCGTCGAGCGCACGCCGCCGATCGGCCCGGGACAGACGGCCCAGGCGCACGCGCACGGCTCGCAGGTATTTCTCTGTCATGACGCTCCTTCTCCGAGGACCTCTGCCACAGCGTTGCTCAGCGCGCTCCACTCCACGACGCCTTGGGTCAGCGACGCACGCCCCTTTCGGGTCAGCCGGTAGTACTTCCTCGGCGGGCCGCCAGCGGCCTCCGCCCAGCGAGTGGCGACCAGTCCCGCTTTGTCCAATCGCGCCAGCAGCGGGTACACAGTTCCCGGCGTCGCGGCCAGCGCCGGGTAAGCGTCGAGTCGGTTGATGATCTCGATGGAATAGCACTCCTCACGGTTGAGCACCGCAAGGATCGCCAGTTCGAGCACGCCCTTGCGGAGCTGTCTGGCACGGTCGCTGGCTGGCACAACATGTATCCTTGCACTACAAGGTACCTCTGTCAAAGCACACCGCACGCATGTCAAAGCACACCGCTCGGGTTTGGCGGACGCGGCTGGTTTGGCCTCTTCACCGCTGCGCTGGCGGGACGTCCTAAAGCGCGCTGCTTTGAAGCCGCCGACCGCGCAACCTACCGCGTCAGGCAGCAGGACACGGTGCTCGCATTGGACTTCACGCCAACCAAACCCGCAGCGCGCTTGGCCTCGGCGAGCAGCGTCGCCTTGCCGACGCTCAGCCCGGCCAAAGCTCTTTCATCTGGCTGCAAGCGCGGAATCACTCGCTCAGTTCAGCTTTGCCCGCAAGCGCGCTACGCACGGGCTTTGACGCCACGAGAACGCTGACGGCGTCGCGGACAAAACTCGCCCTGGCCGCCGGTCCGAGATCACCCACGACGGCGGCGAGTTCGACGGACATGCCAGACCAGAGCGCCGAGATCTGCAAGATGAGCGCCAACAAGACCCCCGCTGGATAGCGGACAGGGATAAGCCCATCGGCTTGCGCCTGTTCGATCCGTGCGATCTTCTCTTTGTTGCTCTCCAACACGGCCTGCACTTGCAGCTTGTCGCCGCGTTCCAAACGGCTCCAGGTCACCAGGCGCATCACATCTGGCTGCTCGTCGCAGCCGCGCGCCAACCGCTCGGCGTAACCTGGCAGGTCCGCCACGTCAATCGGAGTGTCCTCGACAATTTGAGCCACGATGCCTGAGACGACGGCGTTGAAAAGGTTGTCTTTACTGCCGAAGTAGTGGTAAATCTGCGCTTTATTGCTGCCTGACTCCGCGGCGATCCGGTCCACCCGCGCTCCCGCGATGCCGTGTTCGGCGAACTCCTTGCGCGCCGCCGCCAGCAAGCGAGCACGTGTTGCCTCTGAGTCTCTGACCATGCGTCCAGAGTACAAACTAAACGGTCAGTTGACGATTCAGGGCGACGAGCTCTACAGTGGACGAGTAATCAACTAACCAGTTAGAAATAACTGCTAGGAGAAACTGGATGCGCCGAAAAGACAGGCTCCTCGGCAAAACGGCCGCCCGCCAGGCACGACTGACCCAAGCCGCGTTCCCGCCCCTGAACCGGCTCACGCGCTCCTTGCCACAAGCTGCGGCCCGCGACGCAAAAGCCGCCGGCGCCGCCGGCTTCGACCCGTCACGGCGTTGTCCGCTCCCCCGCCTACGCGCCGGCTGCCGCGGCCATCACGGCGCGAAAAACGAAGAGCCGGCTGCCAGGGACGCGCCCCGCCAGGCGGCCTGGCCGATGAGAGAACGCTTCAGCCAAACCTACGCAACCACCCTTAAAACCAGTTAACCAACAGCGCCAACCCGAAAGGAAATGCACCATGTCAAACACCGTCTGGTTCATAACCGGCAGCTCCCGCGGCCTCGGCCGCAAGATCGCACAAGCCGCGCTCGCGAACGGCGACAAGGTCGCAGCCACCGCCCGTGACACCGCGAAGCTCGCCGAACTCGCCGCCGCCTACCCCGAGCAGATCCTCACCTTGCCGCTCGACGTCACCGACGAGGCCCAGATCGAGGCCGCGGTCGCGGCCGCGCACGCAAAATTCGGCCGCCTGGACGTGGTCGTGAACAATGCTGGCTACGCCAACCTATCCGCCGTTGAAGACACTCCACTTTCCGATTTCCGCGCCCAGATCGACACCAACCTCCTCGGCGTCATCGCCGTTGTCAAAGCTGTCCTGCCGATCCTGCGCGAGCAAGGGCAAGGCCGTATCATCAACGTCTCTTCGGTCGGCTCCCGCCTCGGCACGCCCGGCCTCGCCCCGTACCAGGCGGCGAAGTGGGCCGTCAGCGGCTTCACCGAGGTCCTCGCGCTGGAAGTCGCCCCGCTCGGCGTCAAGGTCACCGCGATCGAACCCGGCGGCATGCCCACCGACTGGGCCGGCAGTTCCATGCGGATACCGACCCCATCCGAGCCCTACCAAGCTGCCATAGGCGCGATCGGCGGCTTCTTCCGCTCCGGACTGACACCGCTCGCCGACCTCGGCAAGGTCGCCCAAGCGGTCCTTTCCGTCGCCAGCCTCGACGAACCGCCCGTCAGACTCCTCATCGGCTCCGACGCCATCGCCGCCGCCGGCGGTTACGCCACCGCCCTCGCCGCCAGCGACGCGAAGTGGGCGGAGTTGACCCGCTCGACCGATCGCGACGACGCCGTCGAAGCGGATAGGGACCCGCTCGGCCAGGGCGCCGCCGGTCAAATCAACCTGTGACGCCTACGGCCTTGCCCCTTTGACGGAGGCCGGGCCGGCCAAAATGACTGCGCCAAAAAAGCAGCCGCGGCAGGTGGCGGACAATTCGGCAAGTTGATGGCTCCGTAGCCGGCGCTAGTCCCGCGCCGTGTCAAGGAATACCTCAACCCAGGAGCAATCTCCACTCGCCGCGGCTGCGTTCGCCGCCGCGATCAGGGCCTTATCCTTCTTGGCCGTTGAGAACAAATGCAGTAAGACACGCCAGCGTTTAAACGGACGTGAGGCAGCCGCCGCTTCGGCTCTTCGGCGCCGGCCGGGCGAATCAGAATGGCTGCGCCAAAAGGCCAGCGAGGGGTTTGATCTTTGTGGAGCAACCGTCTTGGAGCCAGCGGGTGACGACGTGGGCGCTGCCTTGCTCCAGGAACGTCTGCAGATAGCCGACAAGGTCAGGGGCGAGGTCAGAGTGATTTTGTTGGCAGTCACGCTCTGTGTACGCCCGGGTCAAAGCCAGGCATTTCGCGATGACTTTGGATTCCGGCGCCGCCAAGACAATCGCCCAAGTGGCCTGCTGCTCGCGCAGAGCAGACAGGACGGCCTCCCAATGCTCGGTCCGGCTGGCGGCTTCGCCTTTGACTCGGAGACGTTTTTCGAATTCGGCGATGAGGTCCTCCTCGATTTCATCCAGAAGTTCGCCAAGGCCTGAGTAGTGCAGATAAAACGTGCCGCGGGCCACATCAGCGCGGGCGCAGACCGCGCTCACCGTGACTTTCCCTAAGGGACGTTCGGCAAGCAGTTCCAGGAACGAATCGCGGATGGCCTTGAGCGTGTAGCGGACCCGACGAGTCTGAACTGCCATCTCTCACTCCCTCGCTGAACAGCGGACCGCCGGATGTCCATCTCGTGACAGTGCTGCCGATGGTGTCGATGGCAGGCGGCCGCCGGCCTCTCTACCGTACCTGTGCAGAGTGTTTGAAAATAGACAAGTGTCAACAGTTTGAGAGGAACGGCATGGCTCAGCCGCGGAAAGTCGTGATCGTCATCGGCCATCCAGACAGCCAAAGCTACAGCCACGCCATCGCCGCCGCTTATGCTTCCGGCCTGCCCGCCACCTGTGAGACCGAGGTGCTCGCGCTCGGCGACCTCGACTTTGACCCGGTGCTCCGCTACGGCTATCGCCAACACATGGACGCCGATCCCGTCATCGGCCGCAGCCAGGAACTCGTGAAATGGGCCGACCACTTGGTGTTCGTCTTCCCCGTGTGGTGGACGAACGTGCCGTCGCTGCTGAAAGGATGGTTCGAGCGGGTCTTCACGCCAAGGTTCGCCTACAACATGGACAATTCAAGCATATTCGCGTTGGCTTTCCGCACCCGCCGCCATCTGGAAGGGCGGACCGCCACGGTCATCGCCACCTATCACGGACCCCCTTGGTATTTCACTTTGGCCGGCGTCTCGCCCGTTCGGCTGGTCCGCCGCCAAATGCTGGCCAACTGCGGGATCAAAACCACTCAATCCCTACAACTCGGTTGGATCGACAGCCCAACCAAAGACTCTCCGGCTCGCCGCGAGGCCTTCCTCGCCAAGGTCGCCGCCGCCGCTCAGAGGCTGTGAACGCCGCAAGCCAATGTCGCTTACTGGACCATCTGAAAAACGGAACTGATGTCCGTCCGGAGCACTGCCGCGGATAAGCGGTAGCGATAAACGTTTTCAAAACGGCTCGCGGGACGGGTCAAGAGCCAGGGAAGGCGGCCGCCGCCTTCTTGAAGTCGTCTGAACGCATGCGGCAGAGGAGTAAAATTTTTTCCCTTTAGCCAGCCTTTAACCGACCATCCCCTACGTCGGCCAAACCCTCGCTGCCTTTCCAGCGGTCAGACTCTGTAGAACGCCAAACCGCTGAACGAGTCGAGCGCAGTTCGTCAAGCAAACCTTTCGGCCTCAACCGGTCATCCTGACCGTCGGCAACGGTCATAGGCCGACGACTATCCGGTCGATCAGAGAACCGTGACTGGTGATGTAGGCGATGTCATTTAGATACAAACTAAGATGTCCCTCAACGATGTGCCGGGCGAAGTTTTCGTCGCCGGCCTCTGCCGCTCCACGCACGAAATCAATGAGTGCCTGCAGCCGCGGGACCAAGGTCCCAACGGTCTGCGCGCGCTGCCGTCTGGAGCCCCGTAGGCGTCCAGAAACTGGCGGGCGCGGACGGCCTGCTCGGCGATCACGGCGAAACCGTCGGGATGGAGTGTTCCCGAAAAAGTGGACGCTCCACGCCGATGCGGGCCGACCAAGCCGCCCGCGACATCCGCCGAAAGAAGGCCGAACACATCGCCGACCAAGCCCAACGTGTCAAGATCGGCCAGATCGAAGACACCACCCAGACCGCCGAACACCAAGACGTCCTCCAACAAGAGGCCGACCTCACCAGCGGCCACGGCATCGTCCGCTACACCGGCCTGATCTCCGTCGGCGCCCCCGCCGAACCAGAGTTGCAAGCAGCGCTCGTCGGCCAGCAGGCACAGGCGTTCACAGTGACGGCGCTGCCGCTGTGCCGAGTGGTCTAGGCAAGCCCAAGATATGATTATTGCCATGATTCGGCAGGCGTTGGCCCGAGAGGCGGCTGAGATCAGGCGAGTGCAGGCCCGTTCCTGGCTTGTCACCTACCCCAATGCCGAATGGGGCGTCTCCCGCCAGTGGGTCGAGCGCTTCACTGATTCCTGGCTCACAGACGACGCGCTGGCACAGTCTGTGGAGATCGTAGGGAAAGTCATAGCCGACCCAGACATGTTTTACCGCGTCGCCGAGATCGCTGGCCGGATCACCGGTTTCATTCACGCCGCCAAGCACAGTTCCGACGACGCCGAGGTGATGGGCCTCTACCTTGACCCGCCTGTGATCGGGACGGGCGTGGGAGCGGAACTGCTAGGCGTGGCCATGTCATGGATCGGCCCCATTCCCGCCCGGTTGGAGGTGGCCCCCTACAACGAGCGGGCGATCAGGTTCTACCGGCGTTTCGGATTCCGCGAGGCGCCCGAGTCGAGACGGCTGGTCAACGTCATGCCCTGGGTCGACCTCACCGGCCACCCAGACAGCCAGGGCGGTCTGGCACTCAACCTGAACGCCATCCCGATCATCGACATGACCCGCGAACCGCCTCGCTGAGCCAGGCCCGCCCTGGTTGCGGGCTGCTCGATACGTGGCGGCATCCCAAGACGGATTGGGGCATGCCTCCCACCTTCATGGCATGCAAGCCACCGAACACCTTCACCCCGCCGTGCTGGTTCGCCCAGCGAAACAATCTCTACGCGAGAGGAAAGCCCAAGAACGCGCCGCCCATCTGGCGTTAACCGAGGGGCGACGCGCCCAGCAAGCCGCACAGCGGAGCGCTCTCGAACAGGCGAAACGTGAAGCTGCTGAGGCAGTGTAGAGGACTAATGAAACCCGCCGCTTACGCCGTTCGGCGGACAGTCCCTCCCAGTCCGCTCCTCAAGGCTTCGAGTTGAAGTTTCGACGGGCTTCCGGCTGCCGCTGCAATCGCCGTGTCCACAGTCGGGGAGGCAAGCCCTGGGCGGCTGAGTGTGGAATCTCGTTGTCCTTGATGGAATGTCACAGGTAGTGGATGGGGATGACGGCGTCGGCAGAGGTCAGGGGCAGCAATTGGCCGGCTAGGCAGACAACTCCCCCTGGGCCTCGACGGACGTCAGACAAGCGGTCCAGCACTTTGAAGGAAGCGGCATCGCGGGGGCTGGGCGTTGGAGTGGCCTTGACCTCGAGTGGGTAGACAATGCCGTCCTGCACAATGATGAGGTCAATCTCGCGCTTGTCCTTGTCACGGAAGAAGTAGAAGGGTTCATCCAGCACGCCAGCATTGCGGTAACTCTTCAGCGCTTCCATGATCGCAAACGTCTCCAGGTAGGCTCCTGCCATCGCGCCGGAGCGTAGAACCTCTGGAGTGGTCCAGCGGGACAAGTAGGCGGCAAGCCCGGTATCCGTGACGTACAGCTTGGGGGTCTTGACCGCACGCGAAGTCAGATTGTTGTAAAACGGGCGAAGGAGATAGACCAGCCCCGAAGTGCGCAGGATTGACATCCATCGTTTCGCGGTCGGCTGGCTCACCCCTACCGCGCTTGCGATGTCAGCCAGGTTGAGGAGCTGGCCCGTCCGCGCCGCCACCACCTGCATGAACTGTTGGAACTGCATTTCGTTGTCGATCTGGGCGAGCTTGCGGACGTCACGTTCGATGTACGTCCGCACATAAGAACCGTAGTAAAGCGACCAGTCCAGCTCAGGATC
>JAIRXC010000060.1 GCA_031268515.1 Propionibacteriaceae bacterium
GTAGGTGATGAAGGCGGGTGCGACGCCGAAGCTGACGGCGTCGCAAAGCGAGTCAAGCTGGGCGCCCATGTCCGATTGGGCGTCGAGCAGGCGGGCCAGCCGCCCGTCCAAGCCGTCGAGCAAGGCGGCCGCCGCCATGAGCAAGAGGATGGGGGCGAGTTTGGGGTGGGGGCTGAAGGCAAGGCGGGCGGCCGTGAGGCCGCAGGCCAAAGCCAGCAAGGTTACGACGTTGGGCAGCTGGGACATAGACCGTCGCCGCACCTCGGCGCCGCTGCGGCGCAGACGCCTAGTTGGCTGGTCTTTGAAATCGTTCGCGGCCGGTGGCCTCTCGCGGGCGGTGGAGAGGTTGCCGCCGGTCATGGCAGCCGGGCCAGGATGGTTTCGCCGCCGACGGCGCGTTGGCCCAGCCGCGCTTCGACGGCCGAGCCGGCTGGGAGGTAGAGGTCGACCCGGGAGCCGAAACGGATGAGGCCGTAGACCTGTCCGGTTGCCAAGGCGTCGCCCGCTTCAACCTGGCAGACGATCCGGCGGGCCACCAGGCCGGCGATCTGGACGACGCCGACCTCGGCCCCTTCCGGGGTTGCCAAGACGAGGCTCATACGCTCGTTGGTTTGGCTGGCCGCAGGCTCGTCGGCGGGATGGAAGCGGCCAGGGGCGTAGGCGGCGTAGGCGATCCGGCCGGCGACCGGGGCACGCTGGACGTGGGCGTCGAAGAGAGACAAGAAAGTGCTGATCCTCGGCAACTTGGCGTCGGTCCAGCCGAGTTCGGCCGGCGGCGCCGCCTCGTCGACAAGGCAGATCTCGCCGTCGGCGGGCGCGAGGACGAGCTTGTCGCCGGCTGGGGCGACCCGGTGAGGCTGGCGGAAGAAGGCGGCGGCGGCGACGGCGGCGGCAAGTCCCAACCGGCGAGCCCAGCCGTGGCGCAGGCCGACGGCGGCCAGAACGAGGCCGGCGGCGATGTAGGGCCGGCCGGCCGGGTGGACCGGGGGGATGGCCCGCCTGGCCAGTTCCATGAGGTGTCCAGGCGTTGTGGGAAGAGGGCGGTCGGGGCGTCGGGCCATGGGGCAAGCGCTTTCGGTCAGGAGCCGGGGGCGGCAAACGGCCGGGCCACGGCGCAGCTAGAGGCCGGCCGCCACTCCGGCCGACGGTGGATCTCGTGTGTCCGCCGCTCAGAATAGCCCGTATTGCTCCGGCCGGCGGCGTTTTCGGCAGTCCAAGGGCGCACTGTGATTCATGGCATAGGAAACTGCGGGGCGGGGCGGCTCTAAACTGTTCCAGGCGCCCCGCCCTAGACGATTGTGAGAGATGAAGATGACCGATTGGCCGAACACCTGGACTGCGGCTTTGGGCCCCCTGACTGTCGAACTGCCCCTTGTCACGATGCCGTCCGGCTCGCGCATCTACGCTTTCGACCTCATGGGCAAGACAACCTGGAACGAGGTCGCCGCTGAACTCTTGGCCGACCGGATACGCGAAACCGGCATCGGTTTCGACATCTTCTTGACCGCCGAGGCCAAGGCCATCGCCTTGAACCAAGTCCTGGCCGCCAAGCTCGGCCACGGCGACTACATCGTCGCCCGCAAGTCCCTCAAGGTCTACATGACCGAACCCTTGGAGATCGAGGTCCGCTCGGTCACGACTGCCGCCGTCCAGAAGTTCTACCTCAGCCGCGACCGCTGCGACATGCTGCGGGGCCAGCGGGTTTGCGTCGTAGACGACGTCGTCTCGACCGGCGGCACGATGGGCGCTTTCTTCGACTTGGCAGACCGGGTCGGCTTCGAGATCGTCCTCATCGCCTGTGCTCTGACCGAGGGCGGCGAGCGGACCGAGTTCCAAGGCGTCCCCCTCATCAGCCTCGGCCACATACCTTTCCCCGGCGCCACATGACCGGCGCCATATAAAGGGCTTCTGGCCTGTGACGCCGTGGCGTTTGGCCTGGTTTCCTCGGCGTCTCCGCGGAGAACTGCGGCGGCAGACGCGGTTTAGCAATCGAAATTTTGTCGTTTCAGCCGCCTTGGGGCGCGGCCGGCCCCAGAGCCGAAGCTGTGGCGGACTGGAGAGCCCGCAAGACGCAGGCCACGGCCGGAATCTGCCCGGCCCCTTGGTGGAAGAGCGCGTTGACGGTCCGCCCGGCCAGGTCGGGCAGGGCGCGCACGGCGACGCCGGGGTGCGCATACGCCCGTAGCGCCGTCGTCGGCAAGACGGCCAAGGCGAGGCCGCGGGCCACGATCGATTGGACGACGACGTAATCATCGGTTTCATGGCGGATGCGGGGAGAGAAACCAGCCCGCTCGGCCACCCGGACGAGGTGGTTGCGGCAACGCTGGCAGCCGGCCACCCAGGCTTCAGCCGCCAACTCAGCGAATGTTAAATTGTTTTGGCTGAGGACCGGGTGGCCGCGGGGCGCCACGAGGACGACCTCGTCGGCCCCCAAGGCGATCGAGCAGAGGTAGCCCGGGAGAGGGTCGTCGCCGACATCGGAATACGCGAAGGAGAGCGCGAGGTCGACGGTCCCCGCTTGTGTCAGCTTGGCCGCCTCGGGCGGCTCGGCCTCAGTCAAGGCGACCTCGATGGCGGCTCCTTGCCGTTGGAGGGTTTCCAAGGCTTCCGGCACGAGGACCGCCAAGGCCGAGGGGAAGGCGGCCAGGCGGACGGTCCCCGATTGGAGGTTGGCGAAGCCGGCCAGCTCATTGTCGGCGGCGACGAGGTGGGCGGCGATGGCGTCGGCGTGGGCGAGGGCGGCCCGGCCGGCCTCGGTCAAGGCGACGCCCCGGGGCGATCGTAGGAGCAAGGGAGCGCCGGCGGCCCGCTCAAGGGCGGCCAGATGTTGGCTGACCGCGGGTTGGGTCCAGCCGAGGGCGCGGGCTCCGCCGCCGACCGTGCCAGCCTGGACGACGGCGCGGAAGACAAGGAGACGACGGGGATCGAGGCGGGGGAGCGGGCTGGCGGCGATGTCCATAATCATAAGTATGACTTATGAGTCCAGGAGACTATTCGCTCTTCTCTTATGAAAGGAGAGGACGCACGATGTAGGGCATGCGGACACTTGGGATTCTCGGGGGAATGAGCTATCACTCCACGGCTGTTTACTATCAGCGTGTCAACGCGGCCGTCGCCGCCCGCCTGGGCGGCCACCGCTCAGCGCCGCTCATCATCGGCTCGGTGGACTTCCAAACCGTCCGAGACTTCCAAACGGCCGAGGATTGGGACGGCGCCGGCGAATACTTGGCCGATTGGGCCTGTCGCCTCGAAAAGGCCGGGGCCGAGGGACTGCTCATCGCCACGAACCTCATGCACAAGGTCGCTCCGGCTGTCGAGGCGGCCATCGCCATCCCCTTGCTCCACATCGCCGACACAGTGGCCGCCGCCGCCCGCGGGCGCGGCCTTGCCCGGCTCGGCCTCTTGGGGACGGCGTGGACCATGCGCGAAGACTTCTACGCCGACCGCCTGGCTCGCCACGGCATCGAGGTCATCCGGGCCGCCGACGCCGACGCCGATCTGGCCGATGACGTCATTTTCGGCCAATTGACCCAAGGACAGGTGACATTGGCCGCCCGGGCCGCGCTTCTCGGCATCACAGAGCGGCTTGGCCTAGCCGGCGCCGAAGGCGTGGTGCTAGGTTGCACGGAACTCGACCTCGTGCTGTCTGAAGGCGCCAGCCCGCTGCCGCTCATTGACTCGACGGCAGCCCATACGGCGGCCGCAGCCGCGTTCGTCTTGGGAGAAGAGGCTCCGGCGGCTTAGGCCGGCGCCTGGCGGTTTTCAAACCCCATAAGTTTTCTTGTCGTCGGGCGGTATCGCGGCGGCGGGGCGGGGCACCTTGCACGCCCCGCCGCCGCAAAACTTGTGCGGCCAGTTCTGGACCGCCTGCTTGCGGCCTGCTTGCG
>JAIRXC010000074.1 GCA_031268515.1 Propionibacteriaceae bacterium
TGAGATGGCCAAACGAGCCGCCCAGGTGGCCTGCGACATGATTGTCGACGGCGCCTATTTCGCCATCGTCGCCGGCACCCACCAGGCCTATTTGGCTTATCCCCGCGTCACCTCGGGCCCTGGGCTCGCCGTCATGGACGCCCGGACGCGGCAGGAGGCGAAGCAGGCAATCGCCGCCTTCCGAGCCGACGGCGGCACGGCCATCGGCTCGTGGCTGCTGTTGGCCAAAGAATTGTTCACGTCGGTCGGAAAGCTGGCCGGTCGGCACGCTATCTTGCTGACAGACGGCGAGGACTACAACGAGACGCCGCCTCAGCTTGATTCCGCCATCCACCAATGCATCGGTTATTTCCAAGCTGACTGCCGGGGCATCGGGGTTGACTGGAAGGTCTCGGAGATACGCAAAATCGCCCAGGCTTTGCTCGGCAGCGTCGACATCATCCCCGACCCTCGCGACCTGCCCAGGGTCCTCGGCGCCCTCATCCAGCAGTCGATGAGCCGGGGCGTCTCAGACGCCCAGTTGCGGGTCTGGATCCCTCAGGACGCTCAAATGTTGTTCGTCCGCCAAGTCTCTCCGATGGTCGAGGACCTGACCCGCCGGGGCCAGGCCGTCAACCAGCTGACCCGGGGCTATCCGACCGGCGCCTGGGGCGACGAGACCCGCGATTACCACATTGCCGTCCGCCTGCCCGCCAAAGCCGTCGGCCAAGAGCAATTGGCCGCCCGCGTCCAGCTCGCCATCGGCGCCCAACTCCTTGCCCAAGGCCTGGTCAAAGCCCGTTGGTCGGCCGACCCGACGTTGACGGCCCAGATCAATCCCGAAGTCGCCCACTACACAGGCCAGACCGAGTTGGCCGCCGCCATCCAGGAGGGCTTGGCCGCCCGCGCGGCCGGCGATGACCGGACCGCCACGCACAGGCTCGGACGGGCCGTCCAATTGGCCGCCCAAACGGGCAACGAGGAGGCGACGGCCAAGCTCCAACGTGTCGTGGAGGTAGCTGACGCCGCCACGGGCGTGGTTCGGCTGCGCCGCGATGTCGCCAAAGCCGACGAGATGGCCCTCGACACGGCCTCCACGAAAACAACTCGGATACGGGGTTAGGCGTGGCTGGCCACCCTGCCGCCGTCCCGGTCTTGCCTCCTTCGGCTCGGCCGCGAATTGACAGCGACCCGGCAATCGTCCCTTTCAGCAGCCTCGTCCCCTGCAAGCCGGCTGCAAAACCGAAGGCCAGGGACGACCGCCGAGCTGCCAAAACTGCTGCCTTGTCTTTGCCACCGCCGACCCCGAATCGAGGCTGACATGCCGATCTGCCCCGACGGCCACCGTTCCGAGACGGCCGACTTCTGCGACCATTGCGGCTTGCCTCTGCCGCCCGCCGCCGTCCCGCCGCCTGCCACAACTCCCCCGTCGGCGCCGCCGGCCTTGCCGACCTGCCCCCACTGCGGCGCCCCCCACCCAGCTGGCGCGCTGTTTTGCGAGGCTTGCGGTTATGACTACACGACCGGCGCCCTGCCGGGCGAGGACCTCGCCACCGCCCTCGGTTTGACCGGGCCGGCCCAAGCCTTGGGCCCGGTTGGCCTCGCCGCCCCAGAGGCGCCGCCCGCCGGCTTGCAAACTCCGCCCGCCGCTGACAGGCCCCAGGCCGCAGACCCTGTGTCCGCCAGAAGCGCCGGGCCGGCCAGCCCGCAGACGGCAACTCCTGAACCTGCCGCTCTCAAAATCCCAGTTTCTGACCCGCCGACGGCGGAACCGGCTCCGCGAAAACCAGACCCCAGATCTGCTCCCACTTCCCAGGCGGCAGACTCCAAGCCCACGGCAGACCCTGAACCAACGACAGACCCTGAACCTACGGGGAGCTCCGAACCCACAGCAGATTCCGAACCGGTGGCAGACCCTCTGATTGGCGACAGCCCTGCCGCCGGGCCCGGCTCAACCAGCCTCTCCCAACCGCCGGACAAGGCCGCCGTCCCCGGATCAGGCCTTCCTCTCCCAGGCCTGGCGACTTCGCCCGTTTCGCCTCCCGCCGCCGGGGCTGACGCGATGACCGCCTGGGTGGCCGAGATCTGGGTGGACCCGGATTGGCAGGCCAGCCAACCTGACGCCGACCCCGCGCCCCCGGCTGGGCCGCCTCACATCGTCCCGCTCCGGCGGATCGCCCTGATCGGCCGCCGTTCGACCAGCCGGAACATCGTCCCCGACGTCGATTGCGGCGCGGACAGCGGTTGCTCTCGTCGCCAAGCAGAATTGTCAAGACAGTCCGGCCAGTGGTATCTGGCCGACCTCGAGTCCGCCAACGGCACCTTCGCCGCGCCGGCCGGCGCCCCTCTGCCAACCAGCCCCATCACAGGCCGTGTCCCGGTCGGCCCAGACGACCGCGTCTACGTCGGGGCCTGGACCCGGATCGTGGTCCGCCCGGCTCTGGCGGGAGAAATCGAAACGCTGACCGGCTCGGCTTAACCGCCGCAGCCCTACTGGCGGGCGGTGTCGCGCCGGAACAGGATGACAGCCAGGCCAGACAGGCTAACCAGCCAGACGATGGCGTTGGCCCAGGCGGACCAGCCGGCCGGCTGGCCTGTGATCGGCGCCGAGGCGATCTGGTCGATCCCGTACATCGGGATGAACTGCATCACCGTCTGATAAACGCTGTTGTCGATGGGAATCTGGAAGACGCCGGAGAGGAAGGCGCAGACCAAGAGCAAGGGGATCATGATGGCGCTGCCGGTCTCGCCTCGAAAACCCAGCGCCACGACCAGGCCTAAAGCGGCGAAGGTGACCGACCCGACTGCCCAGATGAACAAGCCGCTGACAACCCACCAGGCGGGCGTGATCGCGGCCTTGCCCCAGACCAGGCCGACGGCGTAGAGGACCGCCACGCTCAACGCCGAGACGATCATCGCCGCCAAGATCTTGGCGGCGGCGTAGGCCCAGGGGCGCAATGGCGTTAATCTCAGTTGCCGGTTCCAGCCCAGCGGCCGTTCGTGGGCCACGGAGACCGTGGCGCTGCCCGCGGCCAAGGCGGCGCCGTAGACGCCCATCGAAACCAGGAACACGGCGTTGACGCTGCCTTCCAGGCCGGCGCCCGCCGCATCGCCGAAGGCGGCGTCGAACAGCACGTAGAAGCCGACCGGCATCGCCACGCAGAAGAACAACACCGCTGGGCGCGACAACAGCCGCTTGACCTCGATGGCCACGTAAGTCCAGGACATGCCCCGACGGGGCGATGTCGGGCGACGGCGCGCGGGAATCTCAGTTGTGGATACGGTGCTCATCGTCATTCTCCTTCCGCCAGATGAACGAAGGCTTCTTCCAAGCCTTGCGAGACAACGAGGATGTCGTGGGCCGGCGGGCTGAGGGCGAACAACGCTTGCACGAGAGCGTCAGAATCTCTGGTCTGGGCGGTCAGCCGCTTGCCCTGCGCCTCGGCGGACGCCGCCAGTCCCTGCGACCGGAGGCGGCCGGCGGCCGCGCCCGCCTGCTCCGCCGTGTCCAGGTCGGCTTGCACCGTCCGCCCGACAGCCAACCCGCGGACTTCGGCGGTTGTGCCATCCGCGACCACCCGGCCGTGGACGATGACAACCACCCGGTCGGCATATTCGTCCGCCTCCTCCAGATAGTGGGTGGCGAACAAGACGGTCCGCCCGGTCAGCGTGTCGGCGTGGATACGCTGCCAAAAGGCTTTGCGGGCCATCACGTCCATGCCCGTGGTCGGCTCGTCGAGGATGATGATGTCGGGGTCGCTGACCAAGGCCATAGCGAACTTCAGGAGTTGTTTCTCCCCGCCGGAACAGGCCCGGACAGGCCGTTTGGCCAGGCTCTGGAGGCCGACCCGGTCCAGCATCGCGTCGGCCTCCGACCGGCCGCGGCCGAACAAGCTGGCGAACAGACGCACATGGTCGCCCACGCTGATGTCGCCGAGCAGGCCCCCCACCTGCGTCACGGCGGCGACCCGGCCGGCGTCGACCGCCTCGCGCGGCGGCAGGCCGTAGACCTGGACGGCGCCGCTGGTCGGCTGCTGCAAGCCAAGGATCATGTCCAGGGCGGTCGTCTTGCCAGCCCCGTTGGGGCCGAGAATGGCCACGACCTCGCCTGGTTGGACTGTGACGCTCACACCCGCTACGGCATGCACCGGGCCGAACGACTTATAGACAGCGGCAAGCTCTACAGCGGGGGGGGGGGGGGAGCAAATCAGCGGACGAAGGCACGAAGTGCATTATATGGGGGTAAAGCAGACGCCGACTATAGGAGGGGAGGATGAAATGGCCGGCTGAAAGCATTGACAGCTGACTCTGGCTAACTGGAGAATGAGCCCCGTTACCCTCGTCTTCTGACAAGCGCGATCAGCCTTCGCCGAAGCTTCTGGGACAGGGCTGACGTCGTAACGACCACGGTGAGGTGCCTCCTTATGACTGTTCCGTCTGACCCTGCTGGGACCTCTCCCAGGCCGGGCCCGTCTTGGCCTCCCGTCCCGAGCCGGCCCCCGGACTTGCCGCGTTCCGCGACGCCATTTTCTGTCTCACCGCCACCGCCGCTTCCGCCCCGCCGCTCCCCCGCCCATGAAACTTGGCCTCCGTCGCTGATCGTCCCGTATTCCTACGCGGCTGCTAATTCAAAAATAAGCACCCCCCCCCCCCCAGCGATTTAGCTCTCCTACCTGACGCAAGTCCACCGTCCTCATCCG
>JAIRXC010000142.1 GCA_031268515.1 Propionibacteriaceae bacterium
TTCGGCTTTCGGCCCGGCCCTGCGGCCAAGGCGGGAGCCCAAGGGCGCGGGATCGGCGCTTTTAATGCTCGTCATAGTGGTCCTCGTGGGGGGCACAGCGGTGGCCGGCGTGGACGTAGTCGACGTGGTCGCCGTGCTCGACGGCGAGATGGCCGCAGTCGGGGCCGTGGACGTGGTCCGCGTGTCCGACGCTGGCCGGGGCGTGGGGCGCTGGCCTGGGGTCGGCGTCGTCGATGTGGCGCCGACGGTGACGGTGGCTCAGCTTGGCGACGGGCCACGACAAGGCGAAACAGACGATGGCGAGGACGACGATGAGGGCGCCGGGGGCGAGGTCGGCGTAGAAGGAGGCGACGACGCCGCCGGTCGCCACGGCGAAACCGATGGCCATGGCCGCTCCAAGGCCCCGGAAGAAGCCGCGGACGAGGTTCTGGGCCGTCGCGACGGGGATGACCATGAGGGCGCTGACGAGGAGGAGTCCGACGGTCCGCATGGCCGTCGTGACGGTGACGGCGGCGAGGATGACGATGGCGTAGTTGTAGAAGTCGACTTTGAGGCCCAAGACGCGGGCGTACGATTCGTCGGCGCAGACGGCGAAGAGGCGGCGCGACCAGCCGATCCCGGCGGCGAGGATGATGGCCGCCAAGACGGCGACGAAGGCGAGGTCCGTCCAGGAAACCGTTGTGAGAGAACCGAAGAGGTACGCGCTCAGGCTGCCCGCGCCCTGGCCCGCGGCAGAGGCCATGAGCACGCCGGCGGCGAGGCCGCCGTAGAAGAGGACGGCCAAACCGATATCGCCGGTCGCCTTGCCGCGCTGGCGGAGGACCTCGATGAGGAGGGCGCCGGCCACGCAGACGGCCACGGCCACAGGCAGAGGGGCGGTCCCCGTCAGGAGGGCCAGGCCGACGCCGGCGATGGCGACGTGGCCGAGGCCGTCGCCTAAGAGGGCGAGGCGGCGCTGGACGACGTAGGTGCCGATGGCGGGCGAGGCCAGTCCGGCCAAGGCGGCGGCGATGAGGGCGCGGCGCATGAAGGCGAGGCTTAAGAGTTCCATCGTGTCTCGATTCCGGTGACAAGACCGGGCGCCGCAAGAGGCGGGTCCGCTTCGTGCCGGTGGCCGGTGTCAGGCAGGTCCCCGACGGCCAGGGGGCCGTCGGAGACGACGCGGCCGCCGCGGAGGATGACCGCCCGGTCGATCAAGCCGGCTAAGACCTCGGTCTCGTGCAGGACGGCGAGCACGGCGCCGCCCGCGCCGCGGAAACGGTCCAAGACGTCGCGGATGCGCTCTTGGGCTGCGAGGTCGACTCCGGCCAGGGGTTCGTCTAGGACGAGGACGTCGGGGGTTTGGGCGAGGGCGCGGGCCATGAGGGCGCGTTGTTGTTGGCCGCCTGACAGGTGGAGGAAGATTTCGTCTGCCCGGTCGGCCAGCCCGACCTGGTCGAGGGCGTCGGCGACGAGAGCGCGGCGCCGGCGTTTTCTGTTCGGCCGGGCCAGCGTTCCGGTTTCGACGACCTCGGCCAAGGTGGTCGCGTGGAGAGAGACCGAGGCCTTCTGGGGGACGTAGCCAAAACGTGGCCAGTCCTTGAACCTGGCTTGGGGGACTCCAAACAACTCGATGCTCCCTGACTGGTGGGGTATGAGGCCCAAGAGCGCCCGCAACGTTGTTGTCTTGCCGGAGCCGTTGCCGCCGAGCAGGGCCACGGTCTGGCCGCCCCCGACGGCCAAACTCACGTCCCGCAGGACCGGCAGGCCGCCGAGGCAGACGCCGAGGCCGGTGACGGCGATGACGTCGGGTCCGGGAGTCCTCGGCCCGCTGGAGCCGGCGGGGGCGGAACTGTCAAGAGCGGGGCTGCCAAAGCCGCAGCTGGCAGGGGCGAGCCCGTCAGGAGTCGGGCTGCCAGAGCCATGGCGGGCGGGGTCATGGCTGGCAGGGGCGGGGCCGTCGGGCGTGGGGCCGTGGCCGCCGGCTGCGGCGGGGGAGTCAGAGACAAGGCGGGCGTCGGCGGTGTGTTGTCCCATCAGTCGCAGCCGTTCGCGGTCCTCAAGGCTTCGAGATTGTCCCGCATGAGGCCCATGTAGTCGGTGGCGGCGGAAGCGTCGGTGATCCCCTCGATGGGGTCGAGGACATCGACGGCGAGGCCGAGGTCGGCGGCCAATGACTCGGCCAGGTCGGGGGCCGACAGCGGTTCTGTGAAAACGGTCGTCAGATGGTTGGCCTCGGCTTCGGCTTGCACCCGGGCCAGCCAGGCCGGCCCGGGTTCGGCTTCGGGGGACAGCCCGGCGATCGGGATCTGGATGAGGCTGTAGCGGTCGGCCAGATAGCCGAAGGCGGCGTGGCTGGTGATGAAAGCGCGGCTGGCGCAGGCGTCGAGGCCGTCGCGGTAGTCGGCGTCGAGGTCGGCCAGTTCGGCCTGGAGGCTGTCAGCCCGGGCGGCGTAATCGGCGGCGTGGGCGGGATCGGCTTGGCCCAGCGCTTGGCCGAGCGCGATGGCGATGGCCCCGAAGCGGTCGACGTCGAGCCAGACATGGGGGTCGAGGCCGTCGCCTTCCTCTTCGTCGGCGCCGTCTTCTTGTTCCCGTTCCGTCAAAGAGACGATGGTCGTGACATCGAGGGTGTGGGCTGGGCTGGCCTGGGCGACCGCCGCGTCGACGGCTGGCTGGAGGCCGCGCTGGAAGACGACCAGGTCGGCTTGGCCGACTTGGGCCACCTGCTTGGCTGTCAGTTCCAGGTCGTGCGGTTCGGCCCCCGGCTGGGTCAGGTTGACGATTTCGGCGTCGTCGCCGGCCAGGCGCTGGGCGGCGAAAGCGTAGGGGTAAAGGCCCACGACGACCAGGAGCTTGTCAGAACCGGTGGTGTCCGGCTCGGCCGGGGTGCCGCTGACGCAGCCGGCCAGAGCGAGCCCGGCGGCGAAGAGGGCGAAGACGAGGCTGAGCCGCCGTGGGGCATGTGATCTGTTCATGAGAATCATTATCAATAAAGGGCGGGGCGCTGTCAACCGGCGGCCGCCTCTGCTGCCTCTCTCCTCCTGTTGCGGACCGCCCGGCCGGCTTGTCATCTCCTCGGGGTGGCTTGACAGCGGACCGAAGCCCGCGAGGTGATCGGCGGCCGCCTTGCTCGGTGTCTTTGGCCCTGTCGCCTCCGCCTCCGTGAGGGCGGCCTTGGAACGCCCACACCATCAACCACCAGCTTGATGTCGCCTCCGCCTCCGCGGAGATGGCTTCCCCCTACCTCGGCCCGCTTTCGCAAGGGACGACGACGATGTGGGGTGGAAAGCCGCGCTGGACCGTGAAGCGCCAATGGCGCCGTGTCCACAAGAGCGCGGCCCCGGCCGCGAGGAGGGCGGCCCCGCCGCCCACGGCGATGGCCCAGCGGGCCCCCCAGGCCTGCCCGATCCAGCCGATGACGGGGGAGCCGATGGGGGTGGCGCCTTGGAAGACGAGCATGTAGAGGGCGATGACGCGGCCGCGCAATTCGGGCGGGGTGGTGATTTGGATCGTGGCGTTGGCGGCTGTGATGAGGGTGAGGGTGGCGAAGCCGACGAAAATTCCAGCCAGGCCGAAGGTCCAATAGGTCGGCATGGCGGCCGAGGCGGCGCTGGCCAGGCCGAAACCGACCGTGGTGGCGAGGATGAGGCGCAGGCGCGGCCGGGTGCGGCGGGCCGCGTTGAGGGCGCCGAGCAGAGCCCCGATGGCGAAAATCGAACTGAGGAGGCCGAACTGGCCGGCTTCTTTGTGGAAGACGGTCGTCGCCATGAGGGCGATGGTGAGCTGGGAGTTGAGCCCGAGCATGGAGACGATGAAGATGACCGCGAAAATCAAGAGCAGGTCGGGCCGGCCCCGGACGTAGGCGAGGCCCGCTCGCAATTGCCCCTTTTCCCTGGGGGCGCTCGCGACCGGTTGGAGTTCGGACCGTCGCATGAGGGCGAGGGCGCCGATCGTGGCGGCGTAGGTGATGGCGTTGAGGAAGAAGGCCCAACTGGTGCCGAAACTTTCGATGAGGAGCCCCGCCAAAGCCGGGCCGATCAGGCGGGAGCTGTTGAAGGAGGCGGAGTTGAGCCCGACGGCGTTGGGCAGCAGCTCGGAGGGGACCATTTCCGCCACGAAGACTTGCCGCACTGGGGCGTCGAAGGCGGTGACGCAGCCCAAGAGGAAGGCGAAGCCGAAGACGTGCCACAGCTGGCAGTGGCCCGACCAGACGAGGGCGCCGAGGCCGATGGCCAGGCCGCCTTGGCCGGCCTGGGTGGCCAGGAGGAGGCGGCGGCGGGGCAGGCGGTCGGCCAAGAGCCCGGCCCAGGGAGACAAGAAGAGGAAAGGGGTGAATTGGAGGGCGGTGACGACGCCGGCGGCGAGCCCCGAGTTGTCGGTCAGCTCGCGCAGGACGAGCCAATCTTGCCCGACCCGCTGGATCCAGGCCCCGACGTTGGAGACGAGGGCGCCGGCGAACCAGAGGCGGTAGTTGACGAGGCGGAGGGAGGCGAAGGTTTGGGATATGGGGAGAGCAGCGCGCGCCATCTTCTCTCCTCCCCTGCCGTGCGGCCGGGCGGGTTTCCGGCCAGGCGGCCGCAAGCCATCGTAGACCGTGGTTTTCAAAAACCTGGCCGGCTGGCAAATCGGCCTGGCTCGGACAGCGGCGCCAGCGTCGCTGTCCGCTTCTGGCGAAGTCCTGGCTTCAGCCGGCGGGGCTGGCGGCGCGGCGGCCAAACTTGGAGCGGGCAACCAGCGCCGGAGCGAGTGCCCGGCGGCCAGGCGAGAGGTCGGCCAAGCCTTTCGAAGGCCGCTAGCCTTATCCCCCGACGGGCGGCCAGCCGGGCCGTCCGCGCGGGCCGGTCCCGCGTAGACCTTGGGAGGAAAGCCCCGTGGCGAGCGCACTCGACAATGTCATCTCCTTGGCCAAGCGCCGGGGTTTCGTCTTCCCCTGCGGCGAAATCTACGGCGGCACCCGGGCGGCCTGGGACTATGGCCCTCTCGGCGTCGAGTTGAAAGAGAACATCAAGCGCCAGTGGTGGCGGTCGGTCGTGACCTCGCGCGACGACGTCGTCGGCCTTGACTCCTCGGTCATCTTGCCTCGCGCGGTCTGGGTCGCCAGCGGCCACGTCGGTGTTTTCAGCGACCCTTTGACGGAGTGCCTCGGTTGCCACAAGCGCTTCCGGGCCGACACTTTGGCCGAAGAGTTCGAGCACCGCAAGGGCCGGGCGCCGGCGGGTCCCGAAGACATCCCCTGCCCTAATTGCGGCTTGAAAGGCCAGTGGACCGAGCCGCGTGATTTCAACATGATGTTGAAAACCTACCTCGGCCCGATCGAAGACGAAACCGGCCTTCACTACCTACGTCCCGAGACCGCGCAAGGCATCTTCATCAACTTCCAGAACGTCGTCCAATCTTCTAGGCTGCGGCCGCCTTTCGGCATCGGCCAGACCGGCAAATCGTTCCGCAACGAGATCACCCCGGGCAACTTCATCTTCCGGACCCGCGAGTTTGAGCAGATGGAGATGGAATTCTTCGTCAAGCCGGGGACGGACGAGGAATGGCACCAGTATTGGATCGACACGCGGACCGATTGGTATGTGGGGCTGGGCCTCAGCCGCTCTGACCTCCGCCACTACGAGCACCCACAGGAGAAATTGTCCCATTATTCGAAGCGGACCGTCGACATCGAATACCGCTTCGGTTTCGCCGGCGGCGACTGGGGCGAATTGGAAGGCATCGCCAACCGCACCGACTTCGACCTGGGCACGCATTCCAAGCACTCCGGCCAGGACCTGTCCTACCGCGACCCGGTGACGAACGAGCGATATCTGCCCTACGTCATCGAGCCGGCGGCCGGCTTGACCCGTTCCCTCATGGCTTTTTTGATCAACGCCTACGCGGAGGACGAGGCTCCGGCCGCCAAGGGCGGCGTCGAAAAGCGGACGTTGCTGCGGCTCGACCCTCGGCTGGCCCCGGTCAAGGCGGCGGTCCTGCCGCTCAGCCGCCACGCTGACCTGACGCCGCAGGCGCAGGCTTTGGCGGCCTCGCTGCGGCAGCGTTGGAACGTCGACCTCGACGACACCCAGGCGATCGGCCGCCGCTACCGCCGCCAGGACGAGATCGGCACTCCGTATTGCGTGACCGTCGATTTCGAGACCGCCTCCGACCAGTCGGTGACGATCCGGGACCGCGACACGATGGCGCAAGAGCGGGTGGGCATCGGCCAGGTCCAGGCCTGGCTGGACGCGCGCCTGGCCGGCTGCTGAGGCGGCGGCGACGTCTGCCGACGGCCAGGCCGGGCCGGCCGATCGGGCCGAAAGCGGCGCCCCGGCGTCTCTGACCGCCGTCCCGTCCGTCGCCTTGGGCGGCTTGGCTTTGCCGGTCCCGGTCGTCTTGGCCCCCATGGCGGGGATCACGAACTCCGCCTACCGCCAGCTTTGCCGCGAACAAGCCGAGCTGGGGGCTGGCCCGGTCCGCCCCGCTGGTTTGTTCCTGTGCGAGATGACGACCGCCGCCGGCCTGGCTTGGCGCGTCCCCAAGACCCTGGCCTTGTTGCGGCCGGACCCGGGCGACCCGCTGCGTTCCCTCCAGCTCTACGGGACCGACCCGGCGGTCCTCGGCCGCGCCGTGGCGGTCGCCTGCGGCGAGCTGGGGGCCAGCTGCGTCGACCTTAACTTTGGTTGCCCAGTGCCGAAGGTGACGCGGCGGGGCGGCGGCGGAGTGCTGCCCTGGAAGCTCGACCGTTTCGCCGCGCTGCTCGAAGCGGCCGTCAAGGCGGCGGCGCCGTATGGCGTGCCTGTCACCGTTAAGACGCGCCTTGGCATCGACGACGCTCATCTGACTTTCCTCGACGCCGGCCGCATCGCCGCCGAGACCGGTTGCGCGGCGGTCGCCTTGCACGCCCGGACGGTCGCCCAGGCCTACGGCGGCGCGGCCCGCTGGGAGGCGGTCGGGGAGCTGGCGGCGGCGGTCAAGCTGCCGATTTTCGGCAACGGCGATGTCTGGGAGGCGGCGGACGCTTTGGCGCTCCTTCGGCAAACCGGCTGCGCCGGCGTCATGGTCGGCCGGGGCTGCCTTGGCCGCCCCTGGCTGTTCCGCGACCTGGCTCGGGCTTTTAGCGTCGGCGCGGCGGCCGCTCCGGCGCGCCCGACCTTGGGCGAGGTCACAGCCATGGTCCGCCGTCACGCGGAGTTGCTGGTCAGCCATTTCGGGGACGAGCGTCATGCGATGGCGGATTTACGCAAACACATGGTGTGGTATTTCAAGGGCTTTGCTTTGGGCTCCGGCCGCCGTCAGGCTCTTGGCCTGGTTTCTTCTTTGGCGGACCTCAATCGTTTGACGGCGGACTTGGACCCCAGCTTGCCGTATCCAGCTGACGGCCTCGGCGCCCCGCGCGGCCGCCAGGGGTCGCCGCGTTCCAAGGTGGCCATGCCCTACGGCTGGCTGGATTCCCGCCGCCTCGGCGAGGTTGGCTTGGCTGAGGCGGACGACGACGCGTCGGGCGGTTGACCTGGCCGCTTGGCGCCGCCGTTTGGACTTGGCTGATCAGACCTGCTGATCGCGCCGACCACCGGCGGCAGGGGATCTGTGGTTAGGCCGCCGTTTGGACTTGTCTGATCAGATCTGCTGATCAGCGCCGCCGCTCGGTCCCGTTTCGCCCCGCTGAGCTGCGTCGCCCAAGTCCCGTGGGCCACAATGGCCCCATGGCACACAGCGAAGACAGCATCGGCGAAGACAGCATTGTCGTAGCCGTCAATCTGGCCGACGGCCTGGTCGGCGGCGGTTGGGGCCGCGCCTGCGCCGTCGCGGTCGCGTCCGTTGTAGGGGGGCGGATCGCGAGTTGGGAGGAATACGAAGTCGGCTGGGACCAGTCCCACGACGAAGATTCCCACGGCGGACACCACGCCAGGATCGCCCGCTTCCTGCGTGATCACAATATCAATGTTGTCGTGACAGGCCACATGGGGCCGCCCATGCGGCAGATGCTCGCGGACCTGGATGTCACCGTGGTCTTAGGCGCCGCCGGGCCAGCGCGGGCGGCCGCCGAAGCCGCCGCGGCTTGAGTCCGCTGCCGCGACAGGCGCCGTCGGAGTCTGGTAGTCTGCCACCGCTGCGATCCCCTGTAGCTCAATTGGCAGAGCATCTGACTGTTAATCAGAGGGTTCCTGGTTCGAGTCCAGGCGGGGGAGCCAAGTTGGCAAGCTTCCAGTGACGTGAAGCCAAGACCCTGTGAAACCAGCTTCTTCAGGCACAGATTTTTTTAACATACGCTTTTTAAGCACATGGATTTAGGCGTGTCAGCGGCAGGCGTCTTTCGCCTAGCGGTTCGCGTTTGCCTGGAGGCGCGGTGTGTCTGCACTTTTGCGCCCGCCTTTGGTTTCGGCTCGTGTCTGTTGCTTCACGCGGTATTGGCGCTGATGCCGAAAATCACCGTGGGGCGATAATCTTCAAGGCAGGGAAATACGTTGAATAGCGGCCCCGGTCGCGGGTGAGCAGCTGATAACCGGAGACGGAGGCGTGCGCGCCGATGTAGAAGTCCGCCAGCGGGGAACGGCGTTCGCCGCCGCGCCGCCTGTACGTCAAGAACGCCTTCCCCGCAAGGAAGCCGGCGGCCCAAGGTAAATTCTCGCGTCGGAAATGAGGCGCCGGGAGGAGGCTGTCGAGGAGTTCGATGCGCTCGAACCCGACTGAGACTTCTGCGTAAACAAGTTGGTTTATCACCACGGCGCCCCTGTCAAACGCTTGAGCCAGGGCCTGGCTTGACCACTCGCTCCAAACTGGGTCGTTGGTGACTATGTCGAGGAGCACGTTCGTGTCGACGAGCGTGGCCTCACGCATCTCGCAACAGCGCCATCAACTCGTCGGTGGACAAGGCCGTCGTCGCACGGCCGCGCATGCGCTCGACGAGCTGTTTGCCGCGCGGGGCGTCCGGCGCCGTATGGACGATCCGCAGCCCAGAACCGTCGGCGACGACATCTACCTCGTCGCCTTCGACGAACCCATGGCTACGCCTCAATTCGGCGGGGATTGTCACTTGCCCTTTGCTGTTCAGCAGCATCGCTCGTCCGATCACAGTCAGCAACGTAATACATCTGATACGAGATACTACTGCCTTCCTGCTTGGGCGCCACGTGCCGCTCAACGCGGCGAAGCGGACCGCAGGGGCTGGCACGTAGTCAGATCTCAGGTTGGTCTGATGCTGGCGTGGCACAGCGATAAAGGCGGAGAAAGCAAACAGGCGCTTATAGATCTGCGGTCCTCGGGCTGATCGCGTTGTCTGACTAGTGGCTCTGGCGGTGGGTGATGTCGACTCCACGGTTCGCCTTCCCCGCGTAATACTTTGCCTCCGCCCGCAGGATGTCCTGCCCGGTTAGACCCGCTGATCGTCGCGCATGCGCAGGAGGTGGACAATCCTCGCCCAAGTGACCTGTCTGCCTGAACGCGCCGGTCTCAGGCCTCCGGGCTCGCCATTTTGACGAAGCGCTCCACCACGCGCTCGGAGAAGTTGATGTAGGAGAGCTGGCGGCATTCGAGCAGCAGAGCCCGCCCGGCTTGATTGCGGGTGTAACGCACCTCGAAGGCGTCGAGACGGCGCTGTAGTTGGCTTTGCAACACGTCGGCGCGCGCCGCGGTCGAAACAAAAGCCGGACAGGCGAACGAGTCGCGCGGATTCAGCCCCGGGCGGCAATGCCGTCGCCGCACTATCAGATAGCGAGGGGCGTCGATTGGGCTCATCAGCTCGCATAGGGCTTGAGCGAAGCCGGCCTTCTCGCGGCCGGAGCCGCCGGACAGGGAACATTCAATCGTCCCGTTTCCACCGTCAGTCACAACCACACCGGTCGCCTCCGAGGTGATCTCGCCTACCTTGACCATGGTCGCGTGCACGGCGCCGGCCAATCCGGTCAGCGTGCGCTCGGTCGAGGCGCCCCGGCCAAGCCGGCGGATTGCCTTGAACCCGAACGCCACGGCCAGGAGGAAACCGATCAGCAGCCCCAGCAGCAATGCGCCGTTCGGGGCTCCGCCCGCGTCCGTTGCCGCTCTGAGCCCTTGGGCCATAGCCCCGGCTAAGACCACCGCAACCAGCAGCGACAAGGCGTCTGCCCAGACCGCCGTTGCCGCCCGCAAGCGTCCTGTCACCGCGGCGACATCGCGCACGGCCGCCTCTCCTACAGCTCCCAGGCCCAGGCGCCAGGCCGCGGCCATGCCTTGGCGGTCCGCGGCCCGCCTCAGCATCTCCAGGTCCAGGTCTTCCATGGCGGCCCGCGTCAACGGTGGCCGGATGATGTCGATACGGCCAATGCCGGTCCTGATTTGCGGCTTGCTGTAGGCCGGGCCGAAGAAGCCGCGGAAACGCCGTGCCAGCGTCCGGAAATCGGCGCTGCGGAGGCGCGGATCGCCGTCGTCCGGCAGCGCTGGCAAGCCGGCGCCGTTGCCCGCGGCCGGCTTGGCCGCGCCGGTCGTAAAACTTAACTTGTGTAGGTCGGTTGGCTCAAGCGCCACCACATGCCAAATGTTGGCGGTTTTGGAAGGATCCTCGCTGTAGGAGCGGATCGCCCGGCCGCGCATCTGGTTCGAGAGCATGAAACTGCTCACATAGCTGGCCATGATCAGCGAATTGACGCAGGGCGAATCCCAACCCTCGCCCAACAAGGCCGCTGTCCCAATCAGCGCGACGACTTCGCCGCGCCGGAAAGCTTCGGTGGTCACAGCCACTTTGGCGCGATTCGAGCCGGCGAAGTCCACCCGGACGTAATCTGTCCGCCCGAGTGGCGAGCTGGTCACCTCGACGCCCGCCTCGCGGGCTACAGCCTCCAGGCCGTCCAGCCCCTCCCGCGGCCACAATGTCAAAGAACCCGTCAACAGGCCGATCCGCGCCTGCCTTGGCAAATGCCGCCGCAAGACCTCAAATAGCGGCACCGCGCCGATCGCGCCGAGCGCTGGCTCTTCCAGACCGTCTGGGCCGCCGACGTTTCCCAGATGGTCAGCTCTTATGTGATCGGTCAGGACCACCAGTCGCAGTTTCTCGCCCAAGTTGTTCCATTCGGCGGCCGCGATCTGGCCTGTCGCGGTCAGCTTGCTCAACGAATTCGTCAGCGCGGCGTCGACTTCGGCGCTGCTTTCGATCTGGAACCGTTTCCGAAACAGCAGCTGATGCCGCCGGGCTGACTCTGTCACACGCGCCGTGATTGGCCCGAAGATGGCTTCCGCTTCGGCCATGGCCTCGACCGCCGCCTGGGCTTGCGCAAGGCTGAAACGCGGCACGTGACGCTCGCCTCCCAGTGTTTTGATGAGGCTTTTCGGCGCCTCGATCCGCGCCCACCGCGCTAAGGCGACCAGGCTGAGGATGGCATCGGCCCGCTCGAACAGGCACTCTACGGCGGCGCTCGTTCCGGCGGCGCCGCCCGGTCCGGTTTCACTGCCAGTTTCGGCTTCGCTGTCCGGTTCGGCCGCACTGTCGGTTCCGCCTCCTACGGGGACGCCGTCCGCGCCGCCAGCGGTCCCGGCCACCGCGCCTGGGCTGTTGGCCACGTCGGCGCAGGCGGCCACCGCCTGCGCGATCACCCCGGCAGCGGTCAGCTCGCTCAGGAAGGCGGAGACGTTCCGGCGGTGCTGTTGGATGGCGGCCGTGTCCTGTTTAGTGGGAGAAGTGAAATAGATATAGTCCTGATGCGGGCACAAAGTCCCGTCCGCGACCAGTTCCGGCACCAGAATTTCAGCGTCAATCGGGCCGCAGAGCCGGACATAACGATCCCATTCGGCGGTTTCCGAATCATAGGGCGGGGTCGCCGTCAAAGCGATGATACGCACTGAAACGCCCAATTGGTCCAAGACCGCCTCCAGGGCCCTGTGCCATTCCCGGCGCAAATGGTGCGCCTCATCAAGGCAGATGGTGGTGATGCCGTGGGCGCGGATGGTTCCGATCAAATCAAAACCAGCGAAATCCAAGGCAGCGGCGGCAGGGCTGTCAGCTTGGGGAACATCCTCTTGGGCGGACCAGCCGTCACCGTCGGCTGCTGGACTGGGCGCGGCGGCCGGCGCCAAGTCCGGGGGCGCGAGCCGGCGATAGGCCGAATGCAAAGCCTGATAGGTGACCGAGGTGATGAGCGCCGGCCGGCGCAGATCGTCAGAAACGTAGTCCGGGAGCGCGGCTCCGGCGGGCAAGAACAGGTCGCCGAGCCGTTCGCTCCACTGCTGGGCTATCACCAAAGTGGGCGATAACACCAAAGCCGGCGCGCCTAGCCAGCGGATGAGTTCTAGGCCAAGGACCGTTTTGCCGCTGCCCGGCGCCGCTGCAATGCTGATACGGCCGTCGGCTAGATGTTCTTGGGCGGCACTCAGGATGGCCGCTTGGTAAGGGCGGAAAGTGCCGCGAAAAGCGATGTCTTGGAAACCTGATTCGGCGGGCACCCGTCAATCGTCGCAGATCGGACGGGACATCTTGGACCGGCAGGAGCGTGACGGCTGGGGCGCGGTGGATGCGTTGCCGCGTGATCTGCGGGCCGAGTTACCCGGCCAGCGGGCTTGGCCGCCCGCGAATCTCCGGTATATGCGCAGGGTGGTCCGTGTCTGGCTGACAGAGGAAGAATTTCTCCACCACATTGTGACCGACAATGCACTTTCACGGCGTCCGCTCCCAATACCCCTGGGAGTTCAGCCGACGCCCGCGTCCTCGAGGCCCTTATGGTCAGTAGGGCGGCTTACACTAGGGGCATGTCCATGAACGCCGCGGAAGTCGAGCAGGCGCTCATCGCCCTCGATCAGCGTGATCGTGCTGTCGTGATCCATCGCGGTCTGCGAAGCCTTGACGCCGACGATGCGAACGTGGATCAGGCCGAGGTTGCTGCGGCTTGGCGCACTGAGCTTCGTCGTCGCATTGACGACATCGACAGCGGCAAAGTCGAACTGCTGGACGTGAACGAGTCGCACGCGCAGTTGCGGGCCGAGTTGGCAGCTCGCCGCAAGTGAGGTTGGAAAAGCGCGAGCATCCAGAAGCGCGCGACGAACTCCGCGAAGCCGCGTTCTGGTACGACGACCGAGAGTCGGGTCTGGGCGACGACTTCTACGACGCCATCGACGACGCGATAGCCCGTATTCACGATTGGCCTCGTTCAGCGCCCGTGTTCCCCGGCTGGGTGGACACTCCGACCGTGCGCAGCATGGCCGTCGCAGTGTTCCCGTACCGCGTGCTCTACTACCTCACCGACAGCAGCTTCGTGGTCCTCGCCTACGCGCGTGAACGCCGCAAACCCGGCTACTGGCAGCACCGGCTCGACCGCTGAGCCTCTGATCGCGGGGGGCCGATTCGGCGCCACGGGCAGTAGGCAGTAGCGCGTCAGGACTCGCTGTTGCTGCTCGTGGCGTCTGCGAAGAGGGCGAGGGACTTCTCGCGGGGGATCGCGCAGGCTCACCCGCTCTGGCCTCACCAGCACCGACGAGGCCAACGGCGCGCTATAGGAGGTGTTGAAGCAGCGGAAGCAGAACGAGAAGTTCGGCAACAAAATACCCAGGGCGTGTTGCTGTGCACCGGCAAGAACAACGCGATAGTCCACTACGCCTTGGCGAACATGACGGCCGCCGGGCTGGGCGCACAGGGGGTGGAGGAACTCCGGCGTCTTCGCGGTGAGGGGGCCGGCTTGCGCGATCGGGGAGAGAGTTCGGGATCTCGCGCACGGCGGTCGCGAATCTTCTCCGGGCTGGGCCGCGCCGGGACTTGGACGAGGAGGATCGGTCCGAGCGCCGGAGGCGCTTGATGGCGATCACACCCGGACCGCCAGTTCGATGTGTCCGAGAGAGGACTTGAACCTCCACGCCCTGTAACGGGCTCTAGCACCTCAAGCTAGCGCGTCTACCAATTCCGCCACCCGGACGTGGCGTCCTGAGCTCACACTCAAGACCGAGGCGAGAGCATAGCAAAATCTGGCCGCCGCCGCACTTCGCCTGCCCTGACGCCGGCCCAATGCCGTTTTCGCGCGCGCCTGCCTCTGGCCAACTGGGCCACGCCTGTCCCGCATCGGCCAGGCCGTGTCGGCTAAGGCCCGGCCGCCGTGGCAAAATCGGGCTATGTCAGACATGGCCACTGAGGTAGTCCAGTTCACCAGCGACCTCATCCGGATTGACACGTCGAACGCCGGGCCGGGGCAACCAGGGCCGGGGGAGCGGGCCGCCGCGGAATATGTCGCGGAACGTCTCGACGAGGTCGGCGTCGTCTGCCAGGTCTACGAATCGGCGCCCCGCCGGACAAATCTGGTCGCCCGTTGGGAGCCGCCGGGCTGCGACCTGTCGCTGCCGCCTTTGCTTGTCCACGGCCATCTTGACGTCGTCCCGGCCGTGGCCGCCGACTGGGCTGTCGACCCCTTTTCGGGGGCGGTCGAGCGAGGCTGCGTCTGGGGCCGCGGCGCCATCGACATGAAGGATTTCGACGCGATGGTTTTGGCGGTGGTCCGGCAGCGGCAGCGCTCAAGCCGGCCGCCCAGGCGGCCGATCCGGCTGGTTTTCACCGCCGACGAGGAAGCCGGCGGCCTCCAGGGGGCGCAGTGGCTCGTCGAGCATCACCCCGAGGCGGTGGCCGATTGCGCCGCCGCGGTC
>JAIRXC010000192.1 GCA_031268515.1 Propionibacteriaceae bacterium
GTCGAGGGCGCTGGTCGGTTCGTCGGCCACCAGGAACTCCGGCCCGAGGACGAGGGCCCGGGCCAGCGAAACCCGTTGGCGTTGGCCGCCGGACAGCTCGTGTGGGTAGCGCTCGGCGTAATCCGCCGGCAATTCCACCGCCTCCAGCAATTCCCGCACCCGTTCCCGGCGGCTGGCCGGGTTGCCTTCGCCGTGGACCCGCAAAGGCTCGGCCACGCAAGCCCCGACGGACAGGCGCGGGTTGAGGGAAGCGGCCGGGTCCTGGAAGACGAAGCCGATCCGGCGGCGCAGCCGGCGCAACCGGGCGCCGCGGGCCGCCGCGATGTCCTCGCCTAAAACCTCGACCCGGCCGTACGTCGGCTTGGCCAACCCGACTGTGCAACGCCCCAGCGTCGTTTTGCCCGAACCGGACTCGCCGACGAGGGCGACGATCTCGTGCTGGCGGACCTCCAAGTTGACATCGCAGACGGCGTGGACGGGACCGGCCCCGAGCCGGCCGGGGAAGTCGATGCCGAGGCCGTCCACCGTCACAACCGGCCGGTCGGCCACAGACGGGGCCGGAACGACGTCGAGGGCGGCCGGCCGAGGCTGGCCGAGGTGGGGCACGGAAGCTAGGAGATGACGGGTGTAAGGATGGGCCGGGCGGGCGAAAACCTCGCGCGTCGAGCCGGTTTCGACCAATTCCCCCCTGTACATGACGGCGACCCGGTCGGCCAAATCCGCCACGATGCCCATGTTGTGGGTGATGAGGATGACGGCCGTGCCCAGACGGTCGCGCAGGTCGTGGAGCAGGTCGAGGATCTGAGCTTGGGTCGTCACGTCGAGGGCCGTCGTCGGCTCGTCCGCGATGATGAGCTCGGGGTCGCAAGAGATCGCCATGGCGATCATGACACGCTGCTTTTGACCGCCCGAAAGCTGGTGTGGATAGGAGTGGACGCGCTGGGCCGGTTCGGGGATGCCGACGATGTCCATGAGCTCTTGGGCTCGGGCCAAAGCCTCTTTGCGGCTCAGCTTGGGCCGGTGGACCCGGATGGCCTGGGCGATCTGCCAGCCGACGGTCCGGACCGGGTCGAGGGCCGTCGAAGGCTCTTGGAAAACCATGGCGATGCGGTCCCCCCGCACCCGTCGGATGGCTTCGCCCCGCAACCCGATGAGTTCTTGGCCGCCCAGCTTGGCTGATCCTTGGACGGCGGCCGTGTCGGGGAGCAGGGAGATGATGGCGCGGGAACCGACCGTCTTGCCGGAGCCGGACTCCCCGACGATGGCGAGGGTCTCGCCGGGGGCGACGTCGTAGGCGATCGTGTCAACGGCTTGGACAGGCGCCCCGTCCGTCCGAAAAGAAACTGACAAGCCTTCGACCCGGAGCAAGGGCCCCTTTTCGCCGGCGCTCATCGCGGTTCCCCCGTTCCGGCCGAACCGTCAGGCGACGCCTCGGCAACCCCTGAAGGCGAGGCCTCGAAAGCCTCCGCCTCTCCCCTCGCCGCCTCCTGGGAGCTCCCCTGGGCCGAGGCGGCAGCAGTCTGGCCGGACCCGCTCCGTGCCACGTGCGAAGACCGGCCCTGGGCCGCCTGGGCCGCGCGCTCCTCGACAACCTCGGCTAGCTCCCGCTCGTCGGCGGCCGCCTGGCCGCCGCGGGTCCGCAGCAGCGGGTTGAGGATGTCGTTGAGCGACTCCCCGATGAGAGTGACGCCAGTGACGATCAAGACGATGGCCAAGCCGGGGAAAACGCCCGTCCACCAGATGCCGTTGGCCACGTCGGACATCGCCTTGTTGAGGTCGTAGCCCCACTCGGCGGCCGAAGTCGGCTCAATGCCGAAACCAAGGAAGCCGAGGGAAGCCAGCGTCAAGATGGCCTCGGAGGCGTTGAGCGTCGTCAGCACGGGGATTGACTGGGAAACGTTGGCCAAAACGTGGCCGAACATGATACGGCCGGGGCCGGCCCCCGCGACACGGGCCGCCTCGACGTAAGGCTCGGCCTTGACCTGGATCGTAGCGTTGCGGACGACCCGGAAATACTGCGGGATGAAAACCACCGTGATCGACACGGCCGCCGACAAGATGCCACCGAAGACACCAGACTTGCCGCCCGAGACGACGATTGAGACGACGATGGCGAGAAGGAGGGAGGGGAAGGCGTAGAGGGCGTCCATTATCAAAACGAGCACCCGGTCGAGAAGGCCGCCGACATAGCCTGAAACCAGCCCCAACGGCACGCCCAGGGCCAACGACAAGACGATGGCGAAGGCGATCACCTCGATGGCGGTGCGGGTGCCGAAAATAATGCGGGAGAGCACGTCGTAGCCGCCGACCGTCGTCCCAAGCAGGTGCTCAGACGTTGGCGGCAGCTGGCCGGCGAACAGGTCGGCGTAGCCGTAAGGGGCGAGCAACGGGGCGGCCAAGCCGACGACGACGAACAAGCAGACGAGGGCGAAGCCGATGAGGAGCATGGCCCGCTGGAGGCCGTGGGCCGTCTGCAAGACGTTGAGGCCGGGAAAGCGGGAACGGCGGCCCTCGGCGGGGAGGGCGTGATCGACTGGGACGGCCGTGGCCATGGTCAGTACCTCACCCTCGGGTCGATGAACGCGTTGACCGCGTCGATGACGAAACTGGCCGCGGCGACGATCACCGCGATGGCCGCGACGATCCCCTGGACGGCCACGAAATCGCGCGCCGTCAGGTATTTCGCCAGCCAGAAGCCAAGGCCCTGCCACTCGAACGAGGTTTCCGTCAAGATGGCGCCGGCCAACATGAGGGCGATCTGCATCCCCATGACAGTGACGACGGGGATGAGGGCGTTGCGGAAAGCGTGCTTGCGGACGACGGCGCCCTCGGGGACGCCGCGGGCGCGGGCCGCCATGACGTAATCGGCCCGGAGGGTCTGGAGCAAGTTGATCCGGACGAGCCGGATGAACACGCCCGCCGTCAGCAAGCCGAGGGTGAGGCCAGGCAAGACGGCGTGTTGCAAGACGTCGAGGATGTAAGAGAAGTCGCCGTACAAGATGGCGTTGAGGATGTAGACGCCGGTGTCAGGGTCGACCTTGGAGTCGAGGACGACGGCGACCCGGGTCGAGGCACGCCCCGAGATGGGCAGCCAGCCCAGCCACTGAGAGAAGATGAGTTTCAAAACTAGGGCGACGAAGAAGACGGGGGCGGCGTAGAACAAAATGGCGAAAGTGCGGATGGACACGTCGGCCAGGCGGTTGTAGTGGCGGGCGGCCAGCCGGCCCAAGGGGATGCCGACGGCGAAGGCGACGATGAGGGCCCAAAAGACCAGTTCGACGGTGGCGGGGCCGTAAGTCGCGAGGATGTGGCCGATCGTGTAGTTGCCGTTTGTCATGGACCGGCCGAAGTCGCCCCGCAAGATGCCCAAGAGGTAGTCGCCGTATTGGACGAGCAAGGGACGGTCATAGCCGGCCTCATGGCGGCGGCGGGCGATCTCTTCGGGGCTGGCCTTGCCGCCAAGCATGGCCGTGATCGGGTCGCCGGTCAGCCGCATGAGGAAAAACACGACGGTGACGAGTATCCAAACCGTCGGGATGATGAGGACGAGGCGGACGGCTAGGTAGCGGGCGAGAGCCGACCGGCGCGAGGCGGGCTTGCGCTCCCGCGTCAGCTTGGGGGGCGAAGCCGCTGGGGCGGTTGAGGCAGCTGGGGCCTGGTCAGGCCGGTTTGATGGGTTCATGTCCTTGAGAGGTGTTTGAAGCGGCAAGGGCAGCCGGGGCGGGCAAGTTGCAGGCCCGCCCCGGCTCGGCCAAGGGCCGTTAGGAGCCCGAGCGGCTGATGACGCCGTAGCGGAACTGGAAGGAGGCGTCTAAGACGATCCCTTGTATGTCGGACTTGGCCACGGTGGTCTGAGTGCCCTGGAGCAGCGGCAGGGTCGAGAGGTGTTTCTCGGCCATGACGGCTTGGATCTCCTCGATGATCGCCGTCCGCTCCCCCGGGTCGGCTTCCACGACCTCCTTGGCGATGAGGTCTTGGATGTCAGGAGCGTCGAAGTGGTTCTTGACGAAGTTGTTCTTCGTGAAGAAGGGAGACAAGTAATTGTCGGGGTCGGGGAAGTCGGGGAACCAGCCAAGCTGGTAGGCCGGGTAGCTGTCAGCCACGCGCTCGCTGTTGTAAGTCACCCATTCGGTCGACTGGAGGTTGACCTGGAACAAGCCGCTGGCCTCGAGCTGGGCCTTGACACGGGCGTATTCCTGGTCGGAGCTGGAGCCGTAGTGGTCGAAGTTGTATTGCAGGTCCAAGACGACGGGCACAGCGACGCCGGCGGCTTCGAGATAAGCGGCGGCCTTGGCCTTGTCGAGCGGATAGGTGTCGCAGGCAGACTCTGTCGCCCCCGCCTGGCCGGACGGCACCCAGGAGCACAGCGGCGTGTAAAGGCCTTTGTAGACCTCTTCGGACAGTTCGTCCCGGTCGACCAACGAGGCGGCCGCTTGGCGGATGGCGAACTTTTGCTCCGCGGTCTGGCCGGGCATCGTGTCGAGGTTGAAGACGATGAAGCGGATTTCGCCGCCGGGTCCTTCATGGACGGTCACGGTGTCGTTGCTCCGAAGGTCCGCGATGTCGGTCGGCGTCAGCGAACGGTGGGCGACGTCGATTTCGCCGTTGGCGATGGCCAGCTTGAGGTTCTCCGACTGGGAATAAGTCTTAAGGGTGGCCCCGTCATTGGCGACCGTGCCGAGGACGCCGTCGTAATTGCTGTTCGGCGTGAAGGTCACCGTGTCGTTGACCTTGTAAGAGTCGATCCGGTAAGGGCCGGAGAAAGCGTTGGCGGCGACGATGTCGTCATCGGGGGTGATGGCGTCGGCGCTGAAGGACTCCTCGTCCACGATCGGGCCGACCGGCGTCGCCAAGATCTGGAGGAAGGTCTGGTCGGGGCCCTGGGCCAGGTTGAAACGGACCGTCAAATCGTCGGGGGCGTCGACCGAAGCGAGGTTGGCCAGCAGTGAAGCCGGCCCGTTGGGATCGTCGATGGCGGTTTGGCGGTCGAAGCTGAACTTGACGTCGCTGGAGGTCAAGTCATTGCCGTTGGCGAACTTCAGGCCAGACTTCAGCTTGCATTCGAAAACCGTGTCCGAAACGTAGTCGCAAGACTCGGCCGCGTCGGGTTGCGGCCCGGTCTGGCCGGCCTTGAAGCCATAGAGGAATTGGAAGACCTGGATCTCAACGGTGTAGGAACCATTGTCATAAGAACCAGCCGGGTCCAGGGCCGTCACCTTGTCGGTCGTGCCGATGATGATGGGATTGGCCGCGGCGCCGCCGCCGTCATTGCTGTCGTCGCTGTTGCCGGTTCCGCAGCCGGCCAGCGCCAAGGCCGCCGCGAGGCCGGCGGCCCCGAGAGCGGTTTTCATGGTCAGTGTCATGGGAATGCTCTTTCTGCCGAGGCTTTGTTCGGGGGAGGCCGACGCGCCCCGGCGCCCGCGCTCGGAAAACGCGGCCAAAACCTAAAACGCGACCGGTCGCTAGGACCTGAGTGCGCGGACTGATTCCCGCCCACTTCACCGGGGAAGTGTAGAGCCTCACTCCGGGCAGCGCCATCGCCGGGCCATTTCCCCGGCCGGCGCCGCTCTGCTAGCTCTCAGGCCGGACGGCCAGGCGGGCGGCCAAGGCGTCGAGATCGGCCGCCGCAGCCGGGTCCCGGAGCATCAAGCCAGCCATGCCTGGATTGTCGGCGTAGCGGGGGATGACGTGGACGTGGAAGTGAAATACTTCTTGTCCAGAGACGGCGCCGGCGTTCGACAAGATGTTGAGGCCGTCGGCGTTGAGACGCTCTTTGAGCAAGGCCGCGGTTCCCGCCAGGGCAGCCGCCACCTCGTGCCAAGGCTGCGCGCCGGCGCCGCCGTCCGCGACATGACGGCGCGGGATGACCAAGGTATGGCCGAGTTGCCAGGGCGAGATGTCCAGAAAGGCGATGGCGTCCTCATCCGCCCAGATCTGGCGGCAAGGGACATCACCGGCCGCGATACGGCAAAATAGGCAATCAATCATGTTGGATACCTCACGATATTGTCGGGGTCTTGGCCGTCGGCCAGACGCTGGAGCTGGCAGGCCAGGAAGCGGTCGTAGCGGCTTGGGAAAGCCCCCGAACGGCCGCCGACATGAGGGCTCCAAGTCACGCCGTCGAGGCGCCAAAGAGGATGGCCGGCCGGCAAAGGCTCAGGGTCGGTGACGTCGAGGGCGGCGCGCAGGCGGCCGCAGGCGACCTCGGCCGTCAAGGCGGCGGTGTCGACGACGGCGCCGCGGCCGACGTTGACGACGAGGGCGCGGTCGGGCAATAAAGCGAGGGCGGCGGCGCCGAGGAGGCCGGCCGTCTCGGGGGTGGCCGGGGCGGTCACGAAGACGACGTCCGCGGCGGGCAGGAGGGCCGGCAGGTCGGCGGCGGCGTGGACCTCAGGGTCAGTCCTGGCCCGGCGGGCGACGCGGCTGACCGAGGCGGCCTCGAAACCCCGCAGACGCTTTTCGACGGCCTGGCCGATGCGGCCGTAGCCGACGATGAGGCAGCGTTTGCCGGCTAGGCAGTCGCCGTCGGCGGGGGCGAACCGTTCCTGGACGCGGTCACGGGCGTAACGGTCTAAGCCATTGAGACAAGCCAGGGCGAGGGCGACGGCTAACTCGGCCGTGCCCGTGTCATGGACGCCCGCCGCGTTGACAAGGCCGATACGCTCCGGGACGCTGTCGATGATGTAGTCCCAGCCGGCCGAGGCGAGTTGGAGCCAGCGCAGGCGCGGCGGTTCCAAAGCCAGGACGCGAGGCCACAGGTCAACCTCGAAATTAGGCAGGGCGAAGAACTCGACCCGGTCCGCCGTCGCCTCAGGCAACCCGGCGGACCGGCAGGCGACAGCCGCCTCAATCCCCTCCGGCAACGGCCCGAGGCGGTCGCGGGCCTGGCTAAGGGAGGCGTAGGGCAACCAGACGAACATCAGATGGCCGTCTGAGGCAGGCGGACAGGGTAACCGGCGGCAGCCAAACCTGCCTTGACCGCCGCGATCGACAAGACGCCGTAATGGAAGACGCTGGCGGCCAAGCAGGCGTCGGCGCCGGCGGCGACGGCGGCGGCGAAGTCCTCGGGCCGGCCGGCCCCGCCCGAAGCGATGAGTGGAACCGAGACCACGGCGCGGACCGCCCGGATCAATTCGAGGTCAAAACCTGAGGCCATGCCGTCGGCGTCCATCGAGTTGAGGAGGATCTCCCCCGCTCCCCGGCTGACAGCCTCGCGTGTCCATGCCAAAGCGTCGCGTCCGGCCGAACGGCGGCCGCCGTGGGTCGTCACCTCGAAGCCCGAAGGCTGGCTCGGTTCCCGCCGCGCGTCCACAGACAAGACGAGGACCTGGTCGCCGAAACGCTCGGCGATCTCCCCGATGACGGCTGGGCGGGCGATGGCGGCCGTGTTGACGCCGACCTTGTCGGCGCCGGAACGCAGGAGGGCGTCGACGTCGGCGACGCCGCTGACGCCGCCGCCGACGGTCAAGGGGATGAAGACCGTCTCAGCGCAACGCCGGACCATTTCCCGGGTCGTGGCCCGCTGCTCGGCCGAAGCCGAGATGTCGAGGAAGACTAACTCGTCGGCGCCCTCGTCACCGTAGCGGCGCGCCAACTCAACGGGGTCTCCGGCGTCGCGCAGATCGCGGAAGTTGACGCCTTTGACGACACGGCCGGCGTCGACGTCGAGACACGGTATGACGCGGACAGCCACAGGCATGGGCCTCAGCCTAGCTTGCGGCGGCGGGCCAGGCCGGCGTCGGCCGCCGCCCGGGAAGAGACCGTCCAGCGCGAGGGCCGGCACAGCGGCGGCTTCCGGCGGCTCCGGAAACCGCCGGCGGGCGAACCTCAGTCAGTTTGGGCAGGCTGATCGGTTGGGTCTTCCAACTGGTGCCAGACAGAGTCGCCGGGCGCCACTATGGCGGCGATGAGGACAAGCAGCGTGGCGCTGGCGACCCACACGGCCAAGTAGACCGGGGTGTGGCTCGCCAGGTCGACCGGGATGACCGTGTCAACGCCAGGCTGGGCCTCGGCCAAGCGCTCATCGAAACCGCTTGGTCCCAGCCAGCGGCCCGTCAACTCGGCCGCCAAGCCGGCGCCGAGGGCGCCCAACGCGGCCAAGACGGCAGACAGCCAGGAGAAGCGGCGGAACAAGAACCAAGCCAGGAATCCGAGCAGTCCGCCCGCGAGGACGCCGATGGCGGCCAGCCAGACATCCGCGCCGAAAATCTGGGACTCGCCCCACTCATCGATCAGGGCGTAGAAGTCGTTGCCGAGTCGGTAGCTGGGCAAGTCGACAGCCCAATACCACGCCACGCCGGCCAAGACGCCTACGACGGCCATGGCGGCGGCGTAGAGGGCAAAACGTCCGGCGACCCCTCGGCGGGCGGGTCGGCGGGAGCGGGCCCGGCGGCGCTTAGGCAGCCGGAGCAAAGTGGTCACAGCCGCCTCGGCCCCTGGAGAAACGCAACCCTTGGCAACGGGAAATTGGGCCTCGTCCCAGCGGCCGCTTTGCCGCCGGCTGGCCCGTCCATTGTCACTGGGGTTTCCCCAACGTGACGCGGCGGTGGCCGAGCAAAGCCTTGAGATCGGCCATCAAAGCGCCAGAGGGGCCGACCTTGTCCCCCAACAGATAGGTCTTGGTTTGGCGCGGCTCGATGAGTTGGAACAAGACTTCGCAGGGGCCGGGATGGTCCTTGAGGACGCGTTTGAGGCCGTCTAAGAGGGACCGGGTGACCTGGTTGACGGGAACAGACAAGGAAACTGTCGTATCCGAGGAAGCGCCCGTGACGTCGAGAGGCTCGACATCGGTGGCGATGAACTCGGCGGGGCCGTCGTCACGGCCGCGGGCGCGGCCGGACACGCGCAGCACGGTGTCGGGCACGAGTGCAAAACTCCACTTGGCGTAAACCTTGGGGAAGACCATGACGGTGATCGAAGCCTCAAGGTCTTCGATCACCACCTGCGCCCAAGACTCGCCCTTCTTGGTCTGGCGGCGTGTCACCTCGGTCACCATCCCGGCGATGTCGATCTCCTCCGCCGGCTGGTTTTCGAGGATGGCGGCGATCGAATGGCTGCGGCGGGCGGCGATCAGGTTCTCCAAGCCGTCCAGGGGATGCTCCGAGACGTACAACCCGAGCATCTCGCGCTCGAAGGCCAACTTGACCGTCTTGTCCCACTCCTGCACATCGGGCAAAACGCCACCCGGCAGCGCTGCCGGCGAGGCGGCGGCGCCCAGCCCGAAAAGGTCGTCTTGGCCGATCGCCTGGTTGCGTTTGAGGTCCACAACCTGGTCCACCGCCCTCTCGTGGGCCTCCAAGAGGGCCCGCCGAGGATGGCCGAGAGAGTCGAAAGCCCCGGCCTTGATGAGAGATTCAACCACTCGCTTGTTGCAAACGGAGACGGGGACTTTGTTGAGGAAGTCGAAGAAATCCTTAAAACGACCTTGCTCATGACGGGCCTGCGTGATGCCATCGACAACACCTTGGCCAACGTTGCGGATGGCCGTCAGGCCGAAGCGGACCCCGTCAGCCGTCGGTGTGAACATGGCCTCGGACTCGTTGATGTCCGGCGGCAGGATGCGCACGCCCATGCGCCGGGCCTCGCCCAGATAAACCGCCGACTTGTCTTTGTTGCCTTTGACCGATTCCAGCAAGGCGGCCATGTACTCGGCCGGATAGTTGGCCTTGAGATAGGCGGTCCAATAACTGACGATGCCGTAGCCGGCCGTGTGAGACTTGTTGAAGGCGTAGCCGGCGAAGGGCGCCATGACGTCCCAGAGGGCCTGGGCGGCCGCGGCCGAATAGCCCCGCTCGGCCATGCCTCTTGTGAAGTTACCGTATTCCTTGTCGATTGCCTCTTGTTTTTTCTTGCCCATGGCCCGGCGCAGCAGGTCGGCCCCGCCGAGGGTGTAGCCGGCCAGCTCACGGGCTGTCGCCATCAATTGTTCTTGGTAGACCATGAGATGGTAGGTCGTCCCTAAGATCGGCTCCAAGGCCTCCGCCAGCTCTGGGTGGATGGGGACGATGGGCTCGCGGCCGTTCTTGCGTTCGGCGTAGCGGATGTGGGCGTTGGCGGCCATCGGGCCGGGCCGGTAAAGGGCCAAGACGGCCGCGATGTCCTCAAAGCGGGTCGGCGCCATGCTCCGCAGGAGCGCGCGCATGGGGCCGCCGTCGAGTTGGAAAACGCCGAGAGTGTCACCGCGGGCCAGTAATTCGTAGGTTGACGCGTCGTCGAGCGGCAGTGTCAACAAATCGATGTCAACGCCTCGGTTGGCCTTGATGACTTCCAAAGCATGATCGAGGATACCTAGGTTGCGCAACCCCAGGACGTCCATTTTCATGAGCCCCATGGCCTCGCACTGGGGGAAGGAGAAACCGGTGATGCGGACCCCGTCATCGCGCTTATGGACCGGGATGAGGTCGAGCAGAGGCGCCGACGACATGACGACGGCGGCGGCGTGGACGCCCGTGCCACGGGTCAGCCCCTCCAGACCCCGGCCGGTTTCGACAACGCGTTTGACATCCGGGTCGGTCTCGTAGAGGGCGCGGAACTCGGCCCCCTCGCCGTAGCGGTCGTGGTCGGGGTTGAAAACGTCCGCCAAGGAAACGCCCTTGCCCTGGACATCAGCCGGCATGGCTTTGACGATCCGCTCGCCCATTGAAAAGGGATAGCCGAGGATGCGGCTGGAGTCCTTGACGGCGGCCTTGGCCTTGATCTTGTTGAAGGTGTTGACCTGGGCGGTGTAATCGGCGCCGTAGGTGTCGGCGATGTACTGGACGATCTCGTCTCGCCGGCGGTCGTCGACGTCGAGGTCGACGTCGGGCGGGCTGACCCGGTCGGGGTTGAGGAAACGTTCGAAGATGAGGCCGTGTTCGATCGGGTCGAGTTCGGTGATGCGGGTCAGGTAGGCGACCATCGAACCGGTGGCAGAACCGCGGCCAGGGCCGACCCGGATGCCTTTGTCGCGGGCGAAGCGGGTGATGTCGGAGACGATCAAAAAGTAAGAAGCGAAACCGAGCGGTTCGATGACCTGAAGCTCAGTTTCAACCCTTTCCAAGACCGCCGCCGGCGGTTCGGCGCCGTAACGCTGGCGCAGGCCCTCGGCCAGTTTGACGCGCAACCAAGATTCTTGGGTCTCCCCCGCCGGGACGTCAAACTGGGGCATCCGGTCGACGAGGGCGAAAACCTCGTCATACGGTTCGACCCGCTCCGCGATGCCGAGGGTCGCGTCGCAGGCCTCCGGCAGGTCGGCGAAGAGGTCGCGCATCTGCTCGCCAGAGCGCAGGAAATAGCCAGAGCCGGAGAAGCGGAAGCGCTTCTCGTCGGCCTTGTTGCGGCCCACGCCGACGCACAGGAGCGAATCGTGGGCGTCGGCTTGGTCCTCCCGCACGTAGTGGGAATCGTTGGTCGCCAGCAGCGGCAGTTCCAAGGCCTTGGCGATCTTGAGGAGGCCGTCGCGGGCGTTGCGCTCGATCGCGATCCCGTGGTCCATCAACTCGACGAAATAGTTGTCGGCGCCAAAGATGTCCCGGCACTGGGCGGCGGCGGCCAACGCCTCATCGTATTGGCCGAGCCGAAGATGCGTTTGGACCGCCCCGGAGGGGCAGCCGGTCGTGGCGATGATCCCCTCGGCGTGCTGTGACAACAATTCGATGTCCATGCGGGGCTTCATGTAGTAACCCTCTAGGGAAGCCAGCGAGGACAGCCGGAAAAGGTTGCGCAGCCCGACGGCGTTCCGGGCCAGGAGGGTCATGTGGAGGTAGCGGCCGCCGCCGGCGACATCTTTCGTGCCCTCGGCGTCCGGATCCTCAAGTTCACGGCGGCCGGCGCCCCAGAACTCCTGCACCCGCTTGAAGCGGCTGGACGGGGCGATGTAGGCCTCAATGCCGATGATCGGCTTGACGGCGCTCTCCTGGGCGGCGGCGAAGAACTCATAGGCGCCAAACATGTTGCCGTGGTCGGTCATCGCCACGGCGGGCATGCCCAGCCGCTCGGCCTCGGCGAACAGCTCTGCGATCTTGGCCGCGCCGTCGAGCATGGAGTACTCGGTGTGGACGTGCAGGTGGACGAAACTCGCCGTCGGCAAGGCCGGGCCTTTCTGAGTGGGCCGCGCGGCCGGCAGGGAAGTCCCGGCGCCTCGGACTTGGGGTGTTTGAGGCAGACAGCCTAACGCGCCTGGCTCTCCGAGCTCCGCCCGCCACACCGGCGGCGGACCCGGCCGGTTGGACGGGAGGCGAGCCTGGGAAAACCTGTTCAGCTGGCCGGCGGCCGCGCCGGGTCAGGTCACAGCGCCAGGGGGCGGTCCCAGGGGTTGATCGGGCGGGGCAAGCCAGAAGAACCGTTCCTCAGATAGGCGTCCACGCCGTGAGCGGCCGAACGGCCCTCCGCGATGGCCCAGACGACCAGCGACTGGCCCCGGCCAGCGTCCCCGCAAGCGAAGACGCCCTCACAACTCGTCTGGAAGCTGTCATCGCGAGCGATGTTGCCGCGCTCGTCTGTTTCCAGGCCCAAGGCCTCGATGACGGCCCGCTCCGGGCCGGTGAAACCCAGGGCCAACAGCGCCAGTTGGGCGGACAGCTCGCGTTCCGTGCCGGGTTTCGGGGTGAAGCGGCCGTCGGCGAAGTCGACCTCGACCGTTTGGAGGGCGCGCAGGCGGCCCTGCTCGTCGCCTAGGAAGGCGACGGTGGACTGTCCGTACAACCGGGCGCCGCCTTCCTCCTGAGACGAGGCGACACGGTAGATCTGCGGGTAGACCGGCCAAGGCTGTCCGGCGGGGCGGCGCTTCGGCGGTTGGGGCAAGATCTCCAGTTGTGTGACGCTGCGGGCGCCTTGGCGCAGGGCCGTGCCCAGGCAATCGGCCCCTGTGTCGCCGCCGCCGATGACGACGACATCCTTGCCAGTCGCGAGAATCTGATCCGGCGGCGCCGCCCCGAGGGCGGCCCGGTTGGCCTGCGGCAGATAGTCCATGGCCTGGAAGACGCCGTCGAGGCTGCGGCCGGGCACACCGAGGTCGCGGGACAGCCGGGCCCCGACCGCGATGACGACAGCCTCGTAGCGGTCGCGCAGTTGCTCCCAGGGGATGTCGGCGCCAACCTCGACACCGGTTAAGAAGACCGTCCCTTCGAGCCGCATCTGCTTGAGACGGCGGTCGAGGACAGATTTTTCCAGCTTGAACTCGGGGATGCCGTAACGCAGCAGCCCGCCGATGGCGTCCGCCCGTTCGTAGACCGCCACCGTGTGCCCCGCCCGTGTCAACTGCTGCGCGGCGGCCAAGCCGGCCGGACCGGAGCCGACGACGGCGACCGTCTTGAGGGAATGCCAACCTGGCTGTTCGGGGACGACCCTAAGATCCGACCAAGCCTTGTCGACGATGGACACCTCGATGTTCTTGATCGTGACCGCGTCCCGCGAGAGGCCGACAACGCAGCCCGCCTCGCAGGGCGCCGGACAGAGCCGGCCCGTCAACTCTGGAAAGTTGTTTGTCGCGTGGAGGAGGTCCAAGGCGCCGCGCCAGTCGTCCCGCCAGACCAAGTCATTCCATTCGGGAATGAGGTTGCCAAGCGGGCAGGAACGGTGGCAAAACGGCACGCCGCAGTCCATACACCGGCTGGCTTGGCCGCCGATGATCCCGCGCAGCGACTCCGCCAGGCCGCCGGGGTAAGCCTCGTGCCAGTCGCCCACTCGCTCGGCCGGCGGCCGCGGCGGCGCCGATTCGCGCGGACGGGTCATGAAACCGCGGGGGTCAGCCATGGGAGGCCTCCATCATCTTCTCCGTGATCTGCCAATCCTCAAGTCCGGCGGCGGCCGCCTCGTCGCGGGCCGCGATGATACGGGCCCAGTCGCGCGGCACGATGGCCGTGAAACGAGCCGCCAATTCCTCGTCGGCCAACTCCAAGAGGCGCCGGGCGACGGCAGAGCCGGTCTCGTCGCGGTGGGCGGCCAGGATGGCCTTGACCCTGGCCAGGCCGGCCGCGTCGACCGGCAAGGCGTCGGCCATGTCAGTGTTGAGGCGGGTCTGTTCGAGGTCCAGGACCCAAGCCAAGCCGCCGCTCATGCCGGCCGCGAGGTTCCGCCCGGTCGGCCCGAGGATGACGGCTTCGCCGCCCGTCATGTATTCGAGGCCGTGGTCGCCTACCCCCTCGGCCACGGCCACGGCGCCGGAGTTGCGGACGCAGAAACGCTCGCCGACCTGGCCGCGGATGAACAACTCGCCGGCTGTCGCGCCGTAAGCGATGACGTTGCCGGCGATGATCTGCTCCTCGGCCGCGAACAAAGACTCCGGCGGCGGCGCCACGGTCACACGGCCGCCGGACAAGCCCTTGGCGAGGTAGTCGTTGGCGTCGCCGATCAGGCGCAGCGTCACCCCGCGGGGCAGGAAGGCCCCGAAGCTCTGGCCCGCCGTGCCCCGGAAAACAAACTCAATCGTGTTGTCGGGCAGGCCGCGGCCCGCGGTCGCGACAGTCACGGCGTGGCCAAGGACCGTGCCGACCGTCCGGTCGATGTTGCGGATCGGCAGATCGGCCTCGACATGTTCGCCGCGGGCCAAGGCGGGCTCGGCCAAGTCTGCGAGGCCGCCGTCGTAACGCCCGTCAAGGCCGTGGTCTTGGGGTTCTTGGCAGCGCAGCGGCCCGGCGGTTTCAACCCTGTGGAGGATCGGCGAAAGGTCGAGCCCGGCCTGCTTCCAATGCCGGACGGCCTTTGAGGCATCGAGGTCTTCGACGTGGCCGACAGCCTCGGCCAAAGACCGAAAGCCCAAAGCGGCCAGCAGTTCGCGGACCTGTTGGGCGATGAACTCGAAGAAACGGACGACGTTGTCAGGCTTTCCAGCGAAGGCCTCTCGCAAACGTGGATTTTGTGTGGCGATGCCGACGGGGCAGGTGTCGAGGTGGCAGGCCCGCATCATGACGCAGCCAAGGCTGACGAGGGGGGCCGTCGCGAAACCGAACTCTTCGGCCCCCAGGAGGGCGGCGATGACGACATCGCGGCCCGTTTTGAGCTGACCGTCGGTTTGGACCGTGATCCGGCCGCGCAGCCCGTTGGCGACGAGGGTCTGCTGGGTTTCGGCCAAACCCAGCTCCCAAGGGCCGCCGGCGTGCTTGATGCTGTTCAGGGAGGCCGCCCCGGTGCCGCCGTCGTGGCCCGAAACGAGGACGACGTCCGCCTTGGCTTTGGCGACGCCGGCCGCCACCGTGCCGACCCCGACCTCGGCCACCAGCTTGACTTGGACGCGGGCCGCCGGATTGGCGCACTTGAGGTCGTGGATGAGCTGCTTGAGATCCTCGATCGAATAGATGTCGTGATGGGGCGGCGGTGAAATGAGGCCTACGCCCGGCGTCGAATGCCGCGTCTTGGCCACCCAGGGATAGACCTTGGGGCCGGGCAACTGGCCGCCCTCCCCCGGTTTAGCCCCTTGGGCCATCTTGATCTGGATGTCGGAAGCCGAGGCAAGATAGTCGCTCGTGACCCCGAAGCGCCCCGACGCCACCTGCTTGATGGCCGAGCGCCGGTCCAGGTCGTGCAGCCTTTCAGGGTCTTCGCCGCCCTCGCCGGTGTTCGACTTGCCGCCCAGCCGGTTCATGGCTTTGGCCAGCGCCTCGTGGGCCTCCTGCGAGATCGAACCGTAGGACATGGCGCCGGTCGAGAAGCGTTTGGCGATCTCGGCGACAGGCTCGACCTCCTCTAAGGGGACGGGCGGCCGCGTCGGTTTGAAGTCCAAAAGCGAGCGCAGCGTCATGGTGCGCCGGGAACTTTCATTCACCCTGTCCGCGTAACGCTGGAAAAGGTCATAGCGGCCCATCGCCGTCGCCTGTTGGAGAAGGACGATCGCGTCGGGGTCGAAGAGATGCTCGGGGCCTTCCCGGCGCCATTTGTATTCGCCGCCGCCTTCTAGCGAACGGCGGGCCACGGGGCTGACCTCGATCGGGTAAGCCTCGTCGTGCCGGCGGCGGATGTCCCGTTCGATCTCAGGTAAACCAACGCCTTCGACACGGGAGACCGTGCCGGTGAAATAGCGGTCGGCGAACTCTTTCCGCAAACCGATCGCCTCGAAGATCTGGGCCCCCCGGTAAGAGGCGATGGTCGACACGCCCATCTTGCTCATGATCTTGAGAAGGCCCTTGCCGAGCGCCTTGCGGACGTTGGCGACGGCGTGTTCGGGAGTCTCAGCGACGTAGATCTCACGCCGGGCCAGGTCCTCGGCCGATTCGAAGCAAAGATACGGGTTGACGGCCGCGGCGCCGTAGCCGATGAGCAAGGCGACATGGTGGGCCTCGCGGACGTCGCCGGCTTCGACGATGAGGCCGGCCTTGAGACGGTTGCCGGAGCGGACCAGCCGGTGGTGGACGGCCGCCGTCAGGAGAAGCGACGGAATGGGCGCCCAGTCGAAATTAGAGTGGCGGTCCGACAAGACGATGAAATCCACCCCCTGGCTGATCGCCTCGTCAGCCTGGTCGCAGATCCCCTCCAACGCCTCTTCGAGCGCGGCAGCCCCGAACTCGATCCGATAGAGGCCGCGGATGATTTTCGTTTGATAGCCCGAGGCGCCGCCGTCGTGGTGGATGCGGACGATCTTGGCCAACTCGTCGGAGTCGAGGACAGGGAAGGGGACGACGATTTGCCGGCACGATTCGGGAGACGGGTCGAGGAGGTTGCGCTCCGGCCCGATGGTGCTCGACAGGCTCGTCACGATCTCTTCCCGGATGGCGTCGAGGGGCGGGTTCGTGACTTGGGCGAACAACTCGGTGAAATAGTCAAAAAGCAGGCGCGGCCGCTGGGCCAAGGCGGCGATGGGAGCGTCGTTGCCCATGGAGCCAATCGGTTCGACCCCGCTGTTGGCCATGGGAGCGAGGAGGAGGCGCAATTCTTCCTCGGTGTAGCCGAAGACCTGTTGGCGGCGCGTGACGGAAGCGTGGGAGTGGACGATGTGCTGGCGCTCTGGCAAGTCGCTCAAGCGGATCTGGTTGTCCGCCACCCAGCGCGCGTAAGGCTCGGCCGTCGCCAATTGGCGCTTGACCTCGTCGTCGTCGAGGACACGCCCTGACACAAGGTCGGCCAAGAACATGCGGCCCGGCTGGAGGCGGCCCTTGACCGCCACGTGCTCGGCCGGCAGGTCAAGCACGCCCGCCTCCGAAGCGAAGACGACGAGGCCGTCGTCGGTGATCCAATAACGAGCCGGACGCAGCCCGTTGCGGTCGAGCGTCGCGCCGATGAGGGAGCCGTCCGTGAAGGCGACGGCGGCCGGGCCGTCCCAAGGCTCCATGAGGGAACCGTGGTAGTGGTAGAAGCCGCGGAGGTCCTCGTCCAAGTCGTCGGCGTGCTGCCAGGCCTCCGGGATCATCATCCGGATGGCGTGCGGCAAGGAACGGCCGCCCAGATGGAGGAGCTCGAGGACTTCGTCGAAGGAGGCGGAATCGGAGCCCCCCGGCGTGCAGATCGGCAGCAGGCGCTTGAAGTCGCCTGGAATGAGGTCAGAGGCCAAGAGCGCCTCGCGGGCCCGCATCCAGTTTCGGTTGCCCGTCACCGTGTTGATTTCGCCGTTGTGGGCGATCAGGCGGTAGGGGTGGGCAAGAGACCAACTGGGGAAGGTGTTGGTCGAAAAACGCGAGTGGACGAGGCCGAGGGCGCTGGCGAACTCAGGGTCGTGGAGGTCGGGGAAAAAGGTCTGCAATTGGGCGGTCGTCAGCATCCCTTTGTAGACGAGGGTGCGGGCGGAAAAAGACGGGAAGTAGATGTCGAGGTCTTGTTCGGCCCGGCGGCGCAAAGGGTAACAAAGGCGGTCGAGGTCCGCTCCGGCGCAATCGTCGTAGGCCGAGACGACGACCTGCTCGAAGTGCGGCATGACCTCAAGCGAGACCGGGCTGAGTCCGGCGGCGTCGATGGGGACGCGGCGCCAGCCGAGGATGTGGAGGCCCTCCTGGGCGGCCAGGTGGCCAAAACCGGCCTTGGCCGTGTCGCAGGCCCGCGGGTCCGCGGGGAGAAAAGCCAAGCCGACCGCGTAGTGGCCCGCTTCGGGCAAGTCGAAGGGGCAACAGGCTCGGAAGAACGCGTCGGGGATTTGCACGAGCAAGCCGGCTCCGTCGCCCGCCTGCGGGTCCGTGCCCGTGGCGCCACGGTGGTCGAGGTTCTCCAAGACGGTCAGAGCCTGCTCGATGATCTCGTGCCGGGGAACGCCGTCGAGGCGCGTGACGAAACCGACGCCGCAAGAGTCATGCTCGAACTCAGGCGAATACAGCCCCTGGGCCGCCCGCTTCTGCCGACGCGTCATGCGTTTGCCCCTCTCGTCGCTTGCGATCCCACGCCCGGAAGGCAGCCGGGCGGCCAGCCTAGCGGGCGGGCCTTAAAAGGCCGAGGCGGCGCCAAACCGACGCGGATAGGCGTCAGGCCGGCGTGGCCGCGTGTCCCGACCCGACCTTAGCGGTTGTCCTGGGACCGTGTCGCGCCTTCCCCCGTCGCGTCGCTGGCCGGATCTTCTGTCCCTACGGCCAGCCCGGCGTCTGCCGCCTCGTGGATTGGCCCGGGTTCTACTGTCTCAGCGGTTTGGCCAGGTTCCACTGCTTCAGCGGTTTGGCCAGGTTCTCCCGCTTCAGCGGTTTGGCCAGGCTCCCCTGCCTCAGCTTGGCCCGCCTGCTGCGCCAGCGCGACGGCGTCGGCTGCTTCGACGGTTTGGCCGGGCGCCCCTGTCTCAGCGGCTGGCCAGGACTCCCCCGCCGGAACGGCCGCCGCGGCCGGCCCATTGCCACCCGGCCGTTTGACGACAAACCAGATGAGCGCGGCCAGGCCAGCCAAACCGAAGACAAGAGTGACCCAGGCGTTGACGCGCAAGCTGCCGTAGACGTGGACCGGGTCGATCCGGAAAGACTCCACGACGAAGCGGCCGGCCGCGTAGCAGACGACGTAGGCGGCGAACAGCTTGCCGCGGCCGAGCTTGAGCCGGCGCTCGCCGACGAAGAGGAGAAACGCGGCCGTGGCGAGGTCCCAGACCATCTCGTAAAGAAAGGTGGGATGGAAGGTCTCGTAAGCGCCGTAACCCGCCACCCGGTGGGCCGGGTCGATCTCAATGCCCCACGGCAAAGTGGTCGGGCGGCCGTAGAGCTCCTGGTTCCACCAGTTGCCGAGCCGGCCGACAGCCTGGGCGAGCGGCAAAGCGGGGGCGATGCAATCGGCCAGGACAGAGAAACGGAAACGATAAAAGCGGGCCATCAGGAAAGCGGCCAGGGCGCCGACGCTGACGCCGCCCCAGATGCCGAGGCCGCCCTCCCAGATGTAGAAGACGTGGAACCACGTCCCGTCCGGGCCGAAGAAACGCGGCCACTCGATGAGGACAAAGTAGAGCCGGGCGCCGCAGATCCCCGCGATGATCGTCACGAGCAGGAGGTTTTCCAGCTTCTCCGTGTCGCCGCCGCGGGCCCGCCAGCGTGTCCGGGTGGCAAACCAGGCCGCAACCACCCCGGCGAGCACGCACAAGGCGTAGGCCCGGATCGGCACTGGGCCAAGATGCCAAACCCCCTGGCTGGGGCTGGGCAGGAACAGAGGATCCATCAGGCCTCCTGGGCGTGGCCAAGCGGTTGGGCAGAAGCAGCCGGCTGGTTGGCCTCAGCCGGCGCGGTCACGGCCGGCGCCGCCGTCTGGCTGGCCTGGCCGCCGCCTTCGGCCGAGCCGGCCGCAAGGTCAGACCAGACCGCCGGCTGGGCCTCGAAACAGGTCGGCGCCCCCGTGTGGCAAGCCGGGCCGACTTGGTCGACCCGCAGCAAGACAGCATCCGAGTCGCAGTCGAGGCGGACCTCGCGCACCCTCTGGCGGTGGCCCGAAGTCTCGCCCTTGACCCAATAAACCTGGCGGGAACGCGACCAGTAGGTCGCCTGCCGCGTCGCCAGGGTGCGGCGGTAGGCCTCGGCGTCCATCCAAGCCAACATCAGGACGCGCCCGTCGCGGGCGTCTTGAGCGACGACGGGAACCAATCCGTCGGCGTTGTAGCGGGGTTCGGGCACGCAGGCCATTGTGGCACGGGGGTTCGGCGACCGCTCCCGCAGCCGCTCAGGAAAGCGTCAAAAGCATACGCGTATTGCCGAGCGTGTTGGGTTTGACCCGGTCGAGGTCGAGCAATTCGGCCGTGCCCTCGTCGTAGGAGCGGAGCAACTCCGCGAAAACGGCCGGGGCGACGGGCGAACCGTCGAGGGGGACGAAACCGTGCTGGGCGAAGAAAGCGGTCTCGAAGGTCAGGCAAAAGAGGCGGGAAACGCCAAGACGACGGCCCTCGGCGATGAGGCGCTCGACGATGGCGCCGCCGAGGCCGCCGCCGCGGGCCTGGCTGGCCACCGCCAGGGTGCGGATCTCAGCCAGGTCCTCCCAGAAGACGTGGATGGCCCCGCAGGCGAGGACTTCGCCTGCTACCTCGGCCACCGTGAACTGCTGGAGCGATTCGTAGTAGGCGACAGGCGGTTTGGCGACGAGGATGCGACGCTCTGTGTAAGGGCGGACGATGGCGCGGATGGCGGCGACATCAGCGCTCACCGCCGGACGCAAGAGGACCTTGGTCACAAGGGGCCAGCGTAGCGCGCCGGCCGCCGGAAACGGCGAAGCCGGCCCCCGACGGCGGCGTGCCTGGGGACCGGCTTCGGCCTTCGCTCAGCCCTTGACGGCGCCGGCCGTCAAGCCTGAGACGATGTAACGCTGCAGGAACAAGAACAACAAGAGCACGGGGGCGGCGGTCACGACCGCGCCGGCCGCGAACTGGCCCCAGCTGGCGCTCAACTCGTCGGAAACCCAACCGTAGAGGCCGACGGCCGCCGTTTGATGGGTTTCCGAAGGCAAGACCAGGCGGGCGATGATGAATTCGCCCACTGTCGTGATGAAGCTGAGCAGGGCCACGACGGCGATGATCGGCGTGACCAGAGGCATGATGATGAGCCAATAGGTTTGGGCGTGAGTGGCCCCGTCCACCTTTGCCGACTCGTCCAACTCCTTGGGGATGGAGTTGAAGAACCCGTACATGAGGAAGGCGTTCGAACCCAAGGCTCCGCCGAGGTAGATGAGGATAAGGGCCAAGCGGGAGTCGAGGCCGAGCACCGGCACCGCCTCGCCCAACCGCAAGAGCAGCAGGTAAATGGCGATGAAGGCGAGCATCTGGGGGAAGATCTGGATGACGAGGAGGAAGGTCAGGCCCGCCCGGCGGCCGGCGAAGCGGAAGCGCGAGAAAGCGTAAGCCGCCGCCGACGCCAGCAAGACGGTCGCGATGGCGGTGACCGACGCGATGATCAAGGTGTTGGCGAACCAGAGCCAGAAGGATCCGGTGCTGTGAGGCACCGGGCAATCACCGGGGTGCGCGCCGCCGAGGGCTAAGTAATTGCAGGCCGAAACCGACGCGAACAGCTTGTTCGAACCGAGCAGGGTGCCGCCGCTGGACAGCGAAGCCGAGATGATGTAGAGGATCGGGAAAGCGGCGTAGAGAGCCGCCACGACGCCGACGACGTGCCGCCAGCCGAGGTGGCGGAACCACTGGCCGAAGGTGCGTTTGTTGTCGGTCGCCACGTCAGGTTGGGCGAGCTGGCGTTCCACCTCGGTCACCGCTTGGGTCGCTTGCAAGGTTGGATCCGACATCTCACATCACCTCCTCGAGTTTGCGAGATTGTCTGAAGCCGAGAGCCGCCACGACTCCGACGACGACGAATATGATGATCGACAAGGCGCTGGCCAGGCCGTAGTCCTTGCTGCTGCGCCCG
>JAIRXC010000146.1 GCA_031268515.1 Propionibacteriaceae bacterium
GGGGCGATGGACTCGCTGTCTCACATCATCGACGTCCGCGGTTTGCTGCGAGGGACGGAGGCGGCGCTGCGGGATTACGAGCCGGGGAAGACCGTGCCCGTCCGGGTCCGCCAAGTCGAGGCCGCCAAATGCCAGGTGGAATTGTTCCCCGGCTTCACCGTGCCGATCGACGCGGCCGACATCGCCGACCGTTCCGACCTGCGGCTCGTGACGAGCCGGGGCGAGGTCCTCTTGGCCCTTGTCGTGGAGCGGGAAAAAGACACCTGGCTGTTGTCTGTCAAAGACGCGGCCGACGCTGAACACGCCAGCTTGGCGGCCAGCCTCCTGCCCGGCGGCCCTCCGTGGCTCGTGCCACCGTCGCCGCCTTCCGGCGATGGCGACGTCGCCGCCGAGGCCGCCGCCGAGGAGTGGTTGCGCGGGCTCGACGGCATGGACGACTCGGTGCCCGAGGACCTGCCCGGCGCCATCGCCGAGATCGGCAGCTTGCGGCGCGAGCTGTATCAGGCGACGCGGCAGGCGGCCCGGCTCGAAGGCGAGTTGAAGACGGCCCGCGAGCAATTGGAAAACGCCCGGACCAGCCGCCGCCAAGCCGAGATCGCCCGCGACAAGGCTGAACGCCGCGGCGGCGGCCGGCCAAGCGGCGGCGAGCGATTGTTCGAAGATCCAGCCGAGCAGCTTGATTTTGAGATACGGGCGGCCTGGGCGCGGCGTATTCCAGCGTCGGATAAGAAGGCCCGGCCGCTGGCCGAGTGGGGTTATTCCGATCATTTCTTTGAGACCCTAGACAGCCTTAAAGGTATTGATCGGAGCAAAATCGTCGACGTCATTGTCGAGGTCCTGACAGGCCTTGACAAGGAGATGCCGGGCCGCGAGCGCCACCAATTGCGGACCGGCCCCGGCGGCTCCGATCCGCAGCGGCTCGGCCCCAACGGCGAGCAGTATTACCGTGTCGCTCTCCAAATCGGCACCGCCGGAGCGCGCCGCCTTCACTATTCCCGGGCCGTCAACGGCCGGATCGAGTTGAGCAGCGTCCGCCTCCACGACGACCTGCGGACCTGACTTCCCCAGTTGCCGCGGATCGGCGGAGGCCCCTACGCGGTTTCATGGCGCTCGTCCCTAGCCCGGCTCGCGCTTCTGAGGCTCAGCCCAGGCGAGTCGCGGTCAAACGCCGCACTCTCGTCCGCGATCGTTTTTGATTAGTCCGGCCGACCCCTATTATCCAATCCGTTCAACTGATAGTTTGCTTCCCGGGCTTGGGCGGTGAACCTGCCCGCATCCCCCTTGGGGGGGGGACCCTTTCAAAGCCGTGAACAAAAGAAAGCCGTCAATGAAACGTTGGAAACGATTGGCAGTCAGCGCCACGGGGTTTGTCTTGGCCGTCGGAGGGCTCACTTCAGCCCCCTGGTCCTCCATTTCGGCCCAAGCCGCTCCGCCTACCCCGGTGCGGATCATGGCGCTGGGCGACGGGTTAGCGGCGGGTGAGGGTTCGGGGCTTTCGACCGACCGGATGGGTTATCGGGCGCCTCTCCAACGGGCCTTGTCCGCCGCCGGTGTCAGCTATGACATGGTGGGGTCGGATTCGACCGGCAACGCCGACAAGTTCGACGCCCAGCATGAGGGGCACGCCTCGTACCGCATCGACCAATTGACGGCGAAGGCGGCTGGCTGGCTGGCCAAGAACCCGCCGGACCTGGTCTTGCTGAGCGCTGGCCTGGAGGACCTGCGCGACAATTACAAGATCGCCGACGCGCCAGCTCGTTTTGAACAACTTTTGAACGTTGTGCGAAGTTCCGCCCCCGGGGTGAAGATCGGGGTCAGCACGGTCATCGACTCCACCGACTCTAGGTATCAGCCCCGGATCACGGCCTTCAACGACGCCCTGCGACTGCTCGCAGCCCAGCAGGCGGCCGTCTTCGGCGATGTCTTCTTGGTGGAATTGTCCGGCCTGTTCACCCCGGGTTTGGATTATTCGAACAGCGTTCGGCTCAACGATTCTGGCTACGCCAAGGTCGCCGTCGAGTGGGGCCGTGGGCTGGCCCAGGTCCTCCCCGAGGCTTCGGGGCTGGCCGCTCCGCCGCTGCGGATAATGCCGCTCGGCTCCTCGGTCACCTGGGGCCTCGGCTCCTCCAAGGCCAACGACGACGCCGGTTACCGCGGCTTCCTGCAGCGCAGCCTCGACGCCGCTTCGGTCTCGTACGACATGGTCGGTTCAGTGCGCCGCGGCGTCCAAGACCGCATCGACACCGACGCCGAAGGGCACTCGGGCTACCGCATCGACCAGGTGGCCGCAGGCGTGCCGAAATGGCTGAGCGCCAACCCGGCCGACATCGTGTTGCTGCACACGGGCGGCAACGACGTCAACCAGAACTACAAATTGGCCGACGCCGCTGCGCGGCTGAGCGCCCTGATCGACAGCATCCGGGCCAACGCGCCGGCCGGGGTCAAGATCGTTGTCTGCACCCTGCTCGACTCTTCGAGGGCGGCTTTCCAGTCTAAGACCGCGGTTTACAACGAGAGCGTCCGCCAGGTGGCCGCCGCCCAAACCGCCGCCCACGGCGACGTTTGGCTGGCCGAGATGGCCGGGGCCATCGACAGCAAGATTGATTTGTACGATTACATGCACCCCAACGCTTCCGGCTACGCCAAGATGGCCGCGGTTTGGTCGACGGTCTTGGCTCAGATCATTCCCGGCGCTTCCCCCCTGGCCCAGCCGGCCACCCGCATCATGGCGTTGGGAGCCGAGACTGCCGCCGGCAGCCACGCCGGTTCCGCCACCGGGTCGACTGGTTTCAGAGGCCCCCTTTATCGTTCCTTGACCGCGGCCAAGATCAACGTCGACATGATCGGCTCGGAATCCAAAGGCAATATTGATTTTGCCGACACCGGCAGCGAGGGGCACACCGGCCAACGGGTCGCCGCCCTTGCCGCCAAGGCGCCGACTTGGTTGAACTCTGCTTTCGGCAAGCCGGACCTGGTCTTGGTTTACGCCGGCGAGATCGACGTCACGGGCAACTACCAACTAGCTGCCTTCGGGGAACGTTACGCGGCTTTGCTCGACGCCATCCGGGCTGACAATCCAGGCGGTCAGATCTTGGCGGGCACGCTGGTCGCCTCCACCTCGTCGGCCTACGCGCCGCGCGTCAACCAGGCCAACCAGGCCATCAGGACGGTCGTAGAGGCCCAAAGCGCCGCCTACGGCGATGTCTGGCTGGTTGATTTCTCCGCCGCCCTCACCCCGGCGGACATGGCCACCTCGATGTATCCCCGGGACTCCGGCTATCAAAAGATGGCCGCGTTGTGGCAAGAAGCCATTCTGCCGCTGCTTTAAGGCGTTCCCCGGCCTGCCGTCGTCTGAGACTTGACCCAGCACGACGCCGGCTGGCTGCGTCATTGCAGTCACAGTCCCTTATCTCCGACTGGCCGGAGAATGTGACAGCCAGCGGGCGTTTTCTATCAAAGCGGGTGCCAGAAGGCTGCCGGCCGGCGCTGACTCGAGCCGGCGCAGACACTTGGCGCCCACTTGAACTCCAGGCAGGCAAATTATAAAAATCAAACCAATACTATAATTTCATGGAGCAGAGTCGGCTTGCGGATAATCCTGTCGTGAGCCTGGGCCAAGGTCTTTTCGTCCGCCTGCGCTTCAGGCGCCAGCCGCGATATCGCCGGTGTTTTGAATGAGGAGCCGTACGCCACCGTGTTCACGCTGCGGGGAGCCACATCGCGGGCCTGCTCCAACAACACCATGATGTCGCCCAGCAGCCCCTGATAAGCGCCCTGCGGCGCTATCTGCTTATCCATGGCGGCCCTTCGCGTCCAACAAGAAGCGGGTAGCACGCCGAAATCTTGAAACCAACGCTACAGGGAAGCATTTGCACGCGTCCCAACTCGGAGGTTGGCGCTGCGCCAGCGCGGCGCCAACCTCGGGCGCGCCGGTAAGACACCGACCGTGGCTGCGGCAGCGCCGCCATCGGCGGCCAACGCGTCCGCCCGGCCCAACATCGGGACAATCCGCTTAGGCGAGCGCCGCCGAGACTTGCCAACAGACACGAGCCCATCCTTCCCCGCATACTTGACCAGCGTCAAAACGACTCTCACGACTCACAGGCCTACAACACGGTGTCATGCCAACACGCCTTAGCCTCTGACGGCCGGCTCGGTGATTGGTGGCGGGAAGCCGGCTTCACCTAGGGCGGCTAGGCCGTAGGCGAGAAGGGCTCTTTGGACGGCCCATTGCTGGTTGGGGGCCGTCTTTGCGGCGATGCGGAAGTTGACGGCTGTTGGGCTGACTGATTCGACGCCGAGAAGGTTGGGCGGTTCTAGGAGGAGGGGGGCGACTAGAGGGTCTTTGGCGGCTCGGGCGGCGGCTTTTTGGAGTACGGCGGTGGCGTGGTCGATGTCGGCGCCGTAGGCGATGGGCAGGTCGGCCAGCGCGGTCGAATGCCCCTGGGAGATGTTGCCGACCGTCAAGATCTCGCCGTTGCGGATGAACCAGACCATGCCATTGCCGTCGCGCAGTTGCGTGACCCGGAAGGAAACCCGTTCGACGCGGCCGGTCAAGGTTCCGACCGAGATGAGGTCGCCGATGCCGTATTGGTCTTCGCCGATGAGGAACAACCCGGCCAAGAGGTCTTTGATTAGGGACTGGGCGCCGAGGCCGACGATGACGGAGGCGACGCCCGCGCTGGCTAGGACCGGGGCGACGGAGACGCCGACGGCCCAGAAAATCGCGAGGACGACGAACAAGGCCAAAAGGGCGATCCAGATCGAGCGCCCGAGCGAGGCGATGACCCGGACCCGGCGGATAGTCCGATCAGGAAAGAGCGGCGCTGGCGAGCCGTCAGGGGCCGCTGCGGGGGGGCTGCCTGCAAACGGGCCACTGGTCCCGGCCAGGAGATTAGTTCCTGTTTCCGACAGGCGGCCGGCGCCGGCGGCAGCGGCGGCGGCGCGGCGCTCAAGGTGGCGGACGCCGCATCGGATCAGCCAGGTTCCGATCACATAGCCGAGGACGGCGACGCCGAGCGCGCTGGCGATGACGATGAGCGACCGGGGCCAGGTCCACGACAAATCAAGGGGCCACATGAAGCTAATTCTCCCGCCCCGCTGGCCTGGTTGCCCAACCCGAGCCCCGGCGGCGAGTGCGGGCCGATGTCCCGAAGCTGGGATTCTCCCTCATGCGCTGGCGTCCCGGCTATGAAATCCGCCTGCTGTTGAGGCTGGGGAGGAGCAGGTCTTTCGGCTGCTCTTCGCAGCGCGGCCTAAGAGGCTCCGGAAACGGCTCGGCATAGGCAATCCTTTTAGCCGCTTCGGCGCTTGGCCGGCTCCTGGCCGGCAGCCAAAGCCGTGGCAGGATAGGGCGATGAGGATCGCGAGATTTCGGGTGGACGGGATAACGGCGTACGGCGAGGTGGACGGCCCGGTTGGCCAGGAGGAAGTGATCGAGTGGGGCGGCGATGTGGCCGCCGGCCGGGTTGACCCGACTGGACGCCGCTTTCCCCTGTCCGAAGTTGTCTTGCTGTCTCCTGTCACCCCGTCGAAGATCGTCGCCGTGGCCAAAAACTACGTTGCTCACGCCCGCGAGTTCGGCAGCGAACCCCCGGCCACGCCACAATTGTTCTTGAAGCCGTCTACGGCTGTGATCGGCCCCGGTCAGGCAATCGAGCTGCCGGCCTACGACGACCACGTCGACCATGAGGCCGAGCTGGCCGTGGTGATCGGGCGGACCTGCCGCCAGATCGACGTCGACGAGGCGCTGTCCTATGTCATCGGCTACACCATCGCCAACGACGTCTCGGCCCGGACCGTCCAACGGTCCGAACCGCAGTGGGTGCGCGGCAAGGCTTTCGACACATCCTGCCCGATCGGACCTTGGGTTGTGACAGGCCTCGACCCCGTCGGTTTGGCGGTGCGCTGCTGGGTGGACGGCGAGCTGCGGCAAGACGGCAACACCCGTGATCTCGTCCACCCGGTGCCCGAGCTCGTCGCCTTCGCCGCCTCCGTAATGACGCTCCTGCCCGGCGACGTCATCTTGACCGGCACGCCGGCCGGGGTCGGCCCCCTGTCAGACGGTAACAATGTGACATGCGCAATCGAAGGTATCGGGGAGCTGTCTAACCCGGTCGTGCGCCGCTGACCTGGCGTTTCCCACACCCTCGTCGAGGGCCGGGTCATCTGAGTGAAAAATAGCCGGTGGTCCGTAAACCTCCAGGCGTCGACTGCTGATGGTTCCAGCTTGTCGACCGGATCAAGGGCAATCTAGCCGTGGTTCCCGGAATCGGTTAAGTTTATTTCGGCCGCTTCGATTATTGCGTTAGGAAGGCCGCGATGACTATCACTGCGTCAAACCCTGATCTCCAAGAGTCGGAGCTCGCCGCGGCCTCACTGTCCGCTGTCAGCGGCGTCATGGCCGGCCAAGGGCCGGCTACGGCTACGGCTCGTTGACTCGGGCGAGGGCATCGCGGTCCCCCGCGCGGCTTTCGCCGTCCTGGAGGGCGCGTTGGCTGCGATGGCTGGCGGGGAGTCCGTGGCTGTGCTGCCTGCCCACTCGGAAATGACTGCTCAGCAAGCCGCGGACGCGTTGAGCGCGGAAGCCGCCGGGCTCGGACTTGTCTTCTGACCGGTCGTGAGGTCATCCGGCTAGGGGCATGGCTTAGCCAGGGTGTAGGCGCGCTTGCGGTCCTGCGCCAATTTTAGTTGGTTAAACTTCGTCGCGGGTGGGACCGCTGAGGTCGGCGAAAAAGGATTGCGGGCCGTAACGGACAAGGCGGCGGTCAATCGGCAAGATCCCCGGTGGCGCCGGCTTGGCCATGGCGGCGTTGAAGCGGCGGACGGCGGGCAGCCACAACAACAGGGCGGCCAAGGCGGCGGGGACGACGGCGGCCAAGGCGTAGGGGTGGAGGAGATAAGCCAGCCCGGTGACGGCGAGCGCGACGAGGCCGCCGGGGCGGGTCCAAGCGCGGCCGGCCCAAACGTTGTAGGCGAGGGCCCCGCAAACGGCGGTGACGACAACGGTGACCACGGCGGTCAAGACGACGAGGAAAACAGCCAGGAAGGACACCGGGTCGGGCGTCGTCCAGGCGAACAGGCGGGCGGCCTCGGGCAGGCGGGTGACGGTGGCGGCGATTCGCCAGAGCCAACCGTAGGCGACGGCGACAACGGCTCCGGCCAAGGCGAACAGGCAAGTGACGGCGATGACGGGCGGCGGCCGGCGGGGCTGGCCGGTGCGGGGGCTGACCGGGTAGGCGGTGACGCTGGCAGGCGGCAGCGGCGGCAAGGTGGCGATCTCACCGGCGACAGCTGGCGCGGGGACGAGGGCACGGGCCTCCGGCGGTTGGGTTTGCCCGGGTTGGCCGGTGGCCGCAGCGCCGGCAACCGGCGGTTGGGCGGGGTCCGCGGAAAGTTCAGGACCGGTCGTCGGTACGGGGCGGCGCGGGACGAGGGCTACGGCGACAGGGTTCGGCTTCTCGGCCGGCCCGGCGGCCGCTGACGGGTCTGGCGAGGGAGACAAGCCAGACGGAGTCGGGGGAAGGTTTGCCGCGGCGCCGCGGGCCTGGGCGGCGTGGCGGGGGGCGCCCCGCCGTTTCCAGAAACCCCGGCGGGCTGGCGCCGCGGGGACGGTCAGCGTCTGTCCGGCGGTTGGGGCTGGATAGGCCGGTTGGGCGGGAAGGGGTGGAGCGGAGTGGAGGCCCGGGTCGGAGTGGGCAGGAGCGGTGGAGGGGAGTGAGTGGGCGGGTTGAGCAGTGGGTAGGGGGTAGACAGGGAGAGGGTAGGCGGCTGGGGTGGTGGGGTTTGGATAAACGGGTTGAGTTGTGGGTAGGGGGTAAGCCGGCGGGGTGGTCAGGTCTGGGTTGGCCGGTTGGGCGGTGGAGAGCGAAGTGAGCTGGAGGTTGGGGTCGGAGTGGGTAGGAGCGGTGGGA
>JAIRXC010000148.1 GCA_031268515.1 Propionibacteriaceae bacterium
ACAGCCTTCATGGCTTAAGGTCCTTTCAGAGTCAGGCGGGCCGCTTCGTCGCGCGCTCGCTGCCCCATAGCATGGCACGTCAGGGCCAAAAGAGCCCTCCCGGCGGCGAAGGCTGACACAGCCAGTGGTATAAGCCGGCTTCCGAAGAGGCCGGAGCGGCTAGCGGCGCCCCCTGTCCTCCTCCCGTAGGCCACCTGGTTAAGCTGACCCCAGGACGCGGCGGCCCCAACCGACCTCGCGTGCGCACTGCCAACAGCCGAAGGCCGCCTCCGGACAGCGTCGTCCGGCCGACCAGCCTCCGCACCGGTTGGAAGGGGCCGCCGCATCAGATTTCACATCGCTTGCCTGCCGCCACGGCCTCACCGCCCCGCTCCCCCGCTCCGGGCGCCGTAGCCAGACTTTTAAACCAGCTTGTTCTTGGGCGTCCTGGCCGTCCCCCTGCCCTGCCGCCAGCGCCTTCTGCCGCGCCGCGGCTAACGCCCTGGGAGCGCTCCCAACTTTTGGAACCGCTCCCAGCGGGTGGCAGACTGTCCTCCCGTGCAGTCCTTCACGCGGATTCTCGCGACGCCAGGAGCTAAGCGGTTCATCCCGCCGGCCTTCTTGGCCCGTTTCCCCCACGCGATGATCGGCATCGGCCTGACCCTCATGATCCAACGGCTCTACGGCAATTATGCTTTAGCTGGCGGCGTGAGCGCCGTTTTGACCGTCGCAAACGCCATCGGGGCGCCGCTTATGGGCCGTCTCATCGACCGCTACGGCCAAAGCTTTGTCGGCCGCCCCCTCATCGGCGCCTTTACCCTCAGCGTCACCGGTTTGGCCGCCCTCTCCCTCGCCCACGCCCCCGGTTGGGCCCTCTGCCTCGTCGCCGTGGCCGCCGGCGCCAGTTCCTTCCCCACCGGCTCCCTCTCCCGCTCCCGCTGGAGCCACCTCCTCGACCGGCCCGCGGACGTCCAAACTGCGTTTTCCATCGAAGCTGTCTTCGACGACGCCGCCTTCGTCTTCGGCCCCTCGCTCGCCACCTTGCTGGCCACCTCAGTCAACCCCATCGCGGGCGTCGCCGCGGCCGCCCTCTTCCTCCTCGTCGGAGGGCTCGGCTTCCTCGCCCAACGCGACACGGAGCCGCCCGTCCGAGGCGCCGGTTCCAGCCCGGCGAAGAGGCGCGCCGGCGGAGGGGAGGAGGAGCTGAAAAGCGCGGCGGCCAGCTGGTCTGAAGGGCCAGAGCTGACAGGAGGCGAGAAGCCGAAACAAATCCCGCCCCCTTCGTCCCGTGAAGCGGCGAAAAACGGTTCAGCCATTGCCGTCCCCGGCGTCGCCGCGGTCTGCGGAGTCTTCGTCACCATGGGCCTGGTTTTCGGAGCCAACAACATCACCATGGTCGCCGTCTGCGAATCCTGGGGCGCCCAGTGGGCGGCTGGACCCATCTTGGCCGGCGGCTCCCTGGCCTCGATGACCGGCGCCCTCCTCTACGGCGCCCGCCGCTGGCTCAGCCCGCTGTGGAAACGCTTCGTCGCTTGCCTGTTGCTCCAAGCCGGAGCCAGCTCGCTCTTCCTCACAGCGGGTTCTTTCCCCATCCTCATAATCGTCAACACTTGCGCTGGAATCGCCATTTCGCCTAGTTTCATCAACGGCAATGCCCTCATCGAGCGGATCGTCCCGGCCCGCAAACTGACGGAGGGTCTGACGTGGATCGGAACCGCCCTAGGCGCCGGCATGGCGGCCGGCTCGGCCCTGGCTGGCCAGCTGATCGACCGCTGGAGCCCCCGGGCTGGCTACGTCGTCGTGGCGGCCGCCGCCATCGCCGGCATAGCCGTAGCGCTGTTGTCAGCCCAGACCCTGCGCCGTCAAAGCGAGCCGGACACGGCCGAAGGCGCCCAGCGCCCCTGACTGCTTTGCGGTCGACCAGACCGCCTTGCCGCCGACAATCTAACCTTATTCACGCTCGCTTTTCAGCCCGCTTGGCCCAACCGCCGCCGGAGACCGCCCAGGCGCCCATTGCGGCGGCGCGCCAACAGCCAAACAGATTGTCACAGCAACGGCCAAGAGGCCGCAGACGACGAACACCGTACGCACAGACACGACATCCGCCAACGGCCCGACTGCCAAAAGCCCAACTGGGCCAGCCAAGTTGCCGATCAGCGTCGTGACCCCCATCATGCGGCCAAGCAGAGCCGGCGGTGTTTCTTCTTGGACAACCGTCATCGTGGCCGCTTGGAGTGCGGCGCCGCTGATCCCGAAGACGACCCAAATGGCGGCGAACAACCAATACCACGGTGCCAGGCCGAGGGCGGCCGTGAAAATCCCCCAGACCACGGACATGGCGATGATCATGGCCATACGGTTGCGCAGCCCGCCCCAGACCGCCAGGATCGCGCCGCCGGCGATCAGGCCGGCCGACCAAGCCACTTCGACCGTGGCGAGTTTCCACGGCTCCTCCCCGAACAGCCGGACAACCATGATCGGGGTCAGCTGGGTGGGGGCGAGGATGAGGACGTAGAGACCGAGAGCCAGCAACAAAACCCGCTTAAGGACGCGATGGCCCAGGCCGTAACGCCAAGTCTCGGCCAACTCCGCCGTCAAGCGGCGGCGCTCCCCCGATTGCGGCTTCGGCACGGCGATGAAAGCGAGGATGACGATGGCGGCCGCAGCGGTCACCACGTCGATCATGAGCAACCACGCCAGCTCCCAGCCGAAGCTGAGGAGGACTCCGGCCAAGGCGGGCGAGCCGAGCAAAACAACCGCTTGAATGGCGCCGTTGGCCGAGTTGACCCGGAGCAACTGGCCATCGGGCACGAGGGTCGGCACGATAGCCGCCTCGGCTGGCAATTGGACGCCGCCGGACAAGCCGCGTAGGAACAATGTCAAACCGAGTAAAAGTAAGCTAGGTTCTGCTCCCGACCACAAGGCGGCCGCGGCTGCCAGAGTGACCAGGGCGGTGATGGCGTCGGCGGCGATGACGAGGGCTTTGCGGCTGTGGCGATCGGCCCAGACTCCGCCGAACAGCGACATGACGCCTTGGGGGAGGAGGCCGGCCAAGGCGATGAGCGTGTAGGACCAGCCCGATTTCGTCGTCAAGGCGACGTGCCAGATGACGGCGTAGGCGACGACGGCCGAGCCGACCAGGGACACCGCCTGGCTGGCCAGGAAAGCGACAAGAGTTGGCTTCCATTTCGTCATCTGGCGCCTCCCGCTGGCAAGTCGCGTCTGCCCTCGTCACCGATAAGTTTCTCAACTGTAGCGACAGCCGGACCGGCGCCGGCGGTCAGCGAGCGGCAGCCAAACCTTGGGCGTCCCTCCTCCGCGGGGGCTGCTTCCGGCGGCCGGAGGCTGGGAGGTCAGGCCGGAGCAGCGGCAAGCTCGCCTTTTTCACGGCTAGTCAAGACAAGCATCCGGTAGCCAGACCAGAGTTTCAAGAACAACTGGACTACGGCCACGGCCACCGCGATCCACAGCGGCCAGCCGACCCGCCACAGGACGAAGAGCAACACAATCAGCAAACCAGTATTACAGGCTTTGGCCACCGGCGACCAGTTGAGCAGGTAGACAACCCGGTCGACGCGGTAGAAATAATTCGGGCTGACAAGCCAGGGCCAATGCAGGAAACCGAGGGTCAAGAGGGCGTCGACGATCATGAACTGGATGAAATAGACGCCGAGGGCGACCGTGAACTCAGGCCGGATCAAGACCAAAGCGGCGACGCAGACCGACGACGAGGCTCTGTCCGACAAGATGTCGAAAACGGCGCCGAGACGAGTCTCCTGTTTAAGGGCGCGGGCGACGCGGCCGTCGAGGGTGTCGCCCAGCCAGTAGGTCGCGTAGGCGGCGAGAAGGAGGCCCCATGACGTTTCGGCCAAGGCGATGAAGCCGAGGATGACGGCAGCGGCCGCGCGTACGGCCGTGATGAGGTTAGGCCAGTTGAGGGCCGCGGCGCCGCGGACGGCCAAGGCGCCCGGCCGCAGTCCGACGGTCTCAACAGTTCCCTCCGATTCCCGCTCCCCCATGGTCCTCCTTAGGTCGTCTTGACAAGTCGCCTTGGGCTGCCGTCGCCCGCCAGCCATCAGCCAAGGTAGCGTGGGGCGGACGAGGCAGCGCCGCGCAGCTTCAGCCGGCGGCAAAATCTGAGGAAACTACACGAGGTTGGCCTCAAGAGTGACGGCCAGGCCAGCCAGAGCCTTGGAAACCGGGCAATTGTCCTTGGCGCCTTCGGCGATGCTCCGGAACTCGTCGGCGTCGATGTCCGGCACGTCGGCGGTGACGACGAGGTGGCTCGATTGGATGCCGCCGGCCGCCGGGTCGAAGACGACGGCGGCGCTGGCTTGGACGCTGACGGGGGCGTAGCCGAGGCTGGCCAGCTCGTTTGACAGCGCCATGGCGAAGCAGCCGGCGTGAGCGGCGCCGAGTAGTTCTTCGGGGGTTGTGACGCCGTTCTCTCCCTCGCTGCGGGCCTTCCAGCTGTAGGGGAAGGAACCTCTGCCGGAGGACGCCAGGGCAATGACTCCTGCCCCCGTGAGATCGCCGCGCCATTCGGCGGATGCTTTGCTGACCAATGCCATGGCCCAATCCCTCCTCGCGAGATGAGTAACTGTGATGCGGCTTCATCTTGTCACCGCCCCAAGCCGGCGGCAAGCAGGAGCATGAACCAGCGAAAACCGCGCCCTGCGCGCCAGCGCTCAAAACGGGCGGCCAGGCCGGGCTAGATTGACGCCGGCGCCGGCGGCGGCCAGGCTGTCGGCCATGAGCGTTTTCCCATCCCCGCTGGTCCGCGTCGAAGAGCTGGCCCGCTACGCCGAGGTCGGCGGCGACGAGCCTTTCCCCGGCTGTCTGCGCGTCATCGACGTCCGCTGGCAGCTCGGCCACCCCGCCAATCACGGTGCGTATAAGGCGGGCCACATCCCCGGCGCCGTTTGGGCCGACCTCGACCATCAGCTGGCCGACCCGCCGAGCGCCGCCGCCGGCCGCCACCCCCTGCCGAGCCTTGAGCGGCTCAACGCGGCCGCCGCCGCTTGGGGTATCCACTCTGACACGACGGTCGTGGCCCTCGACGGAGCCGGCAACATGGCCAGCGCCCGGCTGTGGTGGCTGCTGGGAGACGCCGGTTTCACGGCTGTCCATCTCCTCGACGGCGGCTGGCCGGCCTGGTTGGAAGCCGGCCTTCCCGTGGAAACGGGCGAAACCGTCCCGCCGCCCGGACAGGTCCGGCTCGGACCGGCCGGGCAGCAGGCCAGCCTAGGGATCGACGAGGCGGCCGCTTGGCCGGAACGGGGCCTCCTCTTCGACGCCCGCGGCCGCGAGCGCTACCTCGGCCTCAGCGAGCCTGTCGACCGGCGCCCTGGCCACATCCCCGGCGCTGTCAGCGCGCCGACGGGCGACAACCTCACCGCGTCAGGGCACTTCCGGCCGGCCGACGAGATACGGCGGCGTTTCACAGCCCTCGGAGCCGGCCCGGAAACTTCTCTGGCAGCGTATTGCGGTTCCGGCGTCACCGCCTGCCACGAGGTTTTCGCCCTCCGCCTGGCCGGTTTCGACGCCGCCCTCTACCCCGGCTCTTGGTCGCAGTGGTCGGCTGCCGACCGTCCGGCCGCCCGCGGCGCCGCCGCCTGAAACCTGCCTCGCGCCGTCTGGGCCTTAACCCGTCACCGGCTAAGCCGGATTTCCAGCGCCTCTCAGCTTGGCCAGCGCCTCTTAGCCAAGTTCCTTTCGCTGCTGGCTGCTGTCTTGTTCCTTCTCCCAGGCGCTGAGCTGCTGCTCGAGGGCTTTCATGAACTCGAAAACCTGGGACGGCGGGATGCGCACGCGCGAGACGACGGCGGCGTTGTGGACAAAATCGCCTGTGCCCTCTTCTCGCACCACCGGTTCAGTGAAGGAGGCGAAGTCAAGGACAAAGCAGTCCTTGGTGTGCCAAGCTCGGATGAAGTCGGCGAAAACGCCAGCTAGCTGAGCGGAGGGCAAAGCGATTTGGATGCGCTGTTCTGCCATGGGCGAAGACTACATCGCTCTCAGCGCCGCCGTCGGAGCCCGCTCTCCGCGTGTGGCCCCTCAGCCATCGCCGCCGAACACGCCGCCGCCTTGTTCGTCCGCTCTCCGCGCGTGTGGCCCCTCAGGGTTCTGGAACCGTGGCGTACTGTGTATTTCATGGCTTTGTTTCGGCGCAAACAGACGGAGACGGCGGCATCCGAGCCGGAGACGCGCGCCTTTCCCACCCCCCCGCCCGCACCTCGACCCGATGGTTTACGCGACTTTGATGAGCAACGCCGCTACGTCCTCGACCTCTTAAACCCGCTCGCGCCTTTCGGCGTCTCCCTCCTCGACGCGGTCGGCCTTGTCCTCAACGAATCGATCCAAGCCGAGCAGGCCTGGCCGGCCAGCAGCATCAAGGAAGGCGACGTCCTCGTCCGCAAGGGGACCCGCATCCACCCGCGCCTCGTCGGCCTCGTCGCCGCCCTCGGCATCAACAAGGTCATCACCCGGCCCCGGCCGCGCGTCGCCGTCATCCCCGTCGGCCGCCCCAGCCAGGCCCTGGCGGGGGGACGCGACCTCGCCTCCTACCTAGTCGCCGCCGAGTTGCAATCCCTCGGCGCCCAGGTGTGGCACGTGCCGGGCTCGGCCTACGACGAGCCGGAGTTGGCCGAGTTGATCGGGGACCAGATGATCCGAGCCGATCTCCTTGTCACGACAGGTGGTTTCGAGGCGGACGAAGTCAGCATCGAAGCCGTTTTGAGCCAGATCGGCGTGGCTGACACGGCTCCTGTCGCCATCACCCCCGGCCGCCAGCAAGGTTTCGCCCTCGTCGGCGATGACTTCGTCCCTCTCCTCGCCTTGCCGTCCGACCCTGTGGCCGCCCACATCCTCCTCGTCACCTTGGCCGGCCCGGCGACCCGCAAACTCGTCGGCGCCGACACCGTGCTGCCCGCCTTGGAACGAGCTCGCGTCGCCCAGCCGGTCTCTGTCACGCCCGGCCTTTTGACCTGCGCCCACGTCGTGGCCAGCGAGTCGGGCACCTTGACCTTCCGACCTCGCCGCAGCGGCGTCGACGCCCTCGTCTCGATCAACCGGGCCAACGGCTTGGCTCTGCTCAGTTCGAAAGACGGCCACATCGACATCGGCACCTGGGTCGACTACATCCCCCTCGACCGATGACGCCGCAGGCCAGCCGGTGACAGCGAGCCAGCCCGGCCCCCAGAGCTCTCCGGCCGTCGGCGTCTGGGCCGGCCCTCTTTTCCCCGACCGCCACCGGTGGCCCGTCAAACTCTCGTACGGCGCTGTCATCCTCGCCCCCTTCCAGCCCCGTGACTGGGAGGAGTGGTCGCTCGTCCGCCAGCGCAACCAGGCCTGGTTGGCCCCTTGGGAGGCCACCGACCCGGTCCCTAGGGAGCGCCGCAGCCCCCGCCAGCTCTTCTCCCGGCAGCGCCGCGAAACAAAGGCGGGCAGTCTTGCGCCTTGGGTCATACGCTATGGCGAAACCTCTCGGACGCCTCTCATCGGGCAGTGCACCATCAGCAATATCACCTTTGGAGCGGCCCGTTCCGGCTCCATCGGCTATTGGATCGACCAGGCCTACGCCGGCCGCGGCCTCATGCCGGCCGCCGTCGCCCTCGCCACCGACTACGCCATGCAGGTCATGGGCCTGCACCGGATCGAGATCTGCATACGGCCCGAGAACGCCGCCAGTCTCCGTGTCGTTGAAAAACTCGGTTTCCGATACGAGGGCTCTCGCCCCCGTTACCTCCACATCGCCGGCGATTGGCGCGACCATCACTGCTTCGCCCTCGACGCCAGCGAGACGGCTGGCGGCCTGCTCGCCCGCTTGCCGCCAAAGCCGAGCCGCGGGCTTGGCGCGGCCGCAGACAGCGCGGCCAGGCAGTCTCAATGACAAACAGCCGTGTTCCCGGTTCCCTCGCCGGCGGGACCGGGCCTCAGCGTCGCGAGGCCGTCTTCGGGCTGCCTTCCGGTTCTCCCCCAATCGATGCTTCTCAGGCCGTTGCGGCGGCCTGTCGCGGCGCCTTGTCCGGGCTGTCTTCCGGCGGAACCGAGGCGGCGGCCAAAGCCAGCCGGCGGCGGCAGGTCCAAGCGGGGCGGGCGGCGCGGAGCCCAGCCGAGCGGGCCCGCCGCGACGCTCTTCGCGCGAATTGCTTCTTCGGCGCTTTCGACGCCTGGCCCGCCGAGGCGCCGCGGGTCGTCGCCTGTTATGCGGCCGTGCCGCCGGAACCGGCCACCGAAGCGATCCTCGCCGGCTTGGTTCAGCGCGGCGTGGCTGTCCTCCTGCCCGTCGTCGGCCCAGCCGGCGGCGGCTGGCGCGACCCGGATTGGGCTTATTGGGATGGCTCGGAGCGTCTCCGGAGCGCCGCCGGCGCCATCCCACAGCCGACGGCGCCGCCGCTCGGAGCCGCCGCCCTCCAAGCAGCCAGCCTTGTCGTCATGCCCGGCCTCGCCGGCGACCGGTCTGGCCGGCGGTTGGGCGCAGGCGGCGGTTGGTACGACCGCGCCCTTCGGCACAGCCAGCCTAAAGCGCCTCGCTGGCTCCTCCTCAACGCCGATGAAGTGGACGCTTTTTTGCCGGCGGAGCCATGGGACGAGCCAGTTGACGCGCTCATCACCGAAGCCAAGCTGTTGATTTGCTCCCCGCCTCGCCCCCGCCCGCCTTCTTAACGAGCCGCGCCAGGCGCCGTGGATTCTCCTTTAGCCGACCTGGCCGGACAATCTGTCGCAAATCTTCAGGAAGAGCTGTCAGAATGACCGGTGGGAGCGACGCGCTTCGGAGCTTTCGGAGGCGCTCCGCGGAAATCACCCCAGAAGAATCGAGTTAACCATGGCGGCGGTTGTTGAGATCATCGGCTTGCGTAAAAAATTCGGCTCCGTCCAGGCTTTGGACGGCATTGACCTGACGGTCGACCCGGGCCAGGTCCAAGCCTTCTTGGGGCCAAATGGCGCGGGCAAAACGACGACTATCCGCTGCCTTCTCGGACTCCTCCGGGCCAGCGCCGGCGAAGTCAGGCTGTTCGGCCGTGACGCCTGGAAAGAGGCCGTGGATCTGCACAAGCGGCTGTCTTACGTTCCGGGTGACGTCAGCTTGTGGGACAACTTCACAGGCGGCGAAGTCATCGATTTGTTCTTGTCTTTGCACGGCTCGAAGCCGGATCGAGGACGTCGCCAAGACTACCTGCGGCGTTTCGACCTCGACCCCGCCAAAAAATGCCGTGCCTACTCTAAAGGCAATCGCCAGAAAGTGGCTCTCGTGGCAGCCTTGGCGGCGACTTCTGAATTGTACGTGCTGGATGAGCCGTCGAGTGGCCTCGACCCTCTTCTGGAGAAAGTCTTCCAAGATTGCGTCCACGAGTTGAAAGAGCAAGGCAAAGCGGTTCTGCTGTCCAGCCACATCATGAGCGAGGTGGAAAAGTTAGCCGATCAGGTCAGCCTCATCAAAGCGGGCCGGATCGTTTTCGCCGGCCCGCTGGAGGAAATCCTCCGAAAAGGCAAGACTCTGGAAGAGCTATTCCTTTCTGAATACGTCGAGAGGACCTCGCCATGACCGCGAACTTCTTCCGGCTCATGGTGTTCATAGCCCGCCGCGAACGGATTGCCAGCTCGATTTGGATTGCCGCCTTGGTTTTGTCCAGCGTCGGCTTGGCCGCCCTCTACCCCGGGCTGTTCCCCGACCAGGCCGCCCTGGACGCCATGGCCACAACACTGAACACCCCCGCCATGACAGCGCTCATGGGGCCGGTCTACGGCCTCGGCCAGTTGACGCCAGCCATGGCCTTTGCCCAGCAATGCCTGGCTTGGTTCGCCATCGCCGCCGCCATCATGAACATCTTCTTCGTCATCCGCCACACCAGGGCCGACGAGGAACTCGGCCGCCAGGACATGTTGGCCGCCCTGCCGGTCGGCAAGCTAGCCACCGCCACAGCAGTTTTATTGTCGGCGTTGATTCTCAACGGGGTTGTCGCCTTGCTCAGCTGGGCGCTCCTTTTGGCGGTCGGCGTCGAAGGCACGACGGCAGCCGGCGCGGCCGTCTACGCCTTGTCGGCCGGCTTGCAAGGAGTCTTATTCGCTGCCGTCGCCTTGCTGGCGGCCCAGTTGCTGAGCACGGCCCGGGCCGCCGCAGGCTTGTCGTTCGCCCTTCTTGGCCTGTCCTACCTGGCCAGAGCCCAAGGCGACATGGACGGCGACGTCTTGTCGTATGTCTCGCCTCTTGGTTTGGGTTTGAAGGTCGAGGCCTTCTACGCCGACAACCTCGCGCCGCTGGCCGTCTTGGCCGCCGAAGCGCTAGCGCTGGCCGCCGGAGCACTGGTTGTCAACGCCCGCCGCGACGTCGGCGCCGGCGTCATCCCGGCCCGGCCTGGCAGAAAACAAGCTTCGCGCTTCCTACGCGGCCCGCTGGGCTTGGCTTGGCGGCTGTCACGGAACACCTGCCTCGCCTGGGCGGCCGGCCTCTTCTTGCTCAGCGCCTCGTATGGCGCTGTCATCGGCCAACTGGACAGTTTCGCCAGCGACAATGACATGATCCGCCAGATGCTCGAAGCCCAAGGTGGCGCGGCTTCTTTGACAGAGGGTTTCATCGCCTTGCTCTGCGCGATCATGGCCTTGTCGGCGACCGTACCGGTCATCGCCACGGTCAGCCGTTGGCGGAGCGAAGAAAAACGCGGCCGGCTGGACCCGGTTTTGGCTCGGGCCGTGCCCAGGGAGCGGCTCTTCGGCTCTTTCTTGGCCGTCGCGGCGGCCGAGGCCGTCTGCTTCCCGGTCTTGACTGTGACGGGTCTTTACGCGGCCGCCCGGCCGACCGGGTTGGTGGATCTCGGCCAGTTGGCCCAGGCGGCCTTTGTCTACGTGCCGGCGTCGCTGGCGATGGCCGGCTTGACCGCCTTAGCGGTCGGACTGCTGCCCCGGCTGGCCAGTCTGGCCTGGCTGTTGTTGGCCTACTCCTTCGTGGCGGTCTATTTCGGCCCCCTTTTCGACCTGCCGAAGTGGGCGGCTCGGCTGTCCCCCTTCGGCAATGTGCCTCAACTGCCCGTCCAACCGTTTGCGGCGGCGCCGTTGCTGGCTCTGTTGGCCCTGGCAGCCCTGTCGGCGGCGGCCGGCTTGCAGGGGTTGCGCCGGCGCGACATCGCTTAGCCGAGACCGGCTGGAAAATCTCCGCGGCAGTCAAGGCCAGGGGGCGAAAGCAACGTGATCGACGGTTCGGCCGCCTGGGCCGGGGACCTGGATCGGGCTGCGGCCCAGGCGCCAAGGGCGAAAGCCCAGTCCAGCGGACGAGGTTTTGACGGCCGCGACGCCGCGACGGCGGCGGCTGTTTTTCTATGATTAGCAGTCGATGGGCTAGAGTGCTACCGGTTTGCCGTTGGGCAGGCTGAACGGCGCGGCTCTGGGGACGCCTCTAGGGCCGTTTCGGTTGTCTGGACCGGCTCAGCCGCCGGCTGGGCAGAGCGTTTCGATCTCACCGGGAGGGGCGGATGCCGACGTACCAATACCACTGCCAGGATTGCGGGGCCGACCTTGAGGTGTTCCAGCGCATGGCTGACTCGTCTTTGACGGTTTGCCCGCGTTGCGAGGGCCATTTGCGCAAGGTTTTCTCGGCGGTTGGCGTGGTGTTCAAGGGCTCCGGTTTCTACGCCACGGACAGCCGCTCGAAGGGCCGCGTCAACGCGGCGGCCGATTCTCCGGCCAAGACGGAAACCGGCGACAAGCCGGCCCCAGCCGCCGAATCCGCTGCCACCAAGCCGGCCGCCGAATCCACTGGGGCCAAGCCGGCTCCAGCCGCGCCGGCTCCCGCGGCCACGCCGCCGGCCTTGGCCGCCTAAACAGCCTTCCCGCCAGGGGCTGTGCATAACCCTCTTCCAACCACTGGCCCTGTGCACAACCGGCAAGGCTGCTCCTGCGGCCCCATGGTCTTGGGCATGAAACCCCATCGCCTGACCCAACTTGCGCGCTTCCTGACCGTCTACCGCCGTCTTGCCGCCGCCGGCGCCGCGGCTCTGTGCGTTTTCGCGCTGGCCGTCATCGCCTCGGGACGGGCCGAGACGCGCGTCGCTGTCGTGACCGTGACAGCCCGGGCGGAAGCCGGCCACATGGTTGCCGCCGCCGACCTCACAACCATGGAGATCCCGGCCGAATCCGTGCCCGACGGAGCGCTCACGGCGGCCAGCGAGGCAGTCGGACGGATGTTGGCCGCCACTGTCCCTCGGGGCGGGATTTTGACGGCCGACAGCCTCGTCGCCGAATCCGGCCGCACAACCAGCCCCGGACACCTGATCTTGCCTGTCTATCTGGCGCAGACGGACATCCTCAAACTCATCCGCCCCGGTGACCGGATCGCTTTGCTCATCACAGACGGGACGACCGGGGAAACTTCCATCGCCGAGGACGTCCTAGTCGTCGCGATCCCCGAGACGGCCGACGGCGGCTTCCTCGGCGGGAGCAGCGCTGAATACGTCCTCGTCGATGTGCCCCAGGAGACAGCTGCGGTTTTGGCAGGCTCCTCTAGGACTGTTTCCGTCACCATCGCCTTGGCCTAAGGCCGCCGCCTATGACCTTGCCTCAGGCCCTAGGGGCCATGCCGTTATCTCCAAAAATCCGCTCCCCCAAGCCCAAGTACATTGGGGCCTCAGCTTGGTGGACGGGTTGCCCGTCGGGTTGTTTGACCCAAGCCCAAGTACATTGGGGCCTCAGACCCTGGGAGCCACGTCCGAGCCGGCTCGCAGGCTTGCCCCGGACGGAAGCCGCTCAGCGGCCGCGCCAGCTCGTGCAGGGGCCGGAGGCGTCGCAGTGAGGGGCATTGGCGGTTTTGCCGCAGCGGCAGAGGGCGGCCCGGACGACCGGCTCCTCTCCGGCCGCCGTCACAAGGACAGCTTGGCCGTGGAACCAGATCGGGCCGTCGGGAACAGCCCGCAACTGGGCCGGCGACGGGCCCAGTTCGGGGGCTGCGCCTTGGCGTTCCCGGCCGGCCTCATAAGCCAAAGCGCCCGTCGGGCAGCGCCGGACCACGGTGGCCACCATGTCCGCGGCGGCGGCGTCGGGCAGGACCCAAGGCTTGCGGGAGGTGTCGAAGACGGCGGGCAGGCCGCGGACGCATTCGGCGGCGTGGAGGCAGCGGGCGGCGTCAAACGTGACGATGATGTCGCTGCCGTAATAGGGACGGCGGGTCATGTCGGTCTCCTGGAGGTTCGCGGTGATGGATGGGAAGTCACAGAAACAAGGAGTCGCAGGGGAAGGGGGGTGGAAACGGGCCAGTCGCGACCGACTCGACGCCGCAGCAGCCAGCAGCCGCCGGAGAAATCGTCAGCTGGGCCGGCTCGGCGCCGCGCCAAAGTTCCAAGAGAGACGGCCACGCCAACGGGCCTAACCGGAGACGGGAGGTTCAGACGGGTGTCCAAGATCGGCTGGCAAGCCGAAATCAAGCCGCCGCCGAGCCGGCACAAGGCCAAGCTGGCTTGGGTGTTTGAGGAGGTAGGCGCGGACAAAGGGGCAATACGGCAAGACCCCATGGCCGTCGGCGCGGGCGCCGTCCAAAGCGGCGGCGACGAGGGCACTGCCAACGCCTTGGCCCTCGCAATCGGCTTCGACGATGGTGTGGACAAAAGCTAGATCGTCGCCACGGAGATGGTATTCCAAGTAGCCGGCCGGCTTTTCGTCCAGCCAGGCGAGGTAACGGCCGACAGCCGGCTGACAGGTCACCGTCAGCGCCATGGCGCCTCCTATCAGTCCCAGGGCGCCTCAAGGCTCTGTGCCAGCGCCGTGTCTCACACCTTATCCAAACTCAGCCGTCCAATGTCAGTTGGGCCGGCCGGGGCCGGCGGCGCCTCGTCGCCCCCATTCCGCCGTCGCCGCGGCGGCTGGCCAAACCCCGCGTTCGCCAGGCCGTTCCGAGTCCCCCTCCTACCCACGCCACGGCGGCTGTCCCGAAGGAATACGCCGTTTTCGACTGCGCCATAGGATCCCAGCCGCGGCGCGGCGGTTGTCCTAGCCGGCGATGGCGAAGGAGACGGCCCTGCGGTCCGGATCAAACTCCGGCAGCGGTTTCATCTGACCAGGCCCGTAGGCGGGCGCAGCCTTCCGCCATGACCGCGGGGGCAGGCAGCAAGGAGATGGCGACGCAGCCGGGGTCGGGCAGGTCGTAGAACCAGCCGGGGTGGACTGCGACCCGCTGTGCGGCCAGGAGGTCGAGCGCCGGGTCGGGCCTTGTCCGGGGCAGGTCGGCCAAAGCCGTCCAGCCGCCGTCGCAGCGGCGGACGCGGACGCGGTCGGCGCCGAGGCCAGCTCGAAGGCAGGCCAGGTTGGAGCGCAAGCGCGCCCTGGTCGCCGCGACGACGCTGTCCGCCAAACCCAGCAAGCCGGGCAAGGCCAGGCCCGCGGCGGCGCTGACGGGCAGAAAGGAGTCGGCGATCTGGTCGAGGGCCGCCCGGGCCGGCGCGGTTTCCGCGGCCGGACCGCTGAGCCGTATCCACGCTGTCTTGAGTCCGGGAGCGCACAAAAGTTTCGACAATCCGTCGAGGGCGAAGGAGAGGACCTGGGGCTCGCCGGCCAACCGGACGCCCTCGTCGCGGTCGACGGCGAAAGGGTTGAAGACCTCGTCGGCGACCAGGGCGAGGCCCCAGCGGCGGCAACTTTCGACAAGGCGGTCTCGGTCGGCCGAGTCAACGTAGGCCCCGGTTGGGTTGCCAGGGTTGACTGCGACGAGGGCCCGCACCCCCGGCCGGGCGACGGCCGCGTCGAGGCGTTCGGGGTCGAGGAGCCAGCCGTAGGGATGGAGGTAGTGAAGCGGGTAAGCCTCGGTGCGCAGAGCGCTGAAGCGGGCCAGCGGCTCGATCAGGGGATAACCGGGGGCAGGGATGGCGAAGGCGTCGCCGGGGTCAGCCAGCAAGGCGCCGAGCCAGGCGTAGGCCTCGGAGGTGCTCGCCGTCAGCCAATAATCGTCGGGACCGCCGCCGAAGCGGGCCGCCAACGCCTCTCGGGCCGCGACGGGGCCACGGGGGTCGGGATCGTAGCGGCCGGCCTGGCAGGCGGCCCGCGCCCAGATCTCAGCCGTCTCGGGCGAACCCAAATCGTGCCTAGTCGGGTTGCTGTCGGCCAAATCCACCAGGTCGGCCCCAGCGGCCAGGAGGCGGGCCCGCGTCTTGGCCCAGTCGTTTTCCGCCGGCAAGGTCCGCCAACGCCTAGACAAGGTCATCGGCCCAGCCTACGGGCCAGCTCGGCCGGCGCCGCCAAAAAGCCGACGCTGAGGTTTAATGCGGCTGCCGCGCGGCCGATCAGGCTCGCTTCGTGTCGCGTCCTCGCAAGCGCGACGGCTAGGCGCCCTTCTTCCGGATGTTCGCCCACTCGTCGCGCAGGCCGACGGTCCGATGGAACAGCAACGGCGTTCTGGGGTCGCACGCGAAGTAGCCCAAGCGTTCGCATTGGACGACCTCTCCTGGGGCCAGCGCCGCCAAGGACGGCTCGACTTGGCAGTTTGCCAGCAGCTCGCGCGAGTCAAGATTGAGGTCGTCCATGGGGTCGCCGGTGCGTTCCCCCGGCGTCTCGGCCGTGAACAAGCGGCCGTAAAGCGCCGCCTTCGCTTCGACCGCGTGGGCCGCCGAGACCCAGTGCATGGTCGACTTGACCTTTCGGCCGTCGGGAGCGTCGCCGCCGCGAGTCGCGGGATCATAGAGCGCGTGCACCTCGACAATGGCGCCTGTTTCATCCTTTACGACCGAGGTCGCGGTGACGAGGTAGGCCCCGCGTAGGCGGACCTCCCGGCCGGGCGAGAGACGGAAGAATTTCGGCGGCGGAACCTCCGCGAAGTCGTCGGCCTCGATCCAAAGGCGGCCGGAGAACGGGACCCGCCGCGTCCCGTCGGCCGGGTTCTCCGGATTGTTGCCGACCTCGAACCATTCGACCAGCCCGGTGCCGTCGTTGTCGACCGGCCAGTTGTCGATGATGAGCGCCAGCGGCCGCAGCACGGCCATGCGCCGTTGAGCCGACCGGTTGAGTTCGGCGCGGACGAACGACTCCAATTCCTCCAAAGCGTGCCGAGAATTTGTCTTGTTGATGCCAATGTGGGCGCAGAAGGCCCGGATGGCCGCCGCCGGATAGCCGCGCCGGCGCAATCCGCGCAGAGTCGGCAGCCTGGGGTCATCCCAACCTTCGACAATTTCTTGGCGGACGAGTTCGAGCAGCCGGCGTTTCGACGTCACCGTGTGAGTCAACTCCAAGCGGGCGAATTCCAATTGGCGGGGTTTTTCGCGGGGCAGCTCGAGCTGCTCTAAATACCAGTCGTAGAGCGGCCGGTGCGACTCGAATTCCAGGGTGCACATCGAATGTGTCACCCCTTCCAGAGCGTCGGACTGGCCGTGTGCCCAGTCATAGGTCGGATAAACGCACCAAGCGTCTCCGGTCCGGTGGTGGCGGGCGCGCCGGATTCGGTACATGACCGGGTCACGCAATTGCATGTTGTCAGACTGCATGTCAATCTTGGCCCGCAGGGTCTTCGACCCGTCGGGGAATTCTCCCGCCCGCATACGCCGGAACAAGTCGAGGCTTTCCGCCGCCGGTCGATCCCGACAAGGGCTTTCAATCCCCGCTTTGCCGAAACCGCCGCGCTGCTGGGAGACCGTCTCGGCGGTCTGCTCGTCGACATAAGCCAAACCCCGCTCGATGAGCGAGGAAGCCCACTGCCAAAGGGCCTCGAAATAATCCGAGGCGTAAACCACCTGGGCGGGTTTGTAACCGAGCCAGCTGAGGTCTTCCAGAATCGACTCGACGTATTCTGCTTCCTCGGCGTCGGGATTGGTGTCGTCAAATCGGAGCAAACAGACGCCGCCGAAACGCTCGGCGATTCCGAAATCGGCCGTGATGGCTTTGGCGTGGCCAATGTGGAGATAGCCGTTAGGCTCCGGCGGAAAACGTGTTTGGACCCGTCCTGAATAACGCCCGCTGGCGTTGTCTTCGATCACGGCGTCGGCAATGAAATCACCGGCGCCGGACGGGGCAGGAAAGGTCTCGCTCATGCGCCACAAGCTACCACGGGGTCCAGTCGCCTCGCCTCAGGCCAAGGCGGCGCGCAGGCTCCGCAAGCGGGTCTGACAGGAGGCAGGGCCAAGCAGGGCCATGGACTCGAAGAGGGGCGGGGAGACCCGCTGGCCGGTCAGGGCGACCCGGACAGGCGTGAAGGCCAGACGTGGTTTGAGACCCAAAGCGTCGACCAAAGCAGCCCGCAGCGCCGTTTCAACGGCTTCGCCTGTGAATTCGGCCAGGCCGGCCAAAGCGGCTTCGGCCGCCGCCAGAATGGCCGGGGCGTCGGCGCCCAACTGAGCCTGAGCGTCGGCGGCTGTCGTCACGGCGTCGTCCGCCGCCCACAAGAAAGCCAGCTTGGGCAGCGCTTCGCTAAGGAGTTGAAGGCGTTCCTGGACCAGCGCCGCCCCGCCCCGCAACAAAGCCCTGTCACGTTCAGACGGCTGGTTTGGCCATTGGCCTTGTTCTAAGAGATAAGCCTCGATCCGGTCGGCCAATTCCTCTGGACTAAGAGAACGGATGTAGTGGCCATTCAGCCAGTTGAGTTTCGCCAAGTCGAAGACCGGTCCGACCGTGTTGACCTTGGCCCAGTCAAAACCAGCCGCGAACTCGTCGAACGTCGCGATCTCCGTGTCGCTGACCGGCGGATAGCCCATGAGCTGGAGGAAGTTACGCAAGGCCTCTGGCAGATAACCTTGTTCGCGGAACCAGGCCAGGCGGGCGGCGGGGTTTTTCCGTTTCGAGATTTTCGAACGGTCGGCGTTGCGCAGCAACGGCAAATGGGCGAACGCGGGCGCCTCCCAGCCCAACCATTTATAGAGCAGAACATGTTTCGGAGTCGAAGAGATCCACTCCTCGCCTCGGACAACGTGTGTGATGCCCATGAGGTGGTCGTCGACGACGACGGCCAGGTGGTAGGTCGGAAAACCGTCGGCTTTCACAATGACCTGGTCGTCTGGCCGGGGTGCCGAAACCGGCCCGCGCACAAGGTCGGTGAAAACAAGTTCGACGTCGTCGGGGATGAGCATCCGCACGACCGGCTGACCGGCAAAACCTGGCAGCGCCGCCCGTTCTTCCCGCGTCTTGCCGTAGCAGAGCCGGTCATATCCCGTCAGCGGCGTTTTCGAGGCGGCCTGCGCCTCGCGCAAAGCGGCCAGGCGCTCCGGCGTGCACCAACAATAATAGGCGTGGCCAGACTCGATCAGCTGGCTGGCGAAAGACCCGTAGACATCAAGCCGCTCCGACTGCCGGTACGGCCCGTACGGCCCCCCGCAGTCCGGCCCCTCGTCCCAGCCGAGGCCGAGCCAGCGCAGCGTGTCGAAAATCTGCTGCTCCGAGCCGGCTGTGTAGCGGGCGCGGTCGGTGTCTTCGATCCGGAGGACGAACTGCCCGCCGCTACGCCGGGCGTAGGCGAGGTTGAACAAGGCCATGTAGGCGGTGCCGACATGGGGGTCGCCCGTCGGCGACGGCGCGACCCGCAACCGGGCCGGGGCAAGAGCATCTGACACGGTGGGCTAGCCTACCTGGGCTGTGGCGCCGGCTCGACGGCGAAGACGCCAGCCGCCCCGAAAAACAATATGACACGACACGTTCAAGCGGCACGGCCCCTTCAAGAAACCTTGGTTCCCTCATTGGACCTTGGGGCTCAGCGGCCGCGGATCCTGGCGCGCCGCGTCAGCCGGCGGCGATGATCACTTCGGCTTGGCCGCGGCCCAGGTAGCGCGCGTAGCGGTCAGCCGCGGCGGCCAAGAGCTGCGGGTCGGCCCGCCTGGAGACCGTCCGGTCGAACCAGGTCACAGTGAGCGGGACAGGCTTGTCGACAGGCCATCGCTTAAGCGCGCCACGGGCGAGTGAACGCCACGTTCCCACACACTTGCCGTCCACGGCCACGACCGGTTTGAAGATGCCGTTCCCGCCGGGGCACACCGCCGAAGCGTGGTCGGGGTCCAACATGAGCGTCCGGTCGCGGTAGCCCAGCAGATGCTCGTCGAACGCTGGCAGCAACGCCAGACCCGCCGGAGCTTCGCTGGCGGCCAGAGCCGGCGACATCCAATACGCGACCCCGTCGTCAGACACAACCCGAACTGCCCTGTCGGCGGCCAACGCCAAGGCTTGGGCCGCCTCGCGCTTGCCCAGCCCCGCCCACCAAGCCAGGTCGTCGACGCTGGCCGGCCCGTGGGAGCAGACGTATCGCGCCGCCAATTCCGCCAACCCTTCTTCCCGGTCGAGGACGCGAGAAGACTTAACCCATTCGTCGGTTAAAACAATTAATGGTTCACCATCGACAACCGGGCCAAACAGCAATAATCCAGTCTGGGACAAAAACCAAATCAAGTGGTAGAGCAAATTGGATTCGACAACAATACCGCGGGACGACAGCTCAGCCAGCAAAGCTTCCCGGCTAAGCGCCCGGCCGCCAGCCAACGCCTCGACAACGCCGGCACGCACGGTCTCGATGTCTTGCAAGGTCAGCCCGAGCCGTTCTCTACGGCGTTGCGCCGACACTCCCAAAGCCTTCGCCGCCAGGAGGCGCCGCAACCAGGCCACATCCTCGGCCAAGGTCACGTGCAACGTGCCCCGAAGCGGCCAGGACCGCACAATCTGCCCGTCTTTGCAGGCTTGTTCGACCGCGGCCAAATCAACGCCAGCGCGCTGGCCCACAGCCCACAGCAAGGCCGGAAAATCCTGAGCCTGCAGGGCGAGGAAATGACGGACCACGGCCGCGGGCCCGTCGGCCTGGTTTCCCGCCAACAGCAACGCGCGCAATCGGAGGGCGAGGAGATCAGGTCGGTTGAGCATCGGCCAAGTTTATAGGAAATGACCCCGCCCACGAACCTGGTTTCGGCTCCGCCCGCTGCCTTAAGGCCGTCCCTATTGCCACCGTCTCCATTCCAGCGGCGTACGGCCTGAGGGCCGCAAACTCAGAAACCTCTGCTCGCTGTTTGCGGTTTCAGCGCCTGGAACTCACGGCAATAGATGATCCGCCTTCACATATGGGGTAGAATCTCTTCTGTCTTACGGAGTCTCCGCGATCCTTGTGTCTGGTGGCGCTGCCAACCAGGCCGTGCTGTCTTAGTGTTCGGGTCCGCCTTGATCCGCCGCCTGCCTGGCGTCGGCATCACGCTCCACGAACAATGAACGGCTTGAACCTGCCCAATGATGACTGCTGACGATCTGACCCTGCCCTCGCGCCCTGACTTCGCCGACCTCGGACTGCCCGACCACCTGCTGGAGGCCGTCACCGGCCTCGGCTTTAAATCCCCCACCGACATCCAAGCCGCCGCCATCCCAGAGCTGCTGGCCGGACATGACATCGTGTGCGTGGCCCAAACTGGGACTGGCAAGACCGCCGCTTTCGGACTGCCGTTGCTGGCCGCCGTCGACCCGGCCTTGCCGGAGCCGCAGGCCTTGGTTTTGGCGCCGACGCGGGAACTGGCCATCCAGGTGGCCGCCGCGATCAAGGATTTCGCTCAAACCAGCCCCGGGCTGCGCGTCGCGACGATCTACGGCGGCGCCTCGTACGGCCCGCAAAAGCACGATTTGGCGGCCGGGGCGCAAGTGGTTGTGGGGACGCCGGGGCGCGTCATCGACCACCTGGACCAGGGAACTCTCACCTTGGACAGCCTGCGTTTCTTAGTCCTTGACGAGGGCGACGAGATGCTCCGCATGGGGTTCGCCGAAGAAGTCGATGCCATCTTGTCGCAGGCCCCGGCTGATCGTCTGACCGCGTTGTTCTCCGCCACCTGGCCGCCCGCCATCAGGGCCACGGCGGCGCGGCATCTGCGCGCTCCGCGTCATATCTCAGTGACCCGGCCCGCCACCGTCGCCGTCAACGTCGACCAGCGTTACACCGTGGTGCCGCACCGCCACAAGGTCGGCGTCTTGGCCCGGATCTTGGCCGCCTCTCAGGCCGAAGCCGCCATCGTCTTCGTCCGCACCCGGGCGGAGGCGGAGGAGGTCAGCCAAGCGTTGGCGGCCCGCGGTCTGGACGCCGCCGGCATCTCCGGCGAGGTGGCCCAGCGGGAGCGCGAACGGATCGTGGACCGGCTGCGGCGGGGCCGCCTGGGCGTGCTGGTGGCGACCGACGTGGCGGCCCGTGGTTTGGACGTCGACCGGATCGGCCTGGTGGTTAATTTCGACCTGCCACGCCAGGCGGAGGACTACGTCCACCGGATCGGACGCACCGGTCGGGCCGGCCGGGCCGGATTGGCTCTGACCTTCGTCACCCCGGCGGAACGCGGCCGCCTGCGCGCCATCGAACGAGCCCTCCACTGCAAGATTGTCGAACAGCCGGCGCCGACCGTCCAAGATGTGGCCGAGCAGCGCTACGCCGCCTTGCTGGGCCGTGCCCTCGACCGGGTCGCCGCCGGACAACTAGGCGCCGCCCGCCGCGCTGTCACCCAAGCCGTCGAAGACGGGACCGACCCGCTGTCGTTGGCCGCCGCGCTGGCCGCGCGGGCTCTGCATGATGACGGCAACCAGGACGGAGCCGCGGCCGAGGAAGCCGATCTGGACGCCGCCCTGGCGGAGCTGCGCGACCGCAACCGGGGCTCTGACCGGGCCCAGCCGGACGGCTCCGGACGGGATTGGGCGGCCACTGGCCAGCCCCGTCGGCGCAAGGGCGACCGCTGGAACCGCGCCGACCGGCCGACCGGCTGTCAGCGGCGCGGCTCGAACCCGAGCCGGGCTGGCCGGGGCGGACCGCGGCGCTACTGGATCGGCGTGGGGCGCGGCCACGGCGCCAGTCCGGGAGCCATCGTCGGCGCGATCACGGGCCAAGGCGAACTGAACGGCGGCGACCTGGGCCGTATCGACATGTTCCAGCATTTCTCGCTGATCGAGATCGGCTCCGACCTGTCGCGGGACACGATGCGCCGGCTGGCCGGCGCCAAGGTGGCGGGCCGCAAATTGCGTATCCGGCCGAACGGTTTCGACCAGTGAGCCGGCCCGGCCCAGCCGGGACAACCTGGGCTGGGAGCGCGAGGTCAGTGGAAGGGATGACCGCCGCCGTGGCCAAGTCGGGACAACTTGGAGCGGAAATGCGCTCAGCCCGCTAGTTTTGGCTCATGGACCTCCACGCCGCCATCTCCATCCGCCACAGCGTCCACCGTTTCGGCGCCGCTCCGCTCGACCCGTCGGTTGTGCAGAGCATCGTCGAACTGGCCCGCCGGGCCGACCCGCTGGCTGGCCGGCCGGTCGAGGTCGTATTAGCCGGCCCGGACCAGGTCAAAGGCAGCTCAGCCCCGTACCATCTGCTGGCTTTCACAACCCAAGACGACGCCGGCTTCGCCTCGGCCGGCTACGTCCTCCAACTAGCCGACCTGACCCTCCAAGCCCAAGGCTTGGGCTCGCATTGGATCGGCTTGGCCGGCCCCAAAGCCAAGCGGCCCGACTTCACCGTCTTGCTGGCCTTCGGACCCACCGACGAGCCGCCCCGGGCCGAAGCCGACGCCAGCCGGCTGCCTCTGGATCGGATCTCGGCTCAGGACAATCCGGTCGCCCGGGCGGTCCGGCTGGCCCCTTCGGGAGTGAACGACCAACCTTGGCTGCTCGAGTTCAGCGACAAGCTGGTCCGGCTGGTCCACCAGCCGCGGGGAGCCATGAGCCTGGTCCTGGCTAAGAAGATGGACAAGATCTCACTCGGCATCGCCGCCCGCCACGCCGCCGTCGCCTTAGAGCACGAGGGCTGTCAGGTGAGCGGCCCGACCGCTGCCTGCACCGAAGCCGGCCGTTTCGCCATCGACCTGGCCTACCGCTGAGCCGGACCGGCTCTGTCTGAAACTAAGCTCCTCGGCTACAGAACGCGCAGCCGACGTGAAAAGCCCACGCGCTGGGAGAAACCGGCCGAGACCGCCCTGACCGGCGCCCAGGCGGCCTCTGCGGGCGCGCCAGACCCGACTCGGGGTCTGGTCCGCCAATCCCTCGGAAATTTGTCTACGGACCCCTCGGATTTTTGTATGTAGACCCCTCGGATTTTTGTCTTGAAGGCCCTCGGAAACTGGTTTCCGTAAACCAAAGATACATGTTGTTGACTCGGGCGTGTGCGCATGGCTGGCCCGCCTCACGCCTGAGAAGCTCGCGCGGCGCGACGCCTCTTCCCTGACCGAGTTTGGGCACTTGGCGGAGACGTTCGCCGTCGGAGAGATCCTGAAGGAAGCGGCCTGGTCGGAGGACGCGGCTTACGAGGCCGGGCATTGGCGGACCTGGGACGGCGACGAGGTTGACTTAGTGGTCGAGCGTCACGATGGCATGGTCGCAGCCTTCGAGGTGAAGGCCACCAGCGGGCCGTCCGCAGGATCATTCGCAGGGTTAGAAAAGCTGCGTTCCCGGCTTGGCTCATCTTTCGCGGGCGGCGCCGTGTTGCACCTCGGCGAAAGCTCCTTCCGGCACAGGGACAATCTGGTATCCCTACCCCTTGACACCTGTTGGCGCGGCTGTACCACCGGCAACCAAAGTGATACGCCCTGACCCGCGCGGCCCCAGCGGCCAAGACCTGGCCTACCGCTGAGCCGGACCGGCTCTGTCTGAAACTAAGCTCCTCGGTTATGGATCTGCGTGGCCTACGTAAAAGTTACGAGCTGGGAGAACTGGACGAGACTGCCCTGCCCGGCAGCCCGGAAGCCGTCTTCGAGCGCTGGCTGGCCGACGCCATCGCCGCCGGTCTGCCCGAACCCAGCGCCATGACCTTGGCCACGGCAGACGCCCGCGGCCGTCCGTCCACCCGGGTGGTGTTGCTCAAGAGCGCCGACGCCCGCGGCCTGGTCTTCTACACCAATTACCATTCCCGCAAGGGCCAGGAGCTGGCGGCCAATCCCCAAGCCGCCCTCCAGTTCCACTGGGTCGAAGCGGAACGGGCGGTACGGGTGGAAGGCCTGGTCGAGAAAGCCGAGGCGGCCGAATCCGACGCTTACTTCGCCACCCGCCCGTTGGATTCTAGGATCGGGGCTTGGGCCTCGCCCCAGAGCCAAGTCATCCCCTCCCGCGCCCTCCTGCTGGCCAACGCCGCCAAGGCCTCCGCCCGCTATGGCCTGAACCCGCCCCGTCCCCCGCATTGGGGCGGCTACAGGCTCGTCCCCGAGCTGTGGGAATTCTGGCAGGGTCGGAAATCAAGGTTGCATGACCGGGTGCGCTACGTCCTGCTGGACGGCGCTTGGAAGAAAGAACGCCTGGCTCCTTGAGCTTGGACGCTCTGACCGCGGCTGACCCCCGTGAACCGCGGCCGCGAAGGCTGCAAGACGCGCCTAGCACTCCCCGTGGCGCCTAGGGCCGAGGGGGCGGCTTGGCTGTGAGCAACGTCATTTGATGGGCCAGCTCGTCCTGAATCACTGTTTCCAGTTCCTCCGCAGTTGGCAGGGCCGCCCTGGCTTCAGATGGCAGACCCTGCCACTGGGCCACCGCCACAGGAGCCGCCGCACTCGCCAGCGCGTACCGCACCGTGGCTTCACGCTTACCGGTGCATAGCAAGAGGCTCACAGTAGGAGCATGGATCTGTCGATTCCTCACCAGGTCGTCGACCATTGTGACGTATGTGGCGAGCTGGCCGAGGTGCTCTGGCTCGAAGTCAGTCACCTTGAGTTCAACCACTATGTAGCGAAGCTGCTCGACATGGAACATCAGCAGATCTACTTGCCGATCCACGCCGTCAACTGACAAACGACCTGCCGTCCAGCCAAGGTCATACCGCGGCCAAATTCCAGAAGAGTACGCTGCAAACGATCCATCAAAGCTTGCTCCAGGTCGCGTTCCCGCATGCGATCCGTCAATGCCGCAATTTCGAAGACGTACGGATCTTTCGTCATTTGTTGCGCCAGATCGGAGTCCGGCGATGGCAAGGTCTCAGTGAAGTTGGAAGGCGCGACCCCCATCCGACCGCGCAGACCGGTCGTGATCTGGAAACGTAGCACATCACGCGACCAGCCTTGATCCAACGCATGGCGTGCGTACCAGTCGCGGTCCTCGAGGCGGTCGAGACCATCAAGCAGCGCGCGCACATGGCCCCACGGCAATTCCTCCACAACCCGTGGAGGAATTGAGCCGCTACCGCCCCATGCGGTCACCATCGCCCGCATGTAGTTCAAGTTGGACACAGAGAACCCAAGCCGACCAGGGAATTCTTGTCGCAGGTCAGCCGAGAGTTGCTCTATCACCCTCGCCCCCAGCCGAGGCGTTGTCTACGGTCGATGACATCGCGGCCGATGGACCAGTACAAGCGGATCGTCTCACGGTTCGAGCTGCGCGCCATGCGGCGCTGGGTCGCGCGCACTCTCGTTGCGACATCGGCGAACCACTCCGCGTAACCGTCGGGCGGCGCCTCCACATGCCGCGGTTCGACCCTATCCGGCAGGTTCAATCTGACCTCCTGTCAATCGTTTGCACCACTATCCCAGGCAGGTCTGACAGCTTTGTGGCCACAAGGCGCCGCCATGCGGCGCTGGGCGGTGAAAAGGCCAGATCGTCAGATACCGACCGAAGTTGAAGGCCGTTTGAACGTCCAAAGCTTGCCGACCACCCATTTCCGCCTGCCAATGTCCCAGGCAGACAGCAAACGGGTGGCCATCCCCGCGCCCTCAACCGCCGATCGCCTTTGCGCACGACGGTCTGCGCAGCGGTTGGGCTGACCCCGTAGTGGTCGGCGGCGGTTCGGCCCGCACAGCGCGCGTCTGCTACTCGGCGATGGCGAGTCATGTCCTCGGTGGGCGGGTAGCCAACAGGTTCGGTCTGGCCAGGATGACAGACTGGGTCTATGTCTGGCTCTCGGATGACAGCACATCAGCTTCGACTGCGCGTCCCGGAACTGATCGAGGCGGGGAAGTTGGACTTAGCGTTGGATGTGGCGTGGAGCCACCGGAACGCCAAGGACGAGGAACTGTCGGGGTTGTCATGGCTGTTCCTAGCGGAAGTGTATTCGCGTATGGGTTCGGCTCTGCGGGCAAGGGACTGCCTCGACCGCTCCGGTCACCGCGGTCCGGTTGCCGCCGAAGACGCTGAGCGATACCAGCGCCTGCGCGAGGACACCTCCGAACTGAGCGCTCCAGCAGGTGAGCGTTTTCGGCCCGACCCGGCATCCAGACACTCGTTCACAAGACGAGTCTTGGTGCTGTGCTCTCGCTGCCAAGCTCCAGGGGTATGGGCGCAGCAGTTCACCTGTCTTTCGTGCGGATGGCGTATGGAACCTTCGCTTGGCGCGCAGACGGAACGGGCGGGACAGCCGACCCAGTTCATGGGTATGGACTTGCTGCTGAAAGTGCCAACACGGCATGGCTGGTTGTGGGCCTACAACGAGGAGCACTTGGCTCAGCTCAAAGCGCTGGTGGCCGCGAAGCTACGTGATGACACTCCTGGCCTGACCTTCGGGTCGTCGTGGGCGAACCGGCTGCCCTCGTGGATCGTCGCGGCCAAGAACCGAGACGAGATCGCCAAAGCGTTGGCGAAGATGGAGAAACTGCTGCCCAGGGCGCCCATGGCCTAGTGGCGCCTCTCCCAAATAGGTGCTGGCCAAGGCGGTTCGAGATGGGCGTCAGGCCAGGTGGCGCCGCGTCCCAACGGGTCATAGGCGACCTGGCGCCAACGCCGCCAGGCGGCCAGGTCCGACAGCCTCTCCCGCAGGGCCAGCTTCTGTCGATCGGCCGATAGACCGGCGAAACATCGGGCGTCGAAGCCCTGACCTAATTTGACCAGTGGCGCGAACCTGTCCATCGCCCTGATCCACTCGCCCGGAAACGGCCGCGCAGCTGATCCGCGAAGCGCGCCGATATCTGGCTTCAGAGGCCTGGTCGGACTGGTTTGAGTTGTCGTAATCTGGGCCGGTGGCCTGTGGGCGGTCCAGGGGTCCAGGAGCGGATCGAGCGGGTGGACGATGGGACAGGACGACCAGCGGGAAGCAGTCGCCAGGCGGCACATCGCGCTGTTACGGGGTGTGAATGTGGGCGGAAACAACATGATATCCATGTCCAAGCTCAAGGCCGCCTTCGTGGAACACGGTTTCGAGGACGTCGCCACCTACATCAACAGCGGCAACGTCCTCTTCACCAGCGACTTGGATCCGGTGGCGCTGAGGACGGCCTGCGGCCACCTGCTGGAGACTGAGTTGGGCTTGCGGACGCCGGTCTGTCTGATCCCCGCCGACGAGCTGGCGGAAGCGGTCGATCAGGCTCCGGACTGGTGGAATAAAAATAAGGAATCCTCGCACAATGCCATATTCGTCATCCCGCCCTTGACGCCGGCGCAGGTCTGCGCGACGGTGGGCCCGATCAACCCCGAGCACGAGAGCGTGGCCTGTCAAGGGAGCTTGATCTTCTGGTCGGCGCCGCTGAAGACCTACTCGCGGACGCGTTTCTCCAAGATCATCCAAGACAAGTCGCTTTACAATTCGATCACGATCCGCAACGCCAACACGACCCTCAAGCTGGCGGCGCTGGCACGGGGATAGCCGCCGCCGGGCCCCCCAGTGTCGCGTCCGCGGATCCATGGTGGGGTCGGCCCACGGCGGCTCGACGGAGCCGAGGTCAGGTGGTCGGGGTGACGCATGCCCCCTAGTCCAGACGACGCCATGTCGCCAGGGCGTATGCGTAGTCTTGACGCCACGGCCAGCCGGTGGGCTGTCACGGTCCGGCTGCCGGCGGCGCGAGCAGGCGTCCGCCGCCGAGCCGGAGAGGAGGAGCGTGCCAACGACGGCTGAACTGGACTATCGGGAGGTGTTCGCCCGCTTCGAGGCGGCGGCCGACCCGGCCCTAGCCGGGCCCATGCGGCGCTATATGCGCGACCAGTTCGAGTTCTTGGGCCTCAAAACTCCCTTGCGCCGCTCGCTGCAGCGCCCCTTGATCCAGGCCGCCCGGCGTCAAGACCAGGTCGACTGGGTGCTGGTCGAAGCCGGTTGGGCCGAGCCGGCCCGGGAATTCCAGTACTTGGCGGTCGACTACCTGCGAGCGGTGGCGGAGCGTCTGGTCCCGGGCGACCTGCCCCGCTTACGGGCGCTGGCCCAGCGTAAGTCCTGGTGGGACACCATCGACGGCCTGGTCCGGGTGGTCGGTGTCATCGCTGGGCGTTTCCCCCCGGCCCAGGCGACGGTGTTGGAATGGAGCTTGGACCCCGACTTCTGGATCCGTCGGATCGCCATCGAACATCAGCTGACACTGGGCCGGAGCACCGACACCGCCCGGCTGGCCCA
>JAIRXC010000166.1 GCA_031268515.1 Propionibacteriaceae bacterium
CGTGTCGATGATGTCAAGCAGCCAATTGCCCCACAAGACGACAGGCAAGCTGAGAGCGACGGCGCCGCGGACGTAGGACCAAGGCCCGCCGTGGGAGCGGACGACGACCACCGCGACGGCCAAGGCGCTGGGAAGCCAGAGGGCCGGGACGATGGGCACGACGAGGGCGAGGGCGACGGCGACGCCGGCGGCCGGCTGCCACAGCTTGGCGCCCTCGGCGGGCTCTGACCAGCGGTGAAGCCAAGCCGCGAAGAAGGGCAGGGCCAAAGCCAAAGCGACGAGCCAAAGAGCGCCCCGGTTGAGGCCGCCCAGCAAGGCGGGCAGGAGAGCGTAGGCGAGAGCGAGAATCCAACTCATGCGCTTGTGCTGGCCGAGGTGGTGGCGCAGATACCAGGCGGCCGTCAAGGCCGTCGCCGGGACGGCGGCGAGGAGGGCGGCGAGGACAAACCAGTTGGGACGCAAGAAGACGGCCGAGCCGATCGCTTCGAGGAGGAGCCAGGGCGCCGGCGCGGCGGTCGTGCCAGCTGGAGGGTTGAGCGCGAGGCTGAAAGCCTCAGACAAAGTGGCGGGGGCGGGCAACAATTGAGCGGCCCGCAGCGGCCCTTCGGCGACGAGGAGGCCGCGGCCCGAAAAGAGGGCGAGGACCACGCCGGCGGCGGCCCAGACCCAGCGCGGAATCGGCTGTTTGCGGTCGGCCGCCCGCGATTCGAATTCGTCGCCCAGCAGGTCGTCGAGCAGGAGGTCTTGGCTGTGGCTGCCGCCAAAAAGGTCGCGGACGAGATCGGCGGCCGCGTGGGCGAAGGCGACGAGGGCCGACTGCCAAGGCGGGCGGAGGCCGTCGGCCCGTTTGCGGTCGGCGGGGCTGGCGTGGAGGCGGGCCAGCCGGCGGCGCAGCCGAGCCACCCGCTCGCGGCTGCGTATGAAATCGTGGGCGGCGTGCAATTCGTCCAAGGCCATGTCGGGAGCCTTGTCGAGGAGGAAGCCGAGGGACCGCAGGAGGGCTCCGAGGACGAGCCGGAGCCAGACCCAGACGTAGCCGGGGCCGCCGGGGCTGTGGGCGGCGATGAGGCGCATCCCCATGAGGCGGTCCCAGGCGGCCTCGCTGCGGTCTTTGGCCTCGGCGACGGTGCCGGCGCGGCGTTCGGAACGGCCGGCCTGAAAGTGGGTCAGGCGAGCCTCCGGACAGGTCATGACGGCGTAGCCGGCCAAGACGGCCCGCCAGCCGAGGTCGACGCCGTCGCGGTAGAAAGGTATGGCCGAGCTGAAGCCGTGGAGAGCCTCGAAGACATCGCGGCGGGCCAACAAGCCGCAGGTCGAACCGCCGAGGACGGGAGCGGCTTCGTGTTGGCCCTGGGCGGCCTCGCCCGTTTCGACTGTCAAGTGGCGCCGTCCGGTCCCGGAGATCGAGGAGCCCAGCTCCAAGACGAGGGAGGTGTGGCGGCGGCGGGCCGGGCGGACGAGCAGCGGGAAGGCCAGAGCCAGATCCGGCGTCCGGGCCCCAAAGGTGAGGAGTTGGGCCAGCGCGTCTGGCTCGGGGACGGCGTCGTCGTGGAGGAACCAAATCCAGTCGCTGTCGGCGCCGCCCGCCTTTAGGGCCAAGGCGGCCGCCTCCCCGAAGGAAGCGCCAGCCGTGCCCGTCAAGACCTGGCTGACAAGACCTTGGCGCTGGGCGGCGAGGAGGAGGGCGAGGCTGCCATCATCAGAACAGTTGTCAACGGCGATGAGCTCGGCCGGGCGGACGGTCGAACCCGCCAAGGCGTCGAGGACAGCTGGCAACCAGGTTTCCCCGTTGCGGGAGACGAGGATGGCTGTGACCCGTTGCGCCTCCAGATCGACGGGGAGGAGCAGCGGTTTGTCGATCCACCAGCTGCCGGTCTCCGTGGTGCTCAGATCCATGCCCGCCTTGCTTCAGATTCGTTCGCCGGGAAGAGTCGGAGGCCGTCCGCTCGGGGGCCGGCCCCGGCCAGTTACGGTGGGACAGCCTAGCGGACAGGCAGACGTAACCCAAGAGAATCCTGAAGATCATCTGAGAAGCGGCCGCTTGGCGGGAGACGCCGTCCAAGCCGAGCGGCTTCGGCGCCCACGGCTACGGGAGCACCTTTCCGGCCAGGCGGCTGACGGGTGAAGCGGAGGCGGGGAAACACGGCCCAGTCCGCCTGGCGGCAACACGGAAAAACCGGCGGCAAGGCGAAGGATCAAGCCTGGCGTTTGAGGCGGCGCCGCTCGCGTTCGGACAGCCCGCCCCAGATGCCGTAACGCTCGTCGTTGGCGAGGGCGTATTCCAAACACTCTTTGCGAACCTCGCAAACCCGGCAGACGCTTTTGGCCTCACGGGTCGAGCCGCCTTTCTCAGGGTAGAAGGCGTCGGGATCGGTCTGGGGGCACAAGACCCTGTCGTACCACTCCGGTGGACCGGGGATTGGCAAGCGTCCTGACGACACAGCATCCCCCTTCGCGAACAGGCTCTTGTGAGCGTGATTTTGTAAATTACACCAGTGTAGGGCGCGTCCGTCAAGGCAGCGTTTTCGCTCACCGCCCCGCGAAGGGTTTCGGGACAAACACGGCTAGGGCGCTTTGGGAGTTTTCGGCGCTTGGGCCAAGTCGCTGGCGCGCGCCCAGCCTTGGCCTATGGCCTTGTCAGCCGGCCAATAGGCGGAAGCTTCGGCCGACAGCGCGATCGGCGCGGCCGGTTCGGCAAGAAGTTCAGAGGCGGGCAAAAGAGTTTCGCCTGGCCGCGAGCGGGAAGTTTGCCTTTGGCCCTGAGACGCCCTGGCGGGCCGGGCGGCGATGAGGCGGATTCCGACGGCGAAAGCGGCTAAACACAGCGCGGCGAGGACAGCTGCCAGGCAGCGCTTGTCCGAACCGGCGCCCAGCCAATCCTCCAACCGGCGAGGCCAAAAAACCGCCAATCCGCCGGCGGCCGCGGCGAGGACGGCGGCGGCGATGAGGAGCCAGCCGGCTGATCGGTGGGCTGGGGCGCCAGGGCTAGGCATAGTCGGCGCCCGCCTCAGCCCGGACCCTGTCCACGAGTTGCTTTATGGACTCCGCGGAACGGCGCGGGCAAACCAATGTTATATTGCCATGGGTAACAACTATAGTGTCATGAAGGCCGACCACGGCGATGAGGGAACCCGCCGGACCGGCGTTGACGAGGAGATTGTCCGCCGAGTCAAGGGCGACGACATGGCCTAACTGGGCGTTGCCGTCGTTTAGGCCGAGAAGGCCGGCCAGGGCCGGGAAACCGCCGATGTCATCCCAGCGGGCGGCCAAGGGGACGGCCAGAACGTGGGCCGTGCCAGCGCCCTGCGACACGGGCTCCATGATCGCGTAGTCGACGCTGATCTTCTCCAGCTTGGGGTAAAGCTCGGCCAGCCGGTCCGGACTGCCGGCGAGTTCGCCGATGGCGGCGGCCGTAGAGGGCCGCAGTTCGGCCAGCTGCTCCAAAAACACCGCGGCCCGCCAACAAAACATGCCGGAGTTCCACCACCAGCCGCCGTCCGCGAGATACGACTCCGCCACGGCCAGGGCCGGTTTCTCGGCGAACTCTTCGACCTGCCAAACCCCCGTCAAACCGGCGGCAAGGCGGCCGCGGCGAAGGTAGCCGAAACCTGTCTGCGGGCTGGTCGGAACGACACCGAGGGTGACGAGGGCGTGACGGTCTTGCTCGGCCGCCGCGAAGGCTCTGCCAAGGGCCGCGGCGAAAGCGGCGACCGGCTCGATGACCTGGTCGGCGCTGAGGATGGCGACCACAGCTTCGGGGTCGCGCCGGGCGATGACGGCTGTCGGCCAGGCCACGGCATTGAGGGAATCGCGCCCGACCGGTTCGCCCAAAATATTGGCGCGGGGAGCCTCTGGCAACAACGTGGCAACGGTGTCCGCGTAGGCCGCGCCGACGCAGAGGAAAACCCGGTCGGCGTCCACAAGGGAAAGCGCCCGGTCGTAGGCCAGCTTGAGCAGCGTCTGGCCGTCGATTATTGGCAGAAGTTGTTTAGGCATGCCCTGCCGCGACAACGGCCAAAGCCGAGTCCCCGAACCGCCAGCCACGATGACGATGTAGCGCATGGCTGACGAGTCTATGGGCCCAGGCGGCAGCCTTGAGAAGCGAGGGGGCCTCAGACGGAGCAAACCGCTTGGAGATCTTCGTCCGAATTGCCGGCAGCCTCGTCCGGATCGGTCGCGCCAGGATCGACGCTGACGCCGGCGCCGCCGCCCGGCTCGCTGGCCCCGGCCGTCGAAGCCGGCTCGTCCAAGGCTTCCGAGCGGGCGATCTCGTCCTGCGTCAGCTGCCGGATAAAAGCAAAATCAGGATTGCCGGTGCTGATTAGGGGCGGGGTGAAGGAGACGCTCGTGATAGGCAAAACGCGTGTCTTCAGGGCGAGAGAGCCGAGTTCTCCGAAGGCCCGGCTCGGGATGTCAGTGACGAGGATGTTGCCGGACAGTTGGGCTAATTCGGTGAAGTGGTTGACCACGGTTCCCGGGTTGAACTGGGCGACCATGGCTGCCACGACGCACTTTTGGCGGGCCATGCGGTCGAAGTCGTCGGAATCGACGCGGGTGCGCGCGAACCACAAGGCCTCGTCGCCGGTGAAGTGATGGCGGCCTGGTTCGATCGTGTAATAGACGACGCCTTCGGCGCCGACCGCGACCGGCCGGCCGACCGACAACTCGATGCCGCCGACCGCGTCGATGATGGAGCTGAAACCGGCCATGTTGACCATGACGTAGTAGTTGACCGCCAGCCCCGTGACGCCCGAGACGGCGTCGGCCATGGCCTGGACGCCAGGGTCGGCGACCCCGGGGTAAAGGTCGGCGTGCTCAAGCCCGGCTAGGTAGACGGCGTTGAGCATGCAGGCCTCTTCCTGGCAGTCGAAACCCGACGGATAAACCTGAGCCAGAGGCGAGGACAGCGCGAAGGGGACATTTTCCAGGTTGCGGGGCAAGCTGAACAAAACGGTCCGGCCGGTTTCCGCGTCGACGCTGGCCAACATGATGGCATCCGGGCGGGTGCCTTCGCGGTCGGGGCCGGAGTCGGACCCGAGAAGGAGGATGTTATAGCGGCCGTTGTTATGTTGGGTGTTGCCGCCGCCGGTCAGTATCCGGGTCAAGCTGACCCCGCTGACGACGAGGGCTTTGGTTGCCGTCCACGCGCCGACGGACAAAGCCAAGGCCAGCACTATGGCGAGAAGTGTGTAGGCAAGGCCGCGGCCGGCCCCGAGTTGGAAGGGCCGCGCCAGCGCCCACGTGCCAGCCAGCGCCAAGAGCCAAACTAAGGCGGTGAAACCGATAAGGGCGGCCAGCGCGAACAAGAACCAGGCCGAAGCCAGCAACTCGATGAGCTGGTTGCGGGCGGTCAGGAAGGCGACGGCGGCAGCCAAGGCGCCGATGACGGCAAGGATCCAAAGGCCGACGCTGAGACGGCCGAAACCGCGGCGGCCGTAAGACAACTGGGCGGAACCGGGGATGAGGAGGGTGACGAGGAAGAAAAGGCCGGCTCGACGAGTCTGGGCCCGGCGGCTGCGCCGCAAAACGGCGGACTGAGCCACTTCCATCCTCCTGCCGGTGAAGAGACTGCCCTTGTGCGGGCCTCCAGTATGTCGATATGGCCCCAGCTAGAGGCGGCGGCGCGCGGACCGTCGGCGAGTGCAAGATGGGCTTCAGGCCAAAGTCCGGGTGACCCGCAGGCTCGGCTTGGCCCCACGGCCGCAGGCCGGTTTAACCGGTCCGGCGGGGGCGTTTCGCCCGGATGGGCGCGCCCTTGGCAACAGCGGCCGCTTCGAGGTCGCGCTGGAAAACCTCGTAGGCGGCTCGCAGGCCAGGGTCGCCGACAGCCAGGATGCGGACCGCCAAAAGGCCGGCGTTACGGGCATTGCCGACGCCGACGACAGCGACGGGCACGCCCGAGGGCATCTGGACGATCGACAAGAGAGAGTCCAAACCGTCCAAGGCTTTGAGGGCGATGGGGACGCCGATGACCGGCAAGGGCGTCACGGCGGCGAGGACGCCAGGCAAGTGAGCGGCGCCGCCGGCTCCGGCGATGATGGCCGCAAGGCCACGGGAGGCGGCTTTGCTGGCGTAGTCCAACGTAGGCAACGGCATCCGGTGGGCGGAACAGACATCGGCCTCCCAGGGGACGCCGAAATCGTCAAGGACCTGGGCGGCAGCCTCCATGGCGGGCCAATCGGAGTCCGATCCCATGAGGATGCCGACACGGGGCCCGGGCTCAGGGGCAATGGCCATCGCAGATCTCCTCCGGGTAGGGCAGCCAGGTTAGGCCTGGCGTCTAGGGCGAGCCTAGCGTCTGCCGTTGCCAAGAGGCGGCGCAATGGCCTGAGGCAAACAAAGACCACGACTCCTGGGCCTGTCGGCGCAGGCGGCGGTCCCGCCTTTTCAGCCGTCTTCCCCCGTTTCGCTCTCGCCTAGTTGCGCGAACAAGAGGTCCGCGATCATGACATGGACATCCTCGACATGCGGCACGTCGGGCAAGGTGACCGGAGCCTCGGCGGCGGTC
>JAIRXC010000169.1 GCA_031268515.1 Propionibacteriaceae bacterium
GCCGCCATGCCGGCGCTGCGGTCCACGGCGACCACCTTCGCCCCTTGGCGTGCGATCGGCTTAGACGACGCCCCTGTGCCGGCGGCCAGGTCGAGGACGCGTTCTCCGGGCCGCGGGGCCAAGGCGGCGACGACATCCCGCCGCCAACGGCGGTCCTGGCCGAGCGAGGCCAGCGTGTTCATGAGGTCATAGCGTTTGGCCACCGCGTCGAACATGTCTGACACTTCGCCGGGCTGCTTGGCCAAAGTGGCCCGCGCCCCGGGTTTGCGCTTGCGAGGTGTCAACACGAGAACCAGCCTAACGGCCGACCCGCCGTACTCGTGTCCGCAATTGAGGGGTTGGGCGGCAGATGCGGAAGAATACGCGGCATGGCCAGAGCCCAAGTCCCCGTCCTCAAGGTCGCCCACCTCAAAAAGGCCTACGGCGACCACGTCATCGTCCGGGATTTCAACCTGGAAGTGTGGCCGGGCGACGCCGTCGCTTTGACCGGCCGCAACGGGGCTGGCAAATCGACCATCTTGCGTTGCCTGGTCGGCGCGGACCAGCCTGACAGCGGCAGCATCCGCCTCGGCGGCGAGGCTTTGCGGGAGTCAAACCCCGTCGTGCGCCGCCAGCTCGCCACCGTCATCGACGACCTCGATTTCTTCCCCGACCTGTCCGTCGTCGAACACCTTGACCTTTTGGCCCGGGCCCACGGCCTGCCGGAGCCGGAGATCGCCGTGGACGCGATCCTCCATGAGGTCCAACTCGTGCCCCAGTCGGGCCAGTTGCCAGGCACCTTGTCATCGGGGCAGCGCCGCCGCCTCGCCCTCGCCACGGCCTTCGTCCGGCCCCGCCAGCTGCTCGTCTTGGATGAGCCGGAGCAGCGTCTCGACGTCGAAGGCGTCGAGTGGCTGGCGGGCCGCCTCCTCGCCGACCGGAAAGACGGCTTGGCGATTGTCCTGGCCAGCCACGACCCCTACCTAGTCGAGCAGGTCGCCACCCGGACCGTCCGAGTCGGTGAGCAATGAGCAAACGGTCAAACCGGCCGGCCAAACCGGCCCCCAAGGCCAAGGCGACGCCGTCGGCCGCCGAGCCGGCGGTTGAAACCGCCGCCGCGGCCCGCGCCGACGAGGCCTTTGAAACCGCCGGCGAGGCCGTCGTGTCTGACGCGGCGGCCCAACCAGGCGACGTCGAGGCTGTCGCCCCCGTCTGGGAACATGATCTGTTGACCGTCGAGCCTGAGCCGGTTTGGGAACCCGATCTCAAGGCCCTCATCGAGACCTGGCGGCGCGGCCGGGCGACCAGGCGGCTCAGCCAAGTGTTGGCGGACGGTTATGTGGCCGTCTTCTCCGTCGTCGTCATCCTGGCCATGATCGGGGGCGCGGTCTGGCGCGTCCAGGCCGACGCCAACACCTGTGTGACTGGCACCTGCCAAACCGGCCGGACGCTGTTGCCCTGGGTTGTGCTTTTTGGCGCCTTCGGTTTGACCTTGTCCGTGGCCCGCTTGTTCGGCCCGGTCGTCGCCTCGGCGCCCGAGGGTTTCTGGCTTTTCGACGCGCCTCTGCGCCGGGCCCGCCTCCTGCGCTCCCGTTTGGTCGCCGTCCTCGTCGGGGTCGCTCTGGGCGTCGCCGCCGTGGGCGGGTTGTTGGCCGCTCTGACCGGCTACGGGCCGCGGGAGATCGGCGAGTGGGCCGCCGCCCTCGGACTTGGGGCCGCCGCCTTGACCGCTTTCGCCGCGCTTGAGCAGACGCGTGGGCGGACCTGGCTGGGCAAACTCATCCAGTGGCTTTTCGGGCTCGCCGCCTTCGCCGCCCTCGCCGTCATGACGGGGGTGGCCGCCGGCTGGTTCGGCTTTTCCGTGTCGGGCGGGCTGTGGACGCGGGTCGTCCTCGGCGTCGCCGCCGGCGCCGTGGTCCTCTTGGCTGTTTTCGCTTTCTGGGCGTCTCGCCGGCTGGATGAGATCCACCGGGCTCGGCTCGTCTCCGGCGGCTCTCTCATCTCCGGCATGCAAGGGGCCGCTTTCGCCATGGACCTCGGCCTCATGCGGGACATCCTGGTCGAGCGCGACGCCCTCGCGGTCGGCCAGGTCCGGGGCACGCTCGGGGTCGGCCAGGGCCTCATGGCCCTGGTTTGGCGTGAGGTCCAGCGCCTCTGGCGCTACCCCAAACGCCTCATCGTGCTCGTTGTCAGCTTGGGCGTCCCCTACGCCGTCGGCGCCCTCGGCTTGGAGGCTTTCAACCCCTTTGTCTCGGCCCTCATCTTGCTCGTCGCCTTCGTCCCCTTGCTCAACAGCCTGAGGGTCATCACCCGTACCCGGGGGTTGTCCCGGATGCTGCCTTTCTCCAACCCCCAGCAGCGTTTCGCCTTGGTGGCTGTGGCGGCTTTTCTGGCGGTCCTTTGGGCCGTCGCGGCCTCGCCGGCCTTCTGGGGGCTTGGCGCCGACCACGCCATCGCCCCGAGCGAGGCGGCCATCCGGGCGCTCATCACGGCCCTGGCCGGCTTGTTGGCCGCTTTCCGCTGGGTGACGGCCAAGGCCGCCGACTATTCGAGCCCGATGATGCAAACTGGTTTTGGGGCCTTGCCGCCTGGTTTGATGTTCAACCTCGTCAAAGGCCTTGACGTGGTCGTCGTCATGACGGGCCCTCTTTTGCTCGGCTGGTCGTATTGGGTGTCCGTTGTCATCGGCGGCCTCGTCCTCATCGGCTTGTCCGGAGCCGTCAACCTCAAAGAGGCGCAGCAGATGCAGCAAGAATTGAAAGAAGAGCAAGAACGCTCCCGCGGCGCCACGGCGACGAAGAAGGTCATCGCGCCACCCAAACGTTGATTTTTTCAGCCGGCGCCGGCCGGCTGGCCCAGTGGCCCTGCACGCCACACCTCGCACAAGGAGAGACAATGAAATTGAGCAAAGCGGCGGCCCTGTCCCTGGCTGCCTTCGTCGGGCTGTCGTTGACGGCTTGCGGCGGCAGCGACAGCGGCGGCGAGCCGAGCGCCTCGGCGGCCGGCTCAGTCGATTTGACCGTCTCGGCTTGGTCTCCAACAGACGCCTCGGAGTTCCAGAAGCTGGCCGACGCTTTCGAGGACAAGAACCCGGACATCAAGATTTCGTTCGCCGACTACGGGGACTCGGGTTACGACGCCGCGCTGAAGGAGGCCTTGGAAGCCGGCCAGGCCCCCGACATCGTCACGATCCGGCAAAACGACTCCGTCGCCGCCTGGGCCGCCGGCAAGCAGCTCCTCGACGTCAGCGACGTCACCGCCGGGTTGTCTGTTTCCGGGGCCGCTTCCTACACCGTCGACGGCGCCGCTTACGCCGTCCCGTACCGCCAAGACTTCTGGGTCCTCTACTACAACAAGGATCTCTTTGACGCGGCCGGCGTGGCTTATCCTGACGGCTCTTGGACGTGGGACGACTACGCCGCCGCGGCTGAGACGCTGACAACCAAGCTGGCTGGCAAGGACGCCAAGGGCGCCTACGAAGAGTCTTGGCAGTCGACCGTCCAGGGGTTCGCGCAGGCGCAAACGCCGGAAGCCGACCTTGTAGGCGGCGAGGACTACACCTACCTCAAGGCGTATTACGAGCGCGCTGTCGCCCTCCAAAACGGCGGCGACCAGGAAACCTTCGCCGATGTCACGGCCAAAAAGCTGTCTTACGAAAGCCAATTCGGCCAGCAGTCGGCGGCCATGATGGCGATGGGTTCTTGGTATGTCGCGGCGCTTGGCGCCCAGCAAGCCAGCGGCGAAGCGGCTGACTTTGCCTGGGGGGTCGCGCCGGCGCCGCAATATGATTTTTCAACGGCGGGCCTCAAGAAGACTCCGGTGACCTTCGGCGACCCCCTGGGCATGGCGGTCAACGCCAAGATCGACCCCGCCAAGATCGACGCCGCCAAGAAATGGCTCCGCTTCGTCGGATCGGATGAGGCTGGCACGATCTTGTCTGGCCTCGGCCTCTTCTCCACGGTCTCCTCCGATGCTGTTGTCAATGCGTATTTCGCGGTCGAAGGCGTCCCCAGCGACGACCTGTCGAAGTTCGCGCTGTCGGTCCACACGGTCAAACCCGAGAACCCGCCGCACGAGAAGATCGCCGCCATCCAGGCGATCTTGGACAAGGCTCATACGGCCATCATGACCGCTGGCGACGCCGCCGTCATCGACGATGAGATCGCCAAGGCCGCCGACGCCGTCAAGGCCGAATTGAGCTGAGCGGCCGTAGGGGCCGATGGGGCTGAACCGGTCTGAAAAACCGGGGGAGCCAACTGGTTTGAAGCCGGGACAGCCGGCCACGGGCCGGCTGGTGAGGTAGCCCTTTATCCCGGCCAATAGAAGTCAGGTAACGCATTCACTCAGAAAGCCAAGTGTGGGATGTGATCAGCAAGTCAGCCTGCCGCAGACACCAAGGCCGCGGTGCTGGGCGGATCGGCACGGAAGACAACAACGCGATCAGTCACGGCCGGACCTTCCAGGGAATAAAAATCCCCGCCAATCCCGGAGGACGGCGGGGCAGAATGCATAAAGCATACCACTGTCACGCCAGCGCTAGCCGGCGCGGCCCCGCCTCCCCGGCGGCAACAGTCCACGGGCGCGGGACTTGGCTACCCACCCCTGGGCAGTGGACAGCGCCACGCCGCTGGCGCGCGCCATCGTTGCCGTCGGGTTGGCGTCCCCATCAGCGGCCAAGCGGCCGTGTTGCAAGGCGACATCATCTACGACGCTGTCGGCGCGGCTACTCGCTGGCCAGCGCCAAAGCCGGTTGGGCGTTGGCCGCCGAGCGGCCCGGCAGGACCGAGGCGATGAGGCCGGCGACGATGGCGATCGCCAACATGACACCGATCTGGAGCGGCGACACGGCCAAGGCGGCCGAGTTGATGAGGGACAACAAGAGATAGGCTCCGGCCCAGCCTAAGGCGACGCCGAGGACCAGGCCGAGGAGCGAGCCGACAGCGGCGATGACGACTCCTTCGAGCGCCAGCATCCCTCGCATCTGGCCTCGCGTCAGGCCCAGGGCCCGCAACAGGGCCGATTCGCGCCGGCGCTCGATGACCGACAGGCTCAAGGTGTTGGCCACACCGACGAAGGCGATGATGACGGCGACTCCGAACAACGCCGTGACGATGATGAGAAGGGTCGTGATGACCTGTGTGAAGGCGGCCCGCTGCTTGGCTTGGCCGTCGACCCAGGGCGGATTGCCGTTGGCGTCTGGGTTGGCGCTGGCGATCTGTTCGACCCGGTTGAAGACCGCGATGGGGTCGGCGTCCGGGCTTATGGCGACCCAGGCGCCGGTCGCCGTCTGGCTGCTCGTCAAGGCTGTGAAGCCGTCCAACGGCAGCAACACATCCCAGCCCCAGGACTGGGTCACGCGGACTGTCGACGTCCAGGAGCCGCGATCCCCTGACAGCGTCAATTGGCCGCCGTCTTGTGCGCCTGACCGGGAAGCGGCTGAGAATGACATCACGGCTTCGCCGGCGGCCAGGGGGCCGGCCACGGTGTCGCCGTGCAGGATCTGGGCAGCCAGGGCCGGGTCTATCCCGGTGGTTTGGAGCGGCTGCCAGGCGTCGGCTGGGCAGGCGCCGTCGGCGCAGGCGCCGGCCGCCCCTTGGAGGTAGGCCGTAGGCGGCGTCGCGACGGCTTTGACTCCCGGCGCGTCGGTGATGGCGGAGGCCAAGCCAGCCGGCAAGCCGGCGGTTGGCGCGTCCTCGCCGCTGCTGGGTTGGTAGGGGACGCTGACCGTCAGGTCGATCGGCGTCTGCTGGTCGACGATTTGGTTGAGGGTCTTCTGGACGCTGGCGGCGCCGGAGCTGACGGCGGCGACCAGGGTGACGCCGACGATCAAGGCGGTGGCGGTGGCGGCGGTC
>JAIRXC010000186.1 GCA_031268515.1 Propionibacteriaceae bacterium
GTTTCCTCGTCGCCGGCGTCGCCATGTTGGGCTGGGTGGTCTGGGAGATGTACGGCACCAACATCGGCGTGAGGGATGACTACGACCGCCAGGTCACCGAACTCCAGGACATGTGGGCGCAGGGCCCGGTCGCCGCGCCGGCCCCGGCGGACGACCCGGCTGAACCGAACCCTGACGTTTCCGACGACACGCCTTTGACCTTGGCGGACTCGAACGCCTTCGCCCTCCTGCGGATCCCAGCTCTCGGCCTAGTCGTCCCGATCCAACAGGGCACCGACCCGTACTCCTTGTCGCGTGGCGTCGGCTGGGAGACCTACACGGCCAAACCGGGCGAGCTCGGCAACTTCGTCATCGCCGGCCACCACAGCTCGCACGGGCAGCCCTTCGACCACTTGCAAGACCTCAACGCCGGCGACGAGTACACCGTCGAGACGAAGGACGCCATCTACACCTACCGTCTCCTCAACTCGCCCCGCGACCTCACCGTCGATTACCGCGAGACCTGGGTGACGCTGCCTGACCCTTACGGGAAGACGATGACGGCGACCCGGCATCTCGGCACTCTCTTAACCTGCAAAGAGGTCTTCAGCACGCCGCTGCGTTCCATCGGTTTTGCCGAATTGGTCAACACCCAGCTCAAATAGCCGCGCGGCGGCGCCCGCCGGACCCGCTGGCGGCGGCGGGGCGGAGGGGACGGCTTTCTTTGGGCCAGGGGAGGGCCCGGGATTGGGGAAGAGGCAAGCGGCAGCGGGGTGGGCGGCTTTCTTATGGCCAGGGGAGGGCCACGTTGGCCCGCCGGCAGCGGCGGCCGGGAGCCGTTGGCCGGCCAAACAGTCCGGCGGCCACAGCCGAATAAAGTGGCATTTGCTTACGGGGCGACGGGCGGCCGGGCCGCGGCGGCGCCGATGCGGCAGAATAAGAAACTCTGGCCCTGGTCCTCCGGTGGCCAGGCAGCCGAAAGGAACCACTGTGGACCAGCGCGTGGACGCCGTCACCCAACCCCAAGACCTCGCCAAGCCGGCCACCGGCCTTGACTTATTCGGCGCCGGCCAGACGGTCGTGGCCATGAAGGTCAACGGGACGACGCGTGACCTCGCCTGCGTCGTGGAACCTGGCGACACGGTCGAGCCGGTGGCCGCCGCCAGCCCTGAAGGGCTCGCCATCCTCCGCCACTCCGCCGCCCACGTCGCCGCCCAGGCCGTCCAAACGCTCCGGCCGGACGCCAAACTCGGCATCGGCCCGCCTGTCCAAGACGGTTTCTATTACGACTTCGACGTGGCCGAGCCGTTCACCCCGGAAGACCTCAAGGCCCTTGAGCAGGCGATGCGGAAAATCGTCAAGGAACGGCAGCGCTTTGTCCGCCGCGCCGTGACTGACGACGACGCCCGCGCCGAACTGGCCAGCGAGCCCTACAAACTCGAACTGATCGGCCTCAAGGGCTCTGCCAACGCTGAGGACGGCTCGTCCGTCGAGGTCGGGGGCGGCCAGTTGACGATCTACGACAACGTCCGCCGGACCGGCGAGGTGGCTTGGAAGGACTTGTGCCGCGGCCCCCACGTCCCCCACACCGGCTACCTAAAGGCCTTCGCCTTGACCCGGACCTCCGCGGCCTACTGGCGCGGCGACCAGCGCAACGCCTCCCTCCAGCGCCTCTACGGCACGGCTTGGGCGGCCAAAGAGGACCTTGAGGCTTACCAGGCCCGTTTGGCCGAGGCCGCCCGCCGCGACCACCGCCGTCTCGGCGTCGAACTTGACTTGTTCTCTTTCCCTGAGCAACTCGGGGCTGGGCTGCCCGTCTTCCACCCCAAGGGCGGCGTCATCAAGCGGGTCATGGAGGATTACGTCCGCCAGCGCCACATCGACGAGGGCTTCCAGTACGTCGGCACTCCCCACATCACAAAAGAGGGGCTGTTCCACACCTCAGGCCATCTGCCGTATTACAGCGAAGGCATGTTCCCGCCCATGGACGTCGACGGGCAGGCTTACTACCTCAAAGCCATGAACTGCCCGATGCACAATCTTATTTTTGCCTCGCGGGGCCGCAGCTACCGTGAGCTGCCGCTGCGCCTGTTCGAATTCGGCACCGTTTACCGCGACGAGCGTTCCGGCGTCCTCCAAGGCCTGACACGCGTCCGCAGCATCACCCAGGACGACTCCCACTCCTATGTCCGCCCGGAGCAGGCGGCCGACGAGATCCGCCATTTGTTGGGTTTCATCCTTTCTCTCCTACGCGATTTCGGCCTCAACGACTTCTACCTGGAGCTGTCGACCCGCGGCGACGGCGACGGGGCCAAGGCGGGCAAGTTCATCGGCACGGAAACTGATTGGGCCGAAGCGACGGCCATCCTCGAAGGCGTCGGCCGGGAATCCGGGCTTGACCTCGTGCCGGACCCCGGCGGCGCGGCTTTCTACGGCCCAAAGATCTCCGTCCAGGCCAAGGACGCCATCGGCCGGACCTGGCAGATGTCGACAATCCAATACGATTTCAACCAGCCGGCCCGGTTCGGCCTCAAATACACGGCCCCGGACGGTTCCCAGCGCCAGCCCGTCATGATCCACTCGGCCAAATTCGGTTCCATCGAGCGTTTCTTGGGCGTTTTGACGGAGCATTACGCCGGCGCTTTCCCGGTCTGGCTGGCGCCCGTCCAGGCTGTCGGCATCCCCGTGGCGGCCGAGCACACGCCGTATCTGCGTGAGGTGGCGGCGCGGCTCAAAGCGGCCGGCGTCCGGGTCGAGGTGGATGACTCCGATGAGCGGATGCAGAAGAAGATACGGACCGCCCAGGCCCAAAAGGTCCCTTACATGCTCATCGCCGGCCACGAGGACATCGCCCAGGAGGCGGTCAGCTTCCGCTACCGCGACGGCTCTCAGAACAACGGCGTCCCCATCCCCCAGGCGATCGAAGAGATCCAGGCCGCCATCCGCGAGCGGCGGTGACGCGGGTGGCCCAAGCAGAAGAAACGCGGGCCGGCGACCGGACCGCGGGGGATGAGGCGCGGGCCGGGGAAGCGGCCGAAGCCGCTTACCCTGGCGCCCCGGATGGCTTCCAGCGCTTGTGGACGCCCCATCGCCAGGTCTACATAGATTCCCATCACAACGCCGCCGGACCGCCGCAGTGCCCCTTTTGCGCCGCCCCCGGCCTCGGCCCTGATGACTCCCTCGTCGCCTGGCGCGGCGTCCTCGTCTACGCCGTCCTCAACCTCTACCCCTACAACTCCGGCCACCTGCTCGTCTGCCCGTACCGCCACGTCGCCGACTACACCTGCTTGACCGAGCCGGAGACGGCCGAGCTGGCCGCTGCGACGCAGCAGGCCATGCGGGTCCTGCGCCAGGTTTTCGAGCCCGCTGGTTTCAACTTGGGCCTGAACCAGGGGGCCGTGGCCGGGGCCGGGGTGGCCGCCCACCTCCACCAGCACATCGTGCCCCGCTGGGCTGGGGACTCGAATTTCTTTCCCATCATCGCCCAGACCCGTGCCTTGCCTCAGCTGCTAGGGCAAACCCGCGACCGTCTGGCCGCCGCTTGGGCCGCCCTGGCCGGCGAGGCCGAGGGAGGCTCCCGGTGATGTCCGCAGCGCCCCGGCCGGCCGCCTGGCCTTGCCCGCGGGCGATTCTCGCCGAACCAGGCCGGGGGTGCGCCGGCCTTCGTCTGAGAGGAGGCCGGCCGTGCTTGAACACGCGCGTGTCGTCCTGACCGCGATCACCCGTCCGCCCGCCCGTCTGCTTCTCCGTCTCGGCCTCACTCCCAACGTCGTCACTTTCACAGGCACAGCGCTCGCCAGCGTCGTGGCCCTTCTGACGGTCCCGTACGGCCATCTCTGGCAAGGTGGATTGCTCATAGCCGTGATCGCTTTGACCGATGGGATCGACGGCCAGATGGCTCGGCTGACCCGCCCGACCCAGTTCGGGGCTCTCCTCGACTCGACGCTTGACCGGGTCTCCGACGGCGCCATTGGCG
>JAIRXC010000012.1 GCA_031268515.1 Propionibacteriaceae bacterium
CCCCACCCCCCCCACCCGCCCGCGCGCCTCGCCGACCGCGCCCGTCAGGCCCGTCACCGACGACCCCACCCCCGAGAGAGTCCGGATTTGAGCCGTGTAGCGTCCGAAAACCTGCTCCAAGGCGGTCGATATCTCGCCCACCGTGGCCTTGGCCCGGGCGGCGTCAACCGACAATTTGAGCAGGTTGCGGTCCGGGTCGGCGGAGTCCGGGTTGGCCGCCGCCCAGGCCAGCTTGGCCAAAGCCTCCTGGCAGGAGGCCTCGTCGCGCTCGGCCCGTAGCTGGGCCAACTTGGCGATCTGCCCCTCGCGGACCGTCCGGTTGTCAACCTTGAGGACCTCCGGCAAGACGTCGTCGTCGATCAGATAACGGTTGACGCCGACGACGACCTGCTCGCCCGAATCGATACGGGCCTGGGTGCGGGCGGCCGCCTCTTCGATACGCAGCTTCGGGATGCCAGCTTCAATCGCCTTGGCCATGCCGCCGGCCTGCTCGACCTCGTCGATGTGCTCCCAACCGCGGCGGGCCAGGTCGTAGGTCAGACGTTCGACGTAGGCTGAACCGGCCCAAGGATCGACCGAGCGGCAGGTCCCCGACTCCTGCTGGATGAACAACTGTGTGTTACGGGCGATACGGGCGGAGAAATCCGTCGGCAAAGCGATCGCTTCATCCAAGGAATTGGTGTGGAGAGACTGGGTGTGGCCCTGCGTCGCCGCCATCGCCTCGATGCAAGTGCGGCCGACGTTGTTGTAGACGTCCTGGGCCGTCAGCGACCAGCCCGAGGTCTGAGAGTGCGTCCGCAAACTCATCGACTTCGGGTTCGAGGGGTTGAACTGGCGGACCAGGCGAGCCCAGAGCAAACGGGCGGCCCGCAACTTGGCCACCTCCATGAAGAAGTTCATGCCGATGCCCCAGAAGAAACTGAGCCGCGGCGCGAAATCATCGACCTTGAGGCCGACCGCCTCGCCCGCCCGGATGTATTCGACGCCGTCCGCCAACGTGTAGGCCATCTCGATGTCGGCGGTCGCCCCGGCCTCTTGCATGTGATAGCCGGAGATCGAGATCGAGTTGAAGCGGGGCATGTTCCGGCTTGTGAAAGCGAAGATGTCGGAGATGACGCGCATGCTGGGGGTCGGCGGATAGATGTATGTGTTGCGGACCATGAACTCTTTGAGGATGTCGTTTTGGATGGTCCCGTTCAACTTGTCCAAAGGCACGCCTTGTTCCTCGGCCGCCACGATGTAAAGAGCCAGGATCGGCAAAACGGCGCCGTTCATCGTCATGGACACCGACATTTGGTCGAGCGGGATGCCGTCGAACAAGGTCCGCATGTCGAGGATCGAGTCGACCGCCACCCCGGCCATGCCGACGTCGCCGGCCACGCGCGGGTGGTCGGAGTCGTAGCCGCGGTGGGTCGCCAGGTCGAAGGCGATGGACAAGCCCTTCTGGCCGGACGCCAGGTTGCGGCGGTAGAAGGCGTTGGAATCCTCGGCGGTCGAGAAGCCGGCGTATTGGCGGATCGTCCAGGGCTGGTTGACGTACATCGTCGCGTAAGGGCCGCGCAGATACGGCGGCAGCCCGGGGTAGGTGCCGAGGAAGTCCAGGCCGGCCAGGTCGGCGTCGCCGTAAAGGGGATGGACGCCGATGTGCTCGGCCGTCAGCCAATCCGGCCCCAGAGCCGGGGCGGTTTGCCCGGCCGGCGGCGCCGCCGGGCCGAGGTCGATCGTGTCGAAGCGAGGCACTGACTCAGTCACTTGGCTACCCCCAAACGGTCCAGGGTTTCGGTCAGGAAGGCGACGACGTCCATGCCGTCGAAAATCTCGGTGTCGATCAGTCCGGCCGCCTGGCCGCCGGCCTCTTTCAGGCGTCCGGCGATGGCGACGTAGGGCACGCCGGCGTCCTTCAAGGCCTGAGCGGCGGCCGCCGCCTGCTCGGCGTAGACCTTGGCGGAAGAGGCCAAGATGACAACCCGGCTACCCAACTCTTGGGCCTTGGCGACGATGGCGGCGGGTTCGGCGTCCTCGATCTCGGGCCAGGCCAAGCCGGCTGCGAGGAGGAGGTTCGAGGTGAACTGTTCGCGGGCCCCGAACTCACGCCGCGGGCCCAAACAAGCCAAAAGCACGGCGGGTTTGGCGCCGGAAACCGCTGCCGCGCGGGCTGTGCGGTCGCGCAGGGCCTCGAAGACCTCCGCGTCGCGGTGCTGCGGCAAGCCGGCCAAAGGCGGTGCGGGCGGGCGTGGGAGATAGTCCGTCAGAGGCTGTTCGTCCTCCTTCGGGAACATCGAGACACCAGTCAAAGGGATCTTGCGGGTGGCCAGGCGTTTGGACCGTTCGGCGGCGACGGCCGCGATCTGCTCGGCCACCTGCCCGGCGGCCAAAGCGGCCGCCATGCCGCCGGCGGCCTCCAACGACTGGACGCGGGCCCACGCCTTGACGGCGATCTGGTCGGTCAGCGACTCGACAAACCAAGCTCCGCCGGCCGGGTCTGCCACCTTGCCGAGGTGGGCTTCCTCGCTGGCCAGCAACTGGAGGTTGCGGGCCAGGCGGCGGGAAGTCTTGGTCGGCAATCCGTAGACGGTGTCGTGCGGCAAAACCGTGATGGCCTCGGCGCCGCCGACGGCCGCGGCGAAAGCGCCGATGGCGCCGCGCAACAAGTTGACCCAGGGGTCGTCACGGGAGATGACACGCCAACTCGTGACCGCCTGCTGGCGGGCGCCGCGGTCCGCCGCCGGCGCCTTGAGGACCTCCCCGACCCGGGCCCAGAGGCGGCGCAAGGCGCGCAGCCGGGCGATGGTCGGGAACTGGTCGGCCGTGGCAGTGACCCGGAACAAGATCTGGCCGAAGGCGGCCGCCGCGTCGACGCCTTGGGCGGCCAGCGCCCGGACATATTCGAGGCCGGTCGCGACGGCGTAGGCGACCTGGTCGATGTCGCCGGCGCCGGCGTTGTCATACGGCCGCACGTCGACGGCCAAGGCGCGGGTCTTGGGGAACGCCTGGGCCGCGCGGACCCAGTCGCCCAGGCCGTCGAGGTCAGGCGCCTGGCCGGTTAGCGCCGCGGCCCCCAGCGGATCGATGCCGAGGTTGCCGGAAACTTCGGCCGGGCGGCCGGCGGCTGTCCAAAAATCGAGGAGGGCGCGGCCGGCGGCGGCTTGGTCGCCGACGCTCGACACGGACACCGAGGCGGCCTCGGGGATGACCTCCGACAAGACGGCGGCGACATCCGCAGGCGAGACAGCGTCGGCGTCGACGCGGAGCCAGACGCCCGCGCCGCCGCCGCCCAGGTCGTCGAGGATGGCTTGGCGGGTGCGGGCGGCGTCCGGGTCCTCGTGCAATTGCACGATCTCCCAGCCGAGCCCGGGGCGGTCGGCCGCGGCGCCGCGGGTGAATGGGACCTGGGCCGGATAGCCGATGGTTTGATTGTCAGGCCGTGTGTAGAGGGGGGCGACGGTCAAGCCATCGGGATAAACCGAGGTGAGGCGCTTGAGCGACTGCTCCAAGTCCAACTCGGCGCCAGGCGGGCGCCGGCGGTTCATGATTTTGAGGACCTCGCGGTCCCAGTCCGACTGGGTTGGTTGCGGGAAATCGCCGGCCAACACCATGGTTCCGTCCGACATCGAACGTCCCTTCGTATCGAGTCATCGCAGTTTGCCCTGCTCCGGCTGGGCCAACCCCACAATACCGTGCGCCCAGACGGGCCGACGACGGGCCAGGCAGATGGCTATAAACAATCTAGGATGCTGGTTGCGGGAGTCGTCGCGGGGAGCTGCCGCCGGCGGGTCCGGCAAGGCCGCGTCAGTGGAAATACGGGATGATGAGGACGAGGCCGCCGATGATGATGAGGCCCATGACGCCGATGAGGAAACCGCCAGCCAGGCGGCGGCCCCTGGGAGCCGTCTCGGCTTCGTCGGGCGGTGTCAAAAACCAGTTGGCGAGGCACATGAGGCCGACGATGGCGACGGCGGCGCCGATGGTCACAGCCGAGACCTTGAACAAAGCGAGCCAATCAACGTGCACGGGTCAGCCCTTCGTCCGGGCGGGCCGTATCCGGCGCTTCTTCTTCGGCGGCTTGAGCCGGGTCAAGGCCAGCGGCGTGGCGGCGGCCGGGTGCTCCGAGGTGATCCCCTCTGGCAGTGAGGCGGCCAGCGGCGTGGCCAAGGCGCCTTGGGTCGGCGGCGTCGAAGGCGCCTCAGTGGCCTTGCCGAAGACCCGGACCTCGTGCGAGTCGTTGACGTTCTCCGGGGAGACGTGATTGCGTCCGGCCAGAGAACGGATCGAGGCGGCGGCGGCGGCCAATATGACGAGGACGGCGACGAAGCCCCAAGTCCCCTGGTGGGCCAAGAAGGCCGCGCCGGCGCCGATGAGTCCGGCCGCCGGCAATGTCAAGAGCCAACCGACGCCCATCCGGCCGGCCGTGCCCCAGCGCACCTCGCCGGGGGTCCGGCCGAGGCCCGTGCCCATGACGGCCCCTGACACGACGTGGGTGGTGGAAAGGCCGAAGCCGAAGTGGGAGGAGGCCAAGATGGCGGCCATGGCCGACGTCTCGGCGGCGAAGCCTTGGACCGGTTCGATGTCCGCCATGCCCTTGCCCATGGTCCGCATGATGCGCCAGCCGCCGGAGTAGGTGCCGAGGGCGATGGCGAGGCCGGCGCCGCCGATGACCCACCAGTGGGGGCCGCTGCCGGGGGCCTGCGACCACCATTGTTGTCCGCCGTCGGATTGGAGGGTGCCGGCGATGAGGACAAGCGTGATGATGCCCATCGTCTTCTGGCCGTCCGAGGTGCCGTGGGCGAGGGCGACGAGGAGGCTGGAGGCCTGCTGGGCGTGGCGGAAGCGTTTCTTCGAGCCCTTGTGGTGGGTGGTCAAGGTGGCGTAGGCGAGGCGAGTCGAGCAATACGAGGCCAGGCCGGCCACGACGGGAGCGACGAGGGCGGGCAAGAGTATTTTTGAAAGGACGACGCCGCCGTGGACGCCGACCATCCCGACCTGGACGAGGACAGCCCCGATGAGGGCTCCGAACATCGCGTGCGAGGAACTGGAAGGCAAGCCCAGCAGCCACGTGAAGAGGTTCCACAAAATGGCCCCGACCAGGGCGGCGAACACTGTCTCGGGAGTCACGAGGGTGTCGTCGACGATGCCGGAGGAAATCGTCTTGGCCACCTCCGTCGACAAGCAGGCGCCGACGAGGTTCATGATGGCGGCCAGCAAGACGGCCCGCTTGGGCTTGTAGGCGCCCGTTGAAACTGCTGTTGCCATGGCGTTGGCGGAGTCGTGGAACCCGTTGGTGAAGTCGAACACGAGCGCCGTCAAGACGACGATGATGATCATGGCTTCAATCGGCATGGACGCTGCCCTCCGACGCCTGGGCCAGTTTCGACGCTTCGGGGCGTCGCCCTTCCGCGTACAAGAAAGCTGTCGATACGGCCCCTGTCACGGCGATCAGATTACCCAGGGCGCCCCACTGCCGTGAACTGCGGGTCGGGTTTCTGAGAAACCTGCCTGCTCTGGTTTCGCGGCTGCGGCCGCGGCGCCGGGGCCGGCGCCATCTGGCAGTGGACGCTTTCCCGGCGCCTGGTGTGGGCCTAGTCTGAGGAGGCAGTCCAGCCGGGCTGCCGCCGGAGCGGAGGAACGCTATGAAGGTTTTCGTTTCAATATCCCAGAACGTCGTTTTGCTGCTCGCCCGGTTGACGTTGGCCGTCGTCGCTTTCGTCCACGGCTGGGTCCGTTTGGGAGGAGACGGCGGGATCGGCGTCTACGCCGACCGGTTGGCCGCCGCCGGCCTGCCATGGCCGTCGGTTTTCGCCTGGGGCGCGGCCGTCTTGGAGCTAGGTGGAGCTATTTTTCTTGCTTTCGGAATCGGCGTCCGGATCATCGCCGCCGCCTTCGCCGCAGAGTTCATCATGACAATACTTTGGTTACATTGGCCGGTGGGTTTTTCCGTCGCCGCCGGGGGTTATGAATACGCCGCTGTCATGGCCGTTTTGGCCCTCGTCTTCGTCGCCTTCGGCGGTGGCTCCCTGTCCGTAGACCGGTTGCTTTTCGGAAGAAAACGGGATAACCGCCGAGCTGGCGCCGTCTGAGGGCCGGACGCCCGGCCGTAAGCGCCGGGCGAAGCCGTGAAAACTGTTTTTCGGCTGCTCACATTTTGAGACGGATCGTCTTGGGGGCAAGAGGCGGCGGCTTGGGCAAGACCGGCGAGGGTTCTGGCCCTGCTGGGGACTGCGCGGGCGCACAGCCAAACCAACTCACAGCCGAACCAACGCGCGGCTAAGCCAAGGCGCGGCTAAGCCAAGGGGCCAGCCCGGCGGCGGGACCGGTTGAGGTTCGGCAGCGGTCTGAGAAGGCGGCTCGCGGCGGTTGCCCAAAGGGGTTCGACGGAGCAGGCGACGCCGGCGGCGACGAGGACCGCGTCAGCGGCGACCGTGCGCTGGACGAGGGCCAAAGCGATGGGTCCGAGCTGCCAGTGGTAGGCCATGGAGCCGACGAAACCGACCGGCTCGGTTCCGCCGTCGGTTTGCCAAAGAGGGGTCCCGGGGGCGGTGAAAGTTTCGGCCGAACCGTCGAGATGGAGGCGTACGAGCTGGCGCTGCGGCTGGCCCAGGTTGTGGATGCGGGCGACGGTTTCCTGGCCGGGATAGCAGCCCTTGGACAAGGAAACGGCGTCCGAGGGGACCCCTAACTCGTTCGGCAAGGCGCGCTCGTCCGTGTCAAGGCCGATCCGAGGCGCTCCGGCCGCGATCCGACGCGCCTCCCAGGCCCAAACTCCCGCCCGGCTGGCCCGCTGGAAGGCGGCAAGCGGCCCCGCGGCGCGGCGGGGCGATTCCGCGGGGCTTTCGAAGAGGGCCGGCAGATCAGCCCGAGGCGCGAACCACTCGGCCCCTCCCAGCGAGTCCGCCCCCTGGCGGACGATCCAGCCGTCCGGCTCGCCGGCCGCTGCGGCGCCGTCCGGGCCGGCGCTCCAAAAAACGGCGTAATCCGGGCGGCAGACCGCGCGGACGTCCAAACGGAATTTGCGTTGCTCGAGCCAATCGGCCAGGGCGGGGCCGCGGCCGGGTTCGGTCCACAGCCAGACGGCGTCGGCGGCGGCGACAAGGCGGAGGTCGTAGAGGAGGCGGCCCTTGGAGTCGAGCAGGTAGGCGGCGGCGGACTGGCCGGGGGCGAGCTGGTCCAGGCGCTGGGTCGCCAAACGGCCGAGGTAGGTCAGGCGGTCGGCTCCCTCGACTCGTAGGACGTCGCGGTTGGACAAGTCGACCAGGCCGTCGCCGGCGTCGAGCCGGCGTTGTTCGGCCAACGGGTCGCCGAAATGCCACGGCAGCCCCGCGTCGACTCCCTCGGCCACCCGGACCAACGTCATGCCGGACCTCCTTCAGCAGTTTGTCTAAGTGGTTTCGCCGGCTGTCGCCTGGCGGCGGCCGGTCTGGCCCGGCTTGCCGTCAGCCGCCGCGGCGTCTTGCTTTTGACTCCCCGGCCATCTGCCGTTTCCCGGCTCGCAGCCGCCGGCCAGCGCTCCTGCCGTTCGTTCCTCAGGCGCGGCGCAAGCGCGCCCACAGCCAAGGTTGGAGGTCCGCGTCCGCCGTGCCACGGTCGTAGGTGAACAACAAGTCCGACTCCACGCAGCCGTAGAGGCGGTGGCCGCCCGAGGTGGCCACGGCGGCCGTGGCCGTACGGACGACGATATCTGTTGCCAGCTCGATCTTCGCGCCCTGGACGCGGCCGAGGTAGACCTCCGCGACGCCTTCGGGCTGCGCGATGAGGACCTCGATGGCGCCGTCCGCCGCCGGCCGCCAAAAGCCCGTCTCGAAGCCGAGTGGACGCAGGGGCGCGCCGTCCGCGTCGGTTTCGAAGAGCTGCATGGCGTAATGGAGCCAATCCTGGCCGTTCTCTGTGAAATCGACGACAGCGGAGTAATCGAATTCTTCGCCCTCGGGAGTCTTGCCCCGGCCCGTGCCCTCCCAGTGGCCGATCAGCCAGGCGATGGGCAAGAGGACAGGGGCAAGGCCCTCAGGAATCTCGAACGCCATGGGTCTCCTCCCGCGCCCCGATCCAAACGCGCCGCAAAAGCACGATCAGCCCGACGCCGATGAGCGCTGTGGCGCCGACCAGGATCCATACACTCGCGTCAGCCACCAGCCGAGTCTACGGCTCTGCCGGCCAGGCTGTCGGCGTCGCCTGCGGCTGGCTGGGCAGACAACGCCGTCCAATCAGCCCGGCGCCGGCCGCTTCAGTTGGCCGGAGAGACCGGGCGTACGGCCGGTCAGGCGGCGGCGACGCCTTCGGCCGGCGGGCCGGCGTAGGCCGTGTGGCGGCGCGGCGGCGGACCGGCTTGGAAAGCGGCGGGGCAAGCAGGGCGAGAGCGCCCCGGTTACGATCACCTCCATGCGGATTGTGGCGCAGCGGGCCAGCCGGGCCGAGGTGCGGGTCGGCGGCGCTGTCGTCGGGCGGCTGGCGCGGCCGGGGCTCTTGCTTCTCGTCGGGGCCGCTTGCTCCGACACCCCGGCGGTGGCCGAGCGTTTGGCCAAGAAGGTCTGGGAATTGCGCATCCTCGACCCAGCGCTGGCCGGCGGCCAGCTAGAGGCTCCCGCGGGCGGCTGGTCGCGCGGCGACCTGTCTTGTTCGGATTGCCAGGCCCCGCTGCTCGTCGTCAGCCAATTCACGCTGTACGCGGATGTCCGCAAGGGGCGGCGCCCGTCCTGGTCGCAGGCGGCCCCGGGCCCTGTGGCCGAACCGCTGATCGAGGCCTTCATAGCGGCCCTGCGCGCCCACGGCGCCGAGGTTGAAACTGGTGTTTTTGGCGCGATGATGGAGGTGGATCTCGTCAACGCCGGGCCTGTCACCATCATTCTCGAAGCCGACGCCTGACAAAGCGGCTCGGGGGAATTCTGTTGGCCGCCGCCGGGTCCACTATTCTTCAAAGCGGACGTGAGGAGGGCAGGTGCCCGCAATATTGCTGATCACGGGCCGGCCAGGCCCTAATCCGCTGCCGCCTCTCACGCTCCTGCCCCACGATGTGACGGTCCGCTCTCCCGCCGACCAGGTTTTGACGGATTCTTCCGGGGTCGACGTCGTCGTCGTGGACGCCCGCGACGACCTCGTCGCCGCCAAAACCATCTGCCAGCTGTTCGGCAGCGCCGGCATCGTCGTGCCCCGCCTCGCGATCTTGGCCGAGGGGGGTTTGGCCGTCTATTCGAGTGATTGGTCCTGCGCGGATTTCATTCTTGACGGCGCCGGTCCGGCCGAATACGACGTCCGCCTACGAGTCCTGGCGGCGCCGCCGGAGTCAAACCCGGAGACGATCACGGTCGGCGGGCTCGTCATCGACGAAGCCGCCTACTCGGTCACGCTCGACGGCGAGGGGCTTGAACTGACCTACACCGAGTTTGAATTGCTTAAATATCTGGCTCTCCACCCCGGCCGGGTCTTCTCCCGCGACCATCTTTTGGTGGAGGTTTGGGGCCGCGACTATTACGGCGGCACACGCACCGTCGACGTCCACGTCCGCCGCCTGCGGGCCAAACTGGGCCCCGAGCACGAGTCGCTCATCGGCACAGTCCGAAACGTCGGCTACCGTTTCGCGCTGCGGCCGAGCTGACTTTTTTTGAGGGACCGCGGCCGCGCCGGCCGGCCAGCCGAAGCCGCGCTAGGCGGTTGACTAGGCTGGGGCGATGCCAACGCCACCGATCCGAGTCGAATGGCCGGACGCCGCGCTAGACGGTTTGGCCGCTGCCGTGGAGCGGCTGGCCGATCAGGCGACGGCAGCTGACAAGGCCGCTCCGCTCAACGACGAGGCGTTGTTCGCTCTGGCTGGCCACGGCCAACCGGCGGCCCACGTGGCCGTCTGGGAGGCCGCCGGAACGCTCGCAGGCTACGGCCAACTCGGGCCGGGAGCGTCGGCCCAGGTCGTCGTAGCCCCTGAAAGCCGCCGTCGTGGCGTCGGTTTGGCTCTGGTCCAGGCCATCTGGGAAGCCGAACCGGCGGCCGAGTTTTGGGCCTTCGGAAACCTGCCTGCCGCCCAGGGGTTGGCCCGCCGTTTGGGGGCGCGGCCGGTTCGGGAACTGCTCTGCCTGGAGCGTGCTCTGGGGACCGGGCCGGCCCTTGCGACTGGCGCGATTCCGCCGCTGCCGGCAGCCGAAACGCCGCCGGGCGCGGTCTTGCGCGCCTTTCAACCCGCCGACCTTGACGGCCTCGTGGCCGTCAACGCCCGCGCTTTCGCCCGCCATCCCGAACAGGGCCGCTGGACCCGGGCCGACGTCGAGGTCCGCTTGGCGGCCGACTGGTTCGACCCCGCCGGCTTGCTAGTCGCCGCCGACGAGCAGACCGGGTCGCCGGTCGGCTTCCTGTGGACCAAACTGCACGCCGCCGACGGATCCGACGCCAGCACAGTCGGCTCAAACGGCGCTACCGCCGCGCCGGCCAGGGGCGAGGTCTACGTGGTGGCCGTCGATCCGGCTTGGGCGGGCCAAGGCGTCGGGCGGGCGCTGCTCGCCGCCGGCCTCGCCTACCTCGCCGGCCGTGGTCTGCGTGAGGCTTTCCTTTACGTCGAAGGCGACCAGGCGCGGGCCCAACGCCTCTACCGCGGCTTTGGCTTTTCGGCCGTCCGCAGCGACATTCGCTACGCTGCCGGCAAGCCGGCTGAAGGCAGGCGGCGTGGGGACGGCGGCGGTTCGTCCCACGGCACAGCGGCCGACACTGGCGCTTCCGGCGGCGCCGTCGGAGATGGGAGGGAAGAACGATGACTCCACCGATTCCCCGCGAGGCTTCGGAACCGCCCAACCCGGCTGAAAAGCCGGCGGCCGCGGCCCTGCGTTTTACCGACGCCGCGACGCCTAGGCGGGCTTTCCACGATGCCGACTCGTCTCCGGCTCGCGCCGTCTTGGAGACGAACCCGGCTCACTGGCGGCCGTTGCCGCCGACAAGGAGCACCAGCGGCGTGGACCACACGCTCCGCCTTGCCTTGCCGCCGCTCGCGGCGGGGGAGCGCCTCGGGCCCAGCGGACATTCTCCCGCGGCCTCAGCCTCGCAAGGGCCGGCGGCGGCCGCCGGCGGGCCCGCCTCGGACGCGTCTTCCTCGGACGCGCTTACCGCCGCGCCTACCTTGGCCCGGCTCTCCTCGGATGTGCCTACCCCAGCGCAGCCCTCCTCGGACGCGTCTTCTTCGGCTCAATCATCATTGCTTCAGCCCGCGGCGGCCGACGCTGTCGCCGCGCCGCCGGCGGCCGTCTCGGTTCCACCTGACTTCGAGACGCCAGCAGCCGTCTCGGTTCCGCCTGACTTCGAGGCGCCGGCTGAGGCCGCCGCAGCCTCGGCCGTTTCCCCGTCGGAGGCCAAACCCGCTCCTCCTACGCTGGCGGTCCAGCCTTCGGTTCCTGAAGCCGCCGAAGCGGCGACTCCACTCCCGAATTTTGAAGCGGCGAGCCGGCCCTCGGGTTTTGAAGCGGCGGCCGCCCCGGCCGATCTTGCCGAGTTCCCTACGGTCCCGCTTGTCCCTACAGCGGAGGCCCAGCCCGCGGCGCCCGTGCCGCCGGCCGTGCCTGTCCCCCCAACGGCGCTCCCTGCATCCGTCCCCCAAACGCCGCCCCCGGCCGTGTCTGCCTCTCAAACGGCGCCTCCCGCGCCTGTCCCCCAAACAGCGCCCACCGCGTCTGCCCCTCCTACAGTTCCCCCGGCCGCGCCGGCTCACGCGGTCGTCGGCGACACGGTTTCCCCCCACTTCTCCGGTTCTGCTCTTTGGGCGACGCCTCACCTCGCCGACGCCAGCGTCTGGATCGGTTCGCCTTTCAGCGCCGCCTCTTCTTTGACCGCCGACTCGCCGTCCAGCGCCGACTCGCCGTCCAGCGCCGATTCACCGTCCAGCGCCGACTCTCCGTTCAGTCCCGCCTCGCCTTCCAATGCCGTCTCCGCGGCGACCCCGTCCGAACCTCTGCCGGCGCCTTGGGCCGCCAACGCCGCCGCTCAGTGGCTTGACGCCGATCTGGAAGAACCGGAAGCCGCCGAGCCGGAGGACTCCGCCGTGGCCGCCGGGGCCGACGCGGACGGGGATGACTTCGACCCCGTGGGTTCTCGCTACTCCGACCGCGAGCTGAGCTGGCTGGCCTTCAACCGGCGCGTCCTCGACCTGGCCCGCGACCGCCTCCGCGTGCCCTTGCTTGAACGCGCCCGCTTCCTTGCCATCTTCTCCTCCAACCTGGACGAGTTCTTCATGGTCCGCGTCGGCGGCCTCAAGCGCCGCATCGAGGCGGGGGTCGCCCAACCCGGCACCTCAGGCCTGCTGCCCCGTCAACTCCACGATGCGATCTTGTCGACGACCCGCGACTTGTCGTCCGAACGGGACCGGGTTTTCACCGAGGAGATCGTCCCCGAACTGGCGGCGGCGGGTATCCGCATCGTCCGTTGGGCCGAGCTGACCGACGGCGAACGCAGCCGTCTGCACGACTTTTTCCGCAAGAGGATGTTCTCGCTGCTCAGCCCGCTGGCCATCGACGCTTCGCATCCCTTCCCCTACATTTCGGGCCGTTCCCTCAACCTGGCCGTTTCCTTGCGCACCCAAACCGAGCGGTCGCTCTTCGCCCGGGTCAAGGTGCCGACGACCCTGCCTCGGTTCTACAACGTCAGCGAGGACCGTTTTGTGCCGCTTGAGGACATCATCACAAGCCACCTGGGCGAGTTGTTCCCCGGCATGATGGTTGTCGCATCGGCTATGTTCCGCGTCACTCGCAATGAAGACGTCGAAGTCGAAGAGGATGACGCCGAGAATTTATTGTCTGCCCTCCAGCAAAAGTTGGGTGTCGATGTCAGCCGTCCGCCCGTCCGGTTGGAGATCGAAGAGAGCATGGACCCCGACTTGCGCGATGAATTCGTCAAGAAGATCGGCGTCCGCAAGGAAGAAGTCTTCCCAGTTCGGGGGCCTCTCGACCTGACTGGATTGTTTGCTATCGCCGACACCGACCGCGAGGACCTCAAATACCCTGGCTTCCTGCCAAAAACCAACCCTCAACTAGCGGAGGTCGAAACAGCCCAACCGGCCGACTTGTTCGCCGCCCTCAAGCGCGGCGACGTCCTCCTCCACCACCCCTACGATTCTTTCGCCACCTCCGTCCAGCGCTTCGTCGAACAGGCCGCCGCCGACCCCCAGGTCAAGGGCATCCGGCAGACCCTCTATCGGACCTCTGGCGATTCGCCCATCGTCAGCGCCTTGATCCAGGCCGCCCGCGCTGGCAAGGAAGTCCTCGCCCTCGTGGAGATCAAAGCTCGTTTCGACGAGGAAGCCAACATCAGCTGGGCAAGCAAATTAGAAAATACTGGCGTTCACGTTGTCTACGGCATGGTCGGTCTCAAGACACATTGTAAGTTGATCGAGGTGGTCCGCGAAGAAGGGCAAGTCCTACGTCGCTACTGCCACATCGGGACGGGCAATTACAACCCCAAGACGGCCCGCCTCTACGAAGACATGGGCTTGCTCACAACGAACAACGCTATCACCGAAGATGTTCACCGGCTTTTCAACATCCTCGTGTCGGCCAACACGACGGCCATGCGCTACCGCCGTCTCCTCGTCTCTCCCCGCGGCATCCGGGACGGGCTGGTCGAGATGATCGAGCACGAGATCGCGCTCCAGCAGTCGGGGACTCCGGGCCGGGTCCGGATCAAGGTCAACTCGATCGTGGACGAGCAGACCATGGAGGCTCTCTACAGAGCCAGCCAGGCTGGCGTCCAGGTGGATCTTTGGGTCCGCGGCATCTGCGCGCTGCGGGCTGGCATTCCCGGCCTGTCCGAGAACATCCGAGTCCGCTCGATCCTCGGCCGCTTCTTGGAACACAGCCGGCTGTTCTGGTTCGACAACGGCGGTCGGCCTCTCGTCGGGATCGGTTCGGCCGACCTCATGCACCGCAACCTCGACCGCCGAGTCGAGGTCGTCGTCCCTCTGTCGAACAAGCACCATGTCGCTCAGGTCGGCCACCTCTTCGACCTCGCCTTCTCCGAACAGATGGCCTCGTGGCAGTTGACGCCGTCCGGCTGGGAACAGCGCACGGTGGACGCCGAGGGCCGCCCTCTCAGCGACATCCAAGAGCATCTGATCGCCGAGATGGCGGCCCGCCAGCGCGGCGACAAACAGGCGAAGGCGTAAAACCCGCTTTGGCGGCGAGCCAGTGCGCTGTCGGGGCGGTGGCGGAGCTGGCCCGGCGTCAGGTCACCGGGCTGACGGGCGTCTAGGCGATTGCCGCAGACTCCGTAATGAGTTTTGCGCTGTCCGACGGCCTTTCCCGTACGAGACCCGCGGCCAAGGATGGCCAGCCCGGCCTGAGCGCCAGCGGCTGCCAGGAGGCCGCTGTACGAGATTCGCGGGTCAAGAGCCGGCCAGTTCGCCGCCGGCCGCCGTGGCGTAGTCCCGCAGCGCCGCCAACGACTGTTCCGCCGTCATGAGATAGCCAGCCGGGCCGCCGAAACCAGCCGCGTGCGCCGTCCGCATGTCCCGGCTGTACCAGGGCGGTTCGCCGGCTGCGGGCTTTTGGCCTTCGATGTCCAGCCCGAAGACCGCGCGGGCCACGTCCCCGTTGCGCAGCGGCGGCGTCGCTGCGTTGAGGCTGTCCCAGCCGGCTGCCAACGCTGTTTCGATGTCGGCCCACAGCCGGCTCAGCCCGTAGAGCTGAAAACGCCCGTCCGGGTCGATGTGCTCGATCCGGCGCCGCCCCAGCAGGTCGAACACGACGCCTTTGCGCAGCCGGGCCCCGTACAACTGCGGCAGCCGCACGACAAGCGTCTCGAAGCGCCGCCCGAGTTCACGCTCCAGCCAGAGGCGGTTGGCGCCGTAGGGCCGCAGGCCCGCCGGGCTGAGCGGGGCCGTCTCGTCTGGGCTGCCGGACGGATAGACGCAAACCGTCGAGATCAAAACGAGCCGCCCGATCTGGGTTTTCGACAAACTGTCCACGAGGCGGGCCAATTCGGCTCGGTCGGCTTCTCCCGCCTGGTTGATGCGATAGGCGTCGGCTCGGCCGGCCGCGCAGACGACGAGGTCGAAACGCCGCCCGGCCAATTCGGCCAAGTTGGACGTGTTGAAGCAGGCGTCGAAACGGTGTGATAAAGCTATATTGCCACCGACGAAGCCTGTCTGGCCGATTAAAGCCGAACCCATGCCCTCTCCTTTAGGGATTGAGGCCGCTGTGGCGTTCGACGTGAGCTGCACGTAGACTGAACCGGCGGCACGGCTGGCGCCACACTACAGGGCCGCGGGGGGCAGAAAAGAATGCGAGCGCTACGGGCTAATCGGCGTTGGCTCAGCTTTCGCAGTGCCGCCGCACCCGCCGGCGCCCGGGCCGAAATCCTTTTCGACGGCCACCGCGTCTGGACGACCAAACTGCCTTCCTATCAAGCCGGCGGCCGGACTCTCTTATGGTGGCCGAGCGCGCTCCGGCCTCGTTTGCGCGGCCACGCCCGCATAGCCGTCCG